>QHBV01000270.1 GCA_003244035.1 Solirubrobacterales bacterium | reverse complement strand
AGCGCGCCGATCGCTGCGTCGGCGTCGCCACGCCGGATCGCCTCGGCAAGCTTCGCGATCCCGCGGCCGTAGCGGTGCACGCGGTCGAGCACGACGATCCCGTCGCCGATCTTCGTATCGGAAGGCGGATCCTTGGCTGGAACCTCCGAATCCGTTGCCCGCGCGAGCCTCGCGCGGGCCGCAGCGTTCATCAGGAGCCCCTCGGCGGCCGGACCGACGATGTCGCCGAGGACGACCCCGGCCTCGATCGAGCTGAGTTGCCCGGGATCGCCGACCAGTAGTAGCCGCGCATCGGGTCGCACGGCTTCGACCAGCCTGGCCGTCAGTGAGAGCGAGAGCATCGAGGCCTCATCGACGATCACGATGTCGTGCGGCAGGCGGTTCTCGCGATCGTGGGCGAAGCGGCTGTGGCTTCCCGGTCTCCAACCGAGCAGCCGGTGCAGCGTGCAGGCGCGTAGATCCCGGAGCAGCGCTCTGATCTCGTCGCTGACCGCAAGCACCGCCCCCTCCTGGTGGACTGCCTCCTGTAGTCGCGCCGCCGCCTTGCCAGTCGGCGCCGCGAGCGCGACCAGCGGCGGGCGTGCCCCCTGCGCGGCGGCCTGCTCGGCCAGGAGCGCGACGATCCGCGCAACCGTCGTCGTCTTGCCGGTACCCGGACCGCCGGCGAGGACCGCGAACCGGCATAGAACCGCGGCGGCGGCGGCCAATCGCTGCCTGTCCTGCGCATCGCCGGCAACAAACAACCGCCGCAGTCCCTGGGCGAGCAGCTCGACCCCAACATCCAGCGGATCGGCGGCGGTCAGCTGACGCAGGTCTAGCGCGACCCGGCACTCCTCGCGCCAGTAGCGATCGAGGTAGAGGCGGGTGCCCAGCAGGCGAAGGGGGAGGTCCGTGCTACGGCCTCGCTCCCCGACCGCGACCAGCTCGCTTGCGGCGAGCTGGTCGATCCATCCCTCTGTGGCAGGCCAGGGCAGGGCCGAGAGATCGACGGGCTGGTCGGATTCGATGCTCGCGGTGTCGCGAATCGTGGCGATGTCGACGAACACGTGACCGAGCCTGGGGCCGCGCACAGCGAGCGCGGCCCCGAGTCGCACCGGCTCGCTGTCCTCGCCGACCAGCTCACCAAGCCGCGTCGCGACGTGCACGTCGGCAGGCGCGAGCAGCCCGATCTCGTTGAAGGGGCGCAGCAGCCCGCTCACGCGACTCGCGCAACGCGCGTCGAATCGATCGCCGGGCGAGGTCGTCGCGCTCGCGCTCACGCCGTGCCCCGGTCGAGCACATCGCTGAGCGCCTGCACGAGTGCTCCCGGCGGGCGCCAGGAGAACACGCCGAACGGAGCGCCGTCCACCGTCGGCGTGTCGGCGCCGGCCATACCGCGCAGGAACAGGTAGAGGACGCCGGCGAGGTCGCGCGCGGGCTCATAGCCCGGCTGGCGCCAGCGCAGGTAGCGGTGCAGGACGACCGTGTAGAGCAGGGCCTGCAGTCCGTAATGGGCACGGCTCATCTCCGCGGCGAGCGCACTGGGCCGGTAATGGCGGAGGGTCAGCGGTTCATCGAACGGCCCGAGCCAGTTGGTCTTGTAGTCGACGATCGCGTACCGCGGGCCACCGAGACGGATGACCAGGTCGATGCTGCCGGTGAGAAAGCCTCGAACGCTGGGGCGAAGCGACGGATCCTGCAGGCGCACGGCGTACGCGGCCATCGGGTCGCTCGCCGGCAGGTGCGTGCGCAGCACGTCGCCGATCGCGCTTGGGGTGAGCCATCCGCTCGGTCCCTCGCCGCCGACCAGCGGCAACTCGAACTCGAGCTCATCCAGCCGATCAGAGCGGCGCACGTCGCAAAGACGCGTGCCCTCGACGATTGCTCCCAGCGGGGTCTCGAGCGCCGCTCGGAGCCCGGCCCCGGCCACCACCGGGTCGCCGATCTCGAGCTCGCGCCATGCCTGCGCGGCGGCGACGTGCTCGGCGAGCTCAGCCTCGAGATCGACAGCCGCGAAGTCACTCGCCGCCAGCACGCGATGCACGAACGTGCCTAGCTCCACCCCGGCGGGCATCTCTGCGAGCGGCGAGGGCCGATCGAGTGGTGAGGGCCTGTCTAGTCCCAGCGGGAGTGATTCCTGGGGATCGGCGCCGGGGACCGGGGCGGACGCCTCGGGCTCGTCGCGCAGGACCCGCTCCTCCGGCTCGCTCGCGACGAGCGGATCGTGCGCCGCAGCCGTGATGTCGCTATAGGACGTGCGCCGCCAGCGCACGTCCAGCCGTCGATCGAACCGTGCCGCCAGCAGCTCGGCGGGCGGCTGCAGCGGCGGACGCCACGCGCTCGGGAGCCCGAGAGTGGAGCGCTCGACGCTGACACAGCCCGGAGCCTGCTCGGCCAGCTGCGCAACGCGCGCGTCGACGGCGGTGTCGGCAGGAGTCAAGGTGCCGTCCGGTGCGACGTTGCCGTCCTCGCCCTTGGCGAACAGGAGCCGCCCGAGGGCAGAGTGACGACTGGCCCATGACCCGGCCCACCAGATCACCGCCTGATGCTTGGCGCGGGTGAGTGCGACGTAGGCGAGGCGCAGGTCCTCACCGCGCTGCTCGACGTGATGCTGGCGAACGTGCGCTCCGAACCCGGGGCTGTCGAGTCCGACGTCGAGCTTGAGCAGGTCGCCGGCGCCCGGGTCGTGGAAGTACACCGGCTCGGGATCACGCGAGATGTAACCCGGCTCCCACAGGAACGGGCAGTACACGAGCGGGAACTCGAGGCCCTTGCTGCGGTGGATCGTCAGCACCTGCACGGCTTCGGCGTCTGACTCGAGCCGGCGGGCGCGCTCATCCTCAACCCCCTCGCGCTCCTGCGCGGAGACCCGCTGAGCGAGCCAGGCCCGTAGTGCGGCGGCGCCCAGTCGGTCCGCGCTCGCCGCGCCGTGAAGCAGCTGCGCCAAGTGGTACACGTCGGTCAGCTGCCGCTCCCCATCGGTGAAGGCGAGCATGCGGGCCGGAAGGCCCTCGCCGAGCATGATCGTCTCGGCCAGCGCCGCCACGCCATTCTCGCGCAGGACCCTGCTCCAGTGGTGCAGGCGACGGTGCACCTCCTCCCAGTCCTGCTCGGGTGCGGTGGCGACCCGCTCGGCATCCCAGCCGAGGAAGGGCGTCAGCGCAGCGGTGCGCGCGCGGAGCGTCGAGGCGGGGCGCTCGATCGCCTCGAGCAGCCTCAGCCAGTCGCGCGCAGACGGGGTGAGGAACACGCTGCCGGCACCGTTGATCACCGCTGGGACCCGCGCGGCGCGCAGCTCGTCCCGGACCAGATCGGCGTGCTTGTGGGTGCGGACTAGCACCGCGATGTCCCCCGGCTGGATCGGATCGCGCGCGGCCGGGTGTCCATCGGGCATCCGGTGCTCGATCGCGGCACCCGAGGAGAGCAACGCGACGATGTCCGCGGCGAGGTCGCGGGCGATGTGCGCTCGAGCCGACGGCGCTCGGGCGAACCCGTAAGCGGTCTGGTCGATCGTCGGCTCGTCGCGGTGCACGACCCGCACGCGGAGCGCCGCGGCGCACGGAGCGCCGCTCAGCCGGGGCGTCCGGTTCGCGGCATCGGCCTTGACCCTGCGATAGACGATGCCCTGGTGACCGAGCCGCGCGTTTCCGAACAGCGCGTCCAAGGCGTCGAGCAGGGCCTGGTCGCTGCGGCGGTTGATCTGTAGGGTGGCGCGTGTCGAAGCGGTGGCTGCCGCGACCAGGTACGCGTACACGTCAGCGCCACGGAATGCGTAGATCGCCTGCTTGGGATCGGCCACGAGCACGAGCGTCACCCCCGCCGTCGCAAACGAACGGTGCAGGATCTGCCACTGCACCGGGTCGGTGTCCTGAAACTCGTCGACCAGCACCACCCCATAGCGGGAGCGCAGCCGGCCGGCCGCAGCCGAGCCGCTCGGCCCTCTCAGCGTCTGGTTGAGCCGGGTCAGCAGATCGTCATAGGTCATGATCGCCATCCGCCGCTTGCGCGTCTCGAGCTCGGCGCGAACCGCACCCGCGAGCCGGTAGCGCATCGCCGCCGTGCTCTGCGCCGGCTCGCCCTGCGGCTCGAGCTCCGCCGTCGGGTTGAACACCGCCGCCCGTGCGATCTCGAGCGCCTGCGCGCGATCGAACGACGCGCCGCCCCGCTGCTGAAAGCGCCGGACGTACAGATCGTCGAGCACCTGCTCCAGCAGATCCGAGACGTTCTCGACGAACGCCGTCCCGGGCTCCAGATCGCCCACCGTGCCGAGCTCCGCAAGCATCTCCTGGCAGAACCCGTGAGTCGTCGCGATCGTCGCCGCGTCGAAATCGGCGACCGCGCGAGCCAATCGACCCCGCCGCAGTTCCACCTCGCGGGGGGTGCCGGCGGCCAGCAGCCTCACGACGCGGTCGGCACCGGTTTCCGGCGCTCCGGCAAGGATCCGCGAGAGCTGCTGCTCGCAGCCGACCAGCCGCTCCCGGACGCGATCTCGCAGCTCCCCGGTAGCCATCCGCGTGAACGTGATCAGCAGCAGCCGCTCGAGCGGCATGCCCTCGGCGACATACCGGGCAGCCAGCGCGGCGATCGTGTACGTCTTACCGGTGCCGGCGCTCGCCTCGAGTACCGTCATTCCGGACGGGAGGGGACCGCAGACGTCGAACTCCACGTAGGGGGCAGCTTTGCTCATCGGTCGCGGACGACCTCACGGGCGAGCAGCCCGTCCCACAACCGCCGTGCATAGCGGCCGAACCGGGTCGGCTCGGACTGATCCCAGCCCTCCCCCTGCTCGTCGGCACGCGGCGCCTCGTCGAGCAGCTCCGCCAAGGTGATAGCGCCGCCGTGGACGAGGACGTGCTCGGGCTCCCGATCCTCCTTGTCGTAGCCGAACGTCGTCTCCCACACGCCTCGCGCGGCGGCCTCGGCGTCAGCTCCCGCGACCGCCGCCTGGGCGTAGGCGGCGGTCGCGCCGCTCGCCACTGGCAGCGGCTCGCGCATCCCGCGTTCGTACAGGTCGACCAGCACGGCGAGCTCATCGAGAGCTTCACGGCGGCGAGCGACCGGATCGTCGCCGAGCGCCGGGATCCGCGCGAGCGTCACATCCGCGTCGCGGGCGCCCGATCGCGCGCGGCCGATCACGACAGATTGCAACCGCCGCTCGGGGCAGGCGGCGCTCAGCGCCAGCAGCCTCACCCACGCGGCCAACCGGTCCCGCGGCTTCACGCGCGCGTAGGAGACTCTTCGGATCGTCCCCCCGCACACGCCCGGCACCGTCCCCGCGAGCATGCGCCCATCGGCAATCCGCACGTTGACATCGAGCGAGGTGGGCTTGCCGTCGCCCGACGCTCGGGCCGCGCCGGCGATCTGCTCCACCACGACCCGGATGCGGTCGAGCACCGGCATCGCGAGCATCCCCGGCGGCAGCATCCCGCGCGCGAGCTCGGCCTGCACGCACTCGTCGAGCCCAGCACCCGCGAGGACGCCGTCGAGCAGCCGCTGCCCGACCCCCCACTCGCCCAGGCCATCGAGCTCGATCGGCAGCGCGTCGTCGACCTCGTCGGCAAACTCGCGGACGGCGATCCCCAGCCGTCCGCGCAGGAAGGCTCGCACGGGCTGTTCGACGAACCGCACCAGATTTTCGAGCTCGACCAGGCCATCGTCGGGCGCCGGCAGCGGTACCGACAGGAAACTGGCGGGCGTGTCGCGAGGCCGGCTGAGTGCGCGGGCGCCGTCGAGCGACACTTGGTCAAAGCTCCAGGGCCCCTTCGGCACGAGCGTCCCTTTGGTGAAGTTCCGTCGATCGAACGGCTGCAGCGGGTGACCCACGAGCACCTGCTCGCGAGCGGAGCCGTGCTCGCGCCGAACGGTCCGTTCTACGATGTCGAGCAGCTCGCCGACCGGCACCGCAGGCGGCCGCGGAAGGTTGGTGCGCTCATCGCTGCCGGTGTAGGTGATGATCAGCCTCTCGGTCGCGGCGAGCAGAGCATCCAGCAGCATCTGCCGGTCCTCGGTGCGCGGGTCACGGTCCCCAACCTGCGGGTCGGAGAGCATCAGGTCGTCGCCGTCACGCCACGCCCTGCGCGGAAACTGACCGTCATCCAGGCCGAGGATGCAGACGACGCGGTGCGGGACCGACCGCATCGGCACGAGCGTGCAGATGGTCAGATGTCCGGTGCGGAAGCTCGCCCGAGTCGGCCGGCCGCGCAGCCGATCGGCCAGCAACGCCCGGAGGTCGGCCAGCTCGAGCGGCACACCGCTGAGCTGCCCGTCCTGCCTGGCCTCCGCAAGCACGTCGTCGAGCACGCGTCCGAGCTCGCGGCGCTGCCAGGAGTCGCGCTCGCTCGTGGCCGTGAGCGCGTCTGCGGCGCCAGCGATCACCGCTGCCCAACCGTCGATTGCCTTCGCCCCGGAGAGCTCATCGACGGCCGCTCGCACCCGATCGACGTATTCGGCGAACCGCCCGGCGAGCTCGATCGCACCGCTTTCGACATCGTCCAGAGGCAGCACGCCGCCGACCAGGCGGCGGTCCTCCTCGGTCATCGTCACGCCGAGCAGAATCCGGTCGAGTCCCGCCCGCCACGTGCCGGCCGCCAGCACGTCCAGCTTGAACGGCGCGCGGTGCGCGGCGTCGAGCCCCCAGCGGATCCCGCTCGCGACCACCCAGTCCTGCATCCGCGTCAGCTCGTCATCGTCGAAGCGGAAGCGGCGGCGCACAGGCTCGCAGTCAGCCAGGTCGAGCAACGCGGAAGCAGTCGCTCGCTGATCGGCCAGCTCCAGCAGCTGCGAGATCACGCCCAGCAGCGGGTTGGTCTGCCGCAACGAGCGATCGGCGAGCCGGACTCGCAGGTCCGGCAGTCGCCTTCCCTGCAGCTCGTCCTCGTCCCCGCTCCAGCTCGCGGTCGCCCCAGCTGCGCCGGCGGTCGCCCCAGCCCAGCCGGCGGTTGCACCAGCCCCGCCGGCGGTCGCCTCGACCCTGCCCGCGCCGAACGTCGCCTGGATCAGCGGCGCGAACGTTTCGATGTCGGGGCACATCACGATCACGTCGCGGGGCTCGAGCGTCGCATCCTCCTCGAGCTCGTGAAGCACAGCATCGCGAAGCACCTCCACCTGCCGCGCGCGTCCGTGACAGGCATGCACCTGGACGCTTCGGTCAGCGCGATCGAGCGATGGGCGCGCGTCGAGCTCGCCCGGCAGCGGCGGGCCCGACGGCTGGCGGTCCTCCCGGACATCGGCCTGGATCCGTTGCAGCAGCGTGGTGTTGCCCTCCGACCCGAGCGGATGGTGGTGATCGACGCTCTCGCCGGTGGCGGCGAGCACGAGCTGCAGCTCGCGGGCGTCCCGACCCCACGATGCCAGGAGCCGATTGGCGGGCAGCTCCGCCGTCCGATCCGCGCGGCGGTGAACGACGGGTGCTCCATCCTGCAGCGCCTCGCGCACATGCCCCCAGAGCGAGGGCGAAGGATGGAGCACGAACAGGTGCACGTCGCGCGCCCAGGCGATCGCCGCGAGCACATCGAGGTAGCTGCGGGGCATCCGTGTCAGCCCGAACAGCGACACTCGCGCAGGGAGGTCGAGCAGCTGCGGCTCCTCGCGGATTCGCCCGCACGCTCCGACGAGTCGCTCGGCTGGGCTCGGCGTGTCGATCCGCTCGCGCAGTGCCCGCCACAGCTCGGCCTGCCACGCGTCCTGCGAGCCATCGGTCGCCTCGCCCTGCGCCCAGCGGTTGAGCATCTCTGGCCGGTGCACGCCGTAGCGATCGAACAGGTCGGCGATCCGGCGCACGACGCCGAACCGCCGGCTCGGATCCTCGCCTCCGCCCCGCGCCCCAGCCAGGTGCACGGCGATGATCGCCAGCCACGGCTCCTTCAGGCTCCGATCGACCACCTCCAGCAGTGGCCAGACCGACCGCTCGGCCGGCCACGGATCGTCGTCTGGATCGAGCCCGGTCGCGCTTGCGAGCGCGCCGAGCACCAGCCTGCCGGGAAATGGGAACTCGACGTTGGCGCATACGCCGTCGCAGCGGTCCTCGCCGGCGCCGAGGCGCGTCGACAGGCGCTGGCCCAGCCACCGCTCGATCCCCCGCGTTGGAACCGCGACCACCTCCGGCACGAAAGGGTCCTCCAGGGGCTCGAGCAGCGTCTGTGCCAGGCCGTCGGCCAGGAGATCGGCGCGCTCCGCTCTATGGACGTGAAGCACCGAGGTCTCGCCTCAATCGCTGGGCTCGCGCCGGAGGGCGATCGTCTCCCCGGGGAATACGGCCAGGACCTCGAGATGTCCACCGAGCGCGGCGACGAACCGGGCCAAGGTGCGGAGGTAGAGGTCATCCTCCTGATTCCCCTCTGCATCATTCAACTCGCTGACCGCGAGTGCCTCCTCGATCGTTGCGCGGTTTGCGCCGTGCCGGTGGCGTGCTTGCGCGATGCGTTCCTGGGCGTCCATCAGCCGCACGTACGTCGCCACCCGCTGTTCGTTCAGCGGTCTCTGTCCCCTGACTGTCTCCCAGCTTCTCGTGAACTTGGACGGCAAGGTCCCTCCTTTCCCATGTCCCGCAGGTGTTGGTCGTAGAGCCTGTCCGCACGCGGGATGTTGCGCTCGTACCAGCCCCTCCAGTCGCCGGTCTTGTCGCCTCCCACGAGAACGATCGCACGCCGGCGCGGATCGACCGCGAACAGCGCCCGAAGATTTCCGCCGCTCGAACGCAGCTCCTTCATGTGGTGGTGGCGCGAGCCCGTGATCGAGTCGGCAAAGGGCCGGCCCAGCGTTGGTCCCTTGCGCTCGAGCCGGTTGATCGCGGCCCTGATCCGGCTCGTGTCTTCGGCACTGAGCGCCTTGTACCACCTCTCGGCTTGCGCCGTGAGCTCGATCTCCCACCGTGGCCTGGACGTCGGTGGCATGGACACGCCGCACCTTCGAAATTGGCAGTCAGCCGCGCTGCCCGCCGTGGCGGCGCCCGCCGTGGCGGCGCCCGCCGTGGCGCTTCCCGCCGGCCCCGCAGTCCCCGCGGCTGGCCAGCTCCACGGCGCGCCGCAGGTCGGTGAGCGTTCGGTCGCTGGTGGCGGCAATCAGCGCAACCGCGCTGCGCACCGACTCCTTGCCGGCAGCGTCGACCACCGGACGGACCGACCCGATCAGCATCTCGAGCACCACCTCGGCGTTGCACTCCCCTGGGTAGGCGTCGTCGGGCAGGCTCTCGATGAGATCGCCGAGCAGGTCGCTGAGCATGATGCCCGTGCGCAGAAGCTCCTCCACGAACTCGCGGACGTAGTCACTGGTCGCTGCAGGGGTCACACCATTCCAGAGCCTGCTGGGGCCGGAGCTCGCCCCCCTTACAGCACCGGGCTGCAGGCCGACGACCGCTACATCGAATGGGGCTCCTGTCTGACGGTCGAGAACTCCCAGACGGAGGCGCGTCCGCTCGAGTACACGCCGATGCCCCACTGGGCTGGACCAGGGGCGCAGGACCACCCGGCGGTTTTCCACGCTCGCCGCGCCCGACGAGCCCGTGAGCATTGAGAAGCACACAGCCGTTTCGTCAGGCCCCATCGCACTCGCCTCCCCTACGCTGCGACGATGCCCGAGCTACCCGAGGCCGAGCGAGCTCGTCTAGCGCTGGAAGCGGCTCTGGGCCGGCGGATCACCGGTGTCGATGACCACGATTCGTACGTTTGCCGGCCCCACGCGACAGGCGAAATCGCCGCCGCCCTGGTCGGCCATAGGCTCACTTCGGCGCATCGGCGTGGGAAGTTCCTGTGGGTCGAAACCCAGGACGGAACGACGCTCGGCCTGCATCTTGGGATGGCGGGCCGGATCGAGGTGGATCCAGAGGACTCAGGGCGCTGGGACCGCTTCAGGGTCGACTTCGAGGACGGCGGCGCGTTGGTGTTGAGAGACAAGCGCCGCCTCGGCCGGGCGGTGATCAATCCCGACTACGGGCACGTGGGACCAGACGCCGCCGACGTCGGGCGCGCGGAGTTTCGCCGCTTGATCGGCTCCGGCCGGGCGCCGGTGAAGGCACGGCTGCTCGACCAAGGCGTGGTCTCTGGCCTCGGCAACCTACTGGTCGATCAGGTGCTGTGGCAGGCGCGAATCGCGCCCGGACGGTCAGTGTCAGAACTCTCCGTGGAGGACCTCGACCGTCTCCGGCGCTCCGTCCGGGTTGCGGTCCGGTCGTCCCTCCGCCTCGGAGGGTCCCACACGGGGCAGTTCATCGCCGCGCGCGCCAGCCAGGGGCGCTGCCCACGCGATGGCTCGCCGGTGCATCGAGCCAGAATCGGCGGCCGGACAACGTACTGGTGCCCTTTCTGCCAGCGGTGAGCTGAGGCATCGTCACGCCACGGTGAGTCGCGGCAGGCGCGCCCGGTCGCCGGGGCGATCCGGAACGTCGCTCGTGCCCAAAAATCCGTAGCGCTCCGCCTGCAAGAGGTAGAAGATCGGGTTGGCGTGCGAGACCTCGCTCCACGTTGAGGGCAGTGTCGACACCGAGTAGGAGACGCCCAGGAAGCTCAATCAGCCCGCGGATGACACCAACCACCAGCACGAGGGGAGCGTGGATCGGCACGTGCGTGATCGGCAGGCCCAGCAGGAGCAGCGCCACGCCGATCAGCAGGGCTCGCACCACCCCGCCGAGCGACAGGCCCAGGTTGATCTCCCAGTT
>QHBV01000269.1:3806-10255 GCA_003244035.1 Solirubrobacterales bacterium | reverse complement strand
CGGCCGGCGGATCTCGAGCGGGACCCCGAGCCGCTCGCACAGCCGCGCGCAGTGCGCCTCGTCGCCATCGGCGGCGGCGCGCAGGCGGTAGTTGACGTGAAGGGCACCGACCGCGTCGCGGCCGGCGATCCGCACGGCCAGCTCGAGCAGACAGGTCGAGTCGCGCCCGCCCGAGTAGAGCACCACGACCGGGCGACCGGCGGCGAGCAGGCCATCCGCGCGCACGCGCTCGATCATCGGATCCGGATCAGAGCTCGAGATGCGAGTAATCGGTGGCGATCATCTCCCGGTAGCGGGCGAACAGCGGCTTGGTGATCGGGATGATCGCCAGCGCCGCCTTGACGTCGCCACCGGCCTTGATCCGCCGCCTCGCGATCGCGAGCGCGACGTTCTCCTTGCCCTGGAAGTACCGGTTGGCGGTCTCGGAGCTCATCGTCATCTCGACCTTCGGCTTCCAGCTGACCTCGTCGGTCCATTCCCACGCGAGGTTGGGCTCCGCCGGACTGCCCGCCCGGATGTTCACGACCAGGTCGAAGTCGGTGAACTCGAACCGCTGCGGCGTGTCGGCGTCGCGCAGCCGCGGACCCATCTGGGGGTCCTCGCTCATCATCGTGAACGCGCGATCCATCACCTCGCGGAACTCGGTGGGCGACTGAAAGCCGGTCATCGCGCGGCGGAGTCTACGGGCCCCTAACCTCGCCGGAGTGGCCGCCACGATCCACCTGCACCCGACCGCGCCGCTGGCCGAGCGCGTGCTGCTGCCGGGCGATCCAGGGCGCGCGCTGACGCTCGCGCAGGCGCTGCTCGACAAGCCGCGGATGTTCAATCACAACCGTGGCCTGTGGGGCTACACGGGGACCGCCGCCGACGGCGCGCAGCTCACGATCCAGAGCACCGGGATGGGCGGGCCGAGCGCCGCGATCGTGATCTCCGAGCTCGCCGACCTCGGCGCCCGGTGGCTGTTGCGCGCCGGCACCTGCGGCGCGCTCGATCCTGCGCTGGCGCTCGGCGAGCTCGTGATCGCGACGGAGGCGCTCGCGACCGATGGTGCCAGCCGGGCACTCGGCGCACCCGCGCGCGTGCCCGCGAGCGAGGAGCTGCTGGCGGCGCTCAGCGCCGCGGCGCCGGACGGGGCCGGCGCGCGCCGCGCTCCCGTCGCCTCCACGGATCTCTTCTACGAGCACCGCGAGAAGCTGGGCCGGCGATGGGCCCGCGCGGGCGCCGTGGCCGTCGAGATGGAGACGGCGACGCTGTTCGCGCTCGCGGCCCGCCGCGGGCTGCGAGCCGCGGCGGTGCTGGTCGTCTCCGACCAGTTGCATCCCGTCCGCACCCGGATCGACCCCGCCGGGCTGGCGGAAGCCGAGCGCCGCATGGGGACACTCGCGGCGCGGGCGCTCGCCGCGCTACCGAGCGCTTGATCGCGGCACGGTCGGCACGGCGCGCGGCTTTGCCAGAACCGCTGCCTCGATCCGCGCGAGCGCGGCTTCGATCCCGGCGAGCCGGTGCGCGACCGCGCTCCCCGAACCCACGGCCTCGATCCGCTCGTCGAGACGGTCGAGCCCGTCCTCGATCCCCTCGAGCCGCTGCGACACCGCCCGCAGCCGCCGCGTAAGGCGCTCGAGGTCGCTGGCCGAGGGCAGGTTCAGCGCGCTCATTGCGACTTCCTGCGCGCGCATCGCGCGCTCGCGCGTCTCCGAGGCGGCCGACAGCGCGCCCGTGACCATCGGGTTCTCGAGCAGATCGGCAGCGAGCTTGCCGATCGCGTCCTCGCCGTGGCGCGTCACGCGCTCCCGCAGCCCCTTGTCCTCGTCCATCGTCGCGTCCGCCTTTCCCGAGATCATGCTCCGATCGAGTGCATGCGCCACCCTAGCGCGGCCGCCGTCCCGGCCGCCGCCGGCGACGATGCTCAGCCTGCAGTTGAGGCTCAGGTGAGCACCGTCGCGAGTGCGATCCGTAGCCTCCGGGAAGAAATCGACAGACCGGAAACACTTCCGCGTTGCAAATCTCGGGCGCAGTCGGTAGCGTTCCGGCAACGCGGCCGTGTCGTCTCGGTCGTGCGCACGCCAAATCGCGGGAGGAGAAGGACCACGGTGCTGCTGATAAGACGGAAGCTGGTGGTTGCGGTGGTGACCGTGGGCGCGCTGCTCGCGGCGATTGCGGTCGTCGTGGTGCCGACGGCGTCTGCCTCGTGCACGCTTACGTTGCTCGGCAAGCCGGTCATCAACAACCTCGGTCTGCCGCTGCACTCGCTGGGCCTCGGCAATCTGCTGAACCTCTCGTGCGGGTCCTCGACGCCGTCGACCTCATCCAGCCCGGCGCAGACGAACACCACTACACCCCCCGGCACCACCACCCAGACGCAAACGCAGACGCAGACCCCTCCGGGGACCAAGGGGCGGGTGCGAGTCCAGCGCCAGTCCGCGCGTGCGGGCGGCGGAATCGCGCCGGGCGCGAGTGGGAGCCATCGGCCCGGTGCCAAGCAAACCGGCGGGACGGGGCCGAGCCCCGCGCCCGGTGCGGCACCGAATGCGCTGCGCCTAGCCGGCGGCATCCCCAGCCCGACCAACCCCACCTTCAGTTTCGCGCTGCCGGGACCGGCGCCGCTGGGCGTGCCGAACTTCTTCATCGACAGCTTCCGGATTCCGCCGTTCCTGATCCCGATCTATCAGGCCGCGGGAATCGAGTACGACATCCCGTGGCAGGTGCTGGCGGCGATCAACGAGATCGAGACCGACTACGGGCGCAACCTGTCGATCTCGAGCGCGGGGGCCGTGGGATGGATGCAGTTCCTGCCTGCGACCTTCAAGCAGTACGGGGTCGACGCCAACGGCGACGGCATCGCCGACCCGTACAACCCCGTCGACGCGATCTTCACCGCGGCGCGCTACCTTGCCGCCGCCGGCGGCAGCAAGAACATCACAAAGGGGATCTTCGCCTACAACCACGCGGGCTGGTACGTGCAGTCGGTGCTGCTTCGCGCCAAGCTGGTCGGCGGGATTCCGGACAAGCTCGTCAGCGCGCTGACCGGTCTCGTCCAAGGGCACTTCCCCGTCGCCGCGCCGGCCAAGTACGCCGATGACGCGGTCGAGCGGTTGGCCACGCGTCGGGTCAAGGGCGCCAACGCCGCGATCCCGATCGTCTCCAATCCCAACGCCAAGAGCACCTCGATCTTCGCGCGCCAGGGCGCGCCGGCGATCGCCGTCAATGACGGCAAGGTGGTCAAGGTCGGACAGAACGCACAGCTCGGCAAGTACCTGGAGCTCCAGGACGCCACCGGCAACATCTACACCTACGCCCAGCTGGGGTCGATTCCCAAGCTCTACCCGGTGCCCAAGCCGGTCAAGGTGACCGCCAAGGCGCTCGCCCAGGAGCTCTCCGCGCCGACCCTTCCCTCGCCCAAGGCGCCGGCGACCGCCGGCGGGCAGGCGACCGCCGGCGCGCAGGCGCCCGCGGCCACGGTCACGACCCTGAAGGCGAGCAAGCTCGCGAAGAAGAGCGCGCCGATCTCCCTGCCGGTGACTCCCGCGCCCGCCTCGGGCGCCCAGAGCGCGGCGCCGCTGGTCAAGGAGCGCCTGTTTGCCAACCCCACACGGCCGGCCTCCTACGCCGCCGGCGGGGCGCTGCAGCTACACAACGCCGGGGCGCAGCTGCAGAGCTTCCAGGACTACTTCTCCTCCGTCCTGCACCTCGGGCGCAACCAGTACACGCTGCAGCCGCTGCGGGCGGGCTCGATCGTGGTCGCGGGCACGATCCTCGGGCACGTCGCCGCCGCCACCCAGACCACCGCGGCGCACATGGCGTTCATGGTCCGGCCGGCGGGCAAGGGCGCACCGCAGATCGACCCCAAGCCGATCCTCGACGGCTGGAAGCTGCTCGAGGCGACCGCCGTCTACCGCGCCGCCGGCGTCGACCCGTTCTTCGGCCCCGGCGCCAAGAACCCCTCGGTCGGCCAGGTGCTGCTGATGAGCAAGGTGCAGCTCACCAACCGGATCCTCGTGGACCCGCGCGTACAGATCTACACCTGCGGGCGGCGTGACATCCAGGCCGGGCTGATCGATCGTCGGGTGCTCGCGACGATCGAGTTCCTCTCTGCCTCCGGACTGGACCCCTCGGTCTCAGGCCTCGAGTGCGGACACTCGCTTACCGGGAGCAGCGGCACCGATGCGGCCGGCGCAACCGGCTCGAGCGTCGACATCGCCAAGATCAACAACATCCCGCTGCAGGGCCACCAGGGTCCCGGCTCGATCACCGACATCACGATCCGCCGCCTGCTGACTCTGCAGGGAGCGATGAAGCCCGACCAGGTCATCAGCCTGATGAGCTACAAGGGCCAGCCGAACACGCTCGCGCTGCCTGACCACGCGAATCGCCTCCAGGTCACCTTCACGCCGCTGTTCGGGGTCAACAAGAAGCTCTCGCACGAGGTCAACAGCATCCTCAAGCCCGGACAGTGGATCCAGCTGATCGGCCGCATCAGTCAGATCCCCGAGCCGATCGTCCCAGTCACCCCCAGCCAGTACGCGATCCACAAGGCCAGCCCCTGACGCGGAAGGAGGGGCGGCGGACGCCGCCCCTCCTCTGGACCCGCAACGGAGTCGCGGGTCCATCTTCTCCTTCAGCCAGGTCGAGCTGCCCTGGACGCTCGGACCGCCGGATGGCCGCTACATCATGCGGCGCGCAGGCGATCCCCCCGACGCTCCACCAGCGCACGTATTGGTGCTCGCGACGCTCGGCGCCCCCGAGCGTCGCCGCCGGATTATGCCGCGCAAGCAGCTTCAGGCTCGAGCAGAGCCTGAGCCAGTGCCCGTCTGCACCGGACGGGCGACCATCGTCGACGTGCGCGAGCCGTTTGAGAGCGTCGCCGGCGCACGCGCGTGGCTCGAGGGCGCCGGCGAAGATCGGCTCGCGGCGGACCTCGCCGTCCTGAACCGCGCCCTGCACGCCTTCCGTCTGGCGACGGCGGACCCCTACCTGAACGCCGTCGGCCGCCGGCAGGCGCTAGTGGCGCGGATCGGCTTCGGCGGCGGCGAGCAGGTGGCCGACGGGCGCTGGTGCGATGCACGCGAGCTGGTCGCTCCCCGCCGCCGCGCCCGCCGGTCGAAGCTGCTCCAGCCGCAGGCTCGTCTCGCCGCGGTCCTGAGCGGGCGCATGCGGACGCTGGTCTGCGAGGAGCTCGCGCTCCGAGCGCGGCTCGACCTCGCCCACGGGCGCGAGCGTGAGGCGGCCCTGCAGGTCCAGGTGGCGCTCGACGCCGCGCAGGCGGAGCTCGCGAGCGATCCCGCCGCCGGCGCGCTGGCAGCGCGCCTGGCCCAGCTCCGCGACCAGCACGGCGCGGTCGCTGCCGCGGCCCGGACCGCGGTTGCGGGGCCGCTCTGCGATTCCGACCGAGAGCTGGTTGAGTTCACCCTCGCGCGGATCGAGGCGGCCCTGCGCGCGCGGGCGGCGGAGGGCTGATGAGCCCTCACCTGCCCAGATGCATGACCTCAAAGCCGTAGCGCTCGGCCATCCGGCTGGCCACGAGCGACCGGTGGCAAGCCTGCGCGATGGCCTCCACACACATCAGCGCACCGATACCGCGGACCGGCAGCCGGCCTATCAGCGGCTCGAGCTCCGCCCGATCGAGGATCTGCTCGGTGTAGCGCCGGATGTACTCGGGTGCGAGCCGCACCCGAGAGCGCTTGCCCACTCCCTGGCGATCGTCCTCGCGGTATTGCAGGTGGCGCAGCTCGGTGTCGGGGGCAAGCTCGGGGTGGTACTCGTAACCAATCCCGGCGTCGCTCAGCAGCGCCTGCAGCCGGCGCGCATTGGCCCACGCATACCGGGGACCCCGGACGCCGCGGCGCTGGCGGATGTCGATCAGCTGCGTGACGCTCGCCTCATCCAGCTTCCGGATGAAGGCGTCGGCGTCGAGCTCGTAGACCCCGATCGTCGCGATCCGCCGCACAGCCAATAGATCAATCTGCGCTCAGCGGCCCTCGAACCGCGGCGTCCGCTTGCGCAAGAAGGCCGAGATCCCCTCGCTCGCGTCCTTTGAGCCGAACACCGTCGCAAATCCTCGCTTCTCGGCCTCGATCCCCGCTTCGAGCTCGCCCGCCGCGGACACCCGCTTGATCTGCTCGATGGCAAGCGGCGCCTGGCCGGCGAGCTTGCGCGCCCACGCGAGCGCGGTATCGAGCAGCTCGTGGTCGGCGAGGACCCGGTTGGCAAGACCGAGCGCGTACGCTTCCCCCGCGTCGATCGGATCGCCGATCAGGTTCAGCTCGAGCGCCCGCGCCTGCCCGACGATCCGCGGCAGGCGCTGCGTCCCCCCGAAGCCGGGGATGATCCCGAGGTTGATCTCCGGCTGGCCGAATGTCGCCGACTCGGCGGCGAGTCGCAGGTCACAGGCCATCGCGAGCTCGCACCCGCCGCCGAGCGCGGGGCCGTTGACGGCGGCGATCGTCGCGACG
>QHBV01000269.1:3400-3752 GCA_003244035.1 Solirubrobacterales bacterium | reverse complement strand
GAACGCCTTGATGTCGGCGCCGGCGCAGAACAGCATCGGGTTGGCCGACGCGAGCACGAGCGCCCGGACCCGGCCCACCTTGACCGTGCCCCAAAGCTTGGACAGCGCCTCGATCACCTGCAGGGAGATCGCGTTTGCGGGCGGGCTGTCGAGCCACGCGATCGCCACCCGGTCTCGGGTCTCGAGCTTGACGGGGCTCTCCTCCCAACCCGGATCGGGCGTCGCGTAGGGGAAGAAGCCCTGACCGCTCTTGTGTCCCAGCCGCCCCTGCGCCACCAGCCTGCGCAGGATCGCGGGGGGCTCGAAGGCCGCGCCCCACTCCTGCGCGGCGCGCTCGAGCCTGGCGAGCACC
>QHBV01000269.1:1979-3381 GCA_003244035.1 Solirubrobacterales bacterium | reverse complement strand
CCGGCCATCATCCCCAGGTCGATGTCTCTGATCGACGCGATCCCCTCCTCGAGCACGAGGCAGCTCTCGACCAGCGCCTTGAGCGTGAAGCGCTCCAACAGGGCGCGCTGATCGTCTCGACCACCGCCACCGGCGTCAGCCTCCGTGCTCATAGAAGCCCCTTCCGGTCTTCGCCCCGAGCTCGCCCGCGGCGACCAGCTCCCGCAGCCGCGGATGGACGTGGAAACGGTCTCCGAAGCAGTCCCGCAGGTGCTCGGCGACGTGCAGCACGGTGTCGAGCCCGAGCAGGTCGCACAGGAAGAACGGGCCGATCGGCGCGGCGCCAGACTCGGCCACCAGCCTGTCGAGCTCCTCGAACTCGATCCCGAGCTCCTCCTGCGCGCGCCACAGCTCGGACACCCCCGAGTTCAGGATCCGGTTGACGACGAAGCCCGGCGCCTCGCCGCAGCGAATCGGCGTCTTTCGGATCGCCTGCGCGAAGTTGCTCGCCGCCTGCGCGGTCTCGGCCGAGGTGTCCTCTCCCTCGATCACCTCGATCAGCCGCATCGCCGACGCGGGATAGAAGAAGTGAAACCCCACGACCCTGTCCGGACGGCTCGTGGCCTCGCCGATCTCGGTGATCGACAGCGCGGAGGTGTTCGAGGAGAGGATCGCGTGCCCCGGGGTCACTTCGTCGAGCTCCGAGAACACCGCCTGCTTGAGCTCGATCCGCTCGGGCACCGCCTCGATCACGAAGTCGACGTCGCCGAACTGCTCGTATCCGGTGCTCCCGGTGATCAGCGCCAGCTTGCGCTCGAGCTCGGCAGCCTCGAGCTTGCCGGCCTCGACGCGGCCCTGCCACAGCGATCGGGCATGGGCGATCCCCGCCTCCACCCGATCTCGATCGACGTCCTCGAGCACGACCGGGACCTCGGCGTTGGCGATCACCTGCGCGATCTCCCCGCCCATCGTGCCGGCGCCTACGACGGCGGCTTTGAAGACGAACACGGACTCATTATCGCTCGGCGCTAGGCTGACGGCGAGATGACCGACCACCTGCCCGACCTGGTCGAGCCATACCCCAACATCTCCTCGAAGGCCTATGAGCACCCAGCCGACCGCGCGGCGACGGCGGCGCTGAAGGCGATCCCGATGCTCGACACCGTCGTGCGCAAGCTCGTCGAGTGGCGCTACGAACGGGCACTGCGCCAGTTCTACTTCGGCAACTCGGTCAAGGTGGGCGAGCACCAGCTCCCCGAGCTGTGGGCGGCGCACACCGGCGTCTGCAAGGTGCTCGACATGCCCGAGGTCTACGACCTCTATGTCACCACCCCCGTCCGCGGCGGCGCTCAGGCGATCGGCGCCGGCAAGCCGATGGTCGTGATCGACTCGCT
The DNA here is from genome assembly GCA_003244035.1 of Solirubrobacterales bacterium. Classification (GTDB taxonomy): domain Bacteria; phylum Actinomycetota; class Thermoleophilia; order Solirubrobacterales; family Solirubrobacteraceae; genus Palsa-465. The sequence goes on along the minus strand of QHBV01000269.1, from coordinate 2,008 downwards.
GCTGCTGCTGCGCCTCGGCCCCGGCGAGC
>QHBV01000269.1:0-1893 GCA_003244035.1 Solirubrobacterales bacterium | reverse complement strand
TGAGCGTCGGCAACGGGCTGCCGTTCTTCTTCGGGCTCCCCTTCAGAGCGGTCAAGGCGGTGCTGCTGGAGTGGTATCGCGCGGCGGAGCTCAGCTGCGACCGCGCCGCGACGCTCGCGGTGCGCGATCCGCGGATCGTATGCCGGACGCTGATGGTCACCACGGGCGCGATGCCCGCCGATCAGCTCAACCTGGACGCGTTCATGGCGCAGGCGATGGAGTACGAGAGCTGGGACGACCCGGCCGATCGCGTGCGCCGGTTCTTCAACGAGATCGGCCAGAGCCACGCGTACGCGGTCAGACGCGTATCGGAAGTGATGAATTGGGTGCAGGGCGGCGAGTACGACCGAATCGTCCGCGGCGAGTACCGCACGCGCGAGCAGCAGGCCAACGTCCGCGCGGAGGCCGGCGACGCGTTCGAGCTCTACGCCGAGCGCTTCCGCACGATCTTCCGTGAGGCCGGCGACAACATCGCGAGCATGGGCTCCCAGTTCGGCGGAGTCGCCGAGCAGGTGGCCGACTGGATCCGGTCGCGCGGCGGCTCGTCCAGCGGTGACGCCTGAGTCGCCGGCGCACGGCGCCCGCCACGAGTTGGCGCTCGGATCCACCCCTCGGATTCCGCAGTTCCGCGCGCACCCGACGAGAAGCTTGACAAACGCGCACCCGACGAGAAGCTTGACAAACGCGCTGAGGCGATATATCGTTGACGCATCGCTAAACCGACCCAAGGAGAACATATGACTGGCGATGCCTATTCACAACCATGGCCCGGCCGCGGAGGCTGGGGACACAGGGCGCACGGCCCCGGCTCGCATTGCTGGGCGTTCGCCGAAGGCAAGGGCCGCCACGGCCGCGGCTTTCCCTCCCCGGAGGACCTCGAGCGCTGGGCGGCGATGCGCGGCATGCGAGCGGGGCCGTTCGGCGGTGGCCACCGTGGCCGCGCCCGTGGCCGCGCCCGGCGCGGCGACGTCCGGCTCGGGCTGCTGCTGCTGCTCGCCGAGGAGCCGCGCAACGGCTACCAGCTGATCCAGACGATCGAGGAGCGCAGCGATGGACGGTGGCGCCCGAGCCCCGGCTCGGTCTATCCGACGCTCGCTCAGCTCGAGGACGAAGGCCTGGTCCGCGCGACCGAAGCCGACGGTGGTCGCCACTTCGAGATCACCGATGCTGGACGTGAGCATCTCGCAACCCGCTCGGACGAGCCGCCACCGTGGGAGCCCGCCGACGAGGCGGGGGCCAACGCGCTGTCCGACCTCGGCCCGTTGATCATGCAGATCGGGAAGGCCGCCTGGCAGGTGGCACAGGTCGGCGACCAGCGCCAGACCGCTCGCGCCATCGAGCTGCTCAGCGAGACCCGGCGCGGTCTCTACCGGATCCTCGCCGAGGACCAGGCCTGAGCGGCGTAACGTATCCGCCCCAGATGTCGACGATCGCCACCAGCGGCTCCCCTCCCGCGATCGTCGTCGACGGCTTGGTCAAGGACTTCGGCGAGGTTCAGGCCGTGCGCGGCGTGGACTTCGAGGTCGCCACCGGAGAGGTGTTCGGCTTCCTCGGGCCCAACGGCGCCGGCAAGACGACGACGATCAACATGCTGTGCACGCTGGCCAAGCCGTCATCCGGGTCGGCGACGGTCGCCGGTCACGATGTCGTCTCAGAGCGCGACGACGTGCGGCGGAACATCGGGCTCGTGTTCCAGGACCCCACCCTCGACGGCTACCTGACCGCGGAGCAGAACCTTCGACTGCACGCCGAGCTGTACGGCGTGCCGTCGAAGCTGGTCAAGCCGCGCATGCGCCAGGTGATGGAGATGGTGGGGCTGTGGGAGCGCCGGGACTCTCCGGTGGCCACGTTCTCAGGCGGGATGCGCCGGCGCCTGGAGATCGCGCGCGGGCT
>QHBV01000268.1 GCA_003244035.1 Solirubrobacterales bacterium | reverse complement strand
GCCTGACCCCCTCCCGCTAACAGTAGGTCCTGCTATTCCCGCATCGCCGGGAACAGCACGACTTCCCGGATCGAGCGCATGCCCGTCAGCACCATCACGAGCCGGTCGATCCCGATTCCGATTCCGCCGGTCGGCGGCATCCCGTGCTCCAGGGCTTCGATGAACGCCTCGTCGTAGGGCTGGGCCTCCACATCTCCCGCGGCCGCGTGCGCGCGAGCCTGCTCGAACCTGCGGCGCTGCTCGTCGGGGTCGTTGAGCTCGGAGAACGCGTTCGCGAGCTCGATCCCGCCGGCGAACGCCTCGAACCGCTCAGCCAGTCCGGACTCGCTGCGATGCCGCTTGGCGAACGGGGACAGCTCGACCGGGTAGTCGAGCACCAGCGTCGGCTCGATCAGGGTCGGCTCGACGTGCTTGGAGAGCAGCTCGTCGACGAGCTGCGCCCACGTATCGCCCTCGGACGCGCTCAGCCCCCGCGAGCGCATCTCGGCCGCGAGCGCGTCGCGCTCGCGGAGGCTCCGAATATCGACGCCCGTGCGCGCACGGATCGCCTCGGCCAGCGTCTCCCGCCGCCACGGCGGCGAGAAGTCGGCCGGCCCCGCGTAGCCGACCTCGGCGGCGACGAACGCGACCAGCCGCTCGAACCGGTCCGCGACATCGAGGTAGTCGGCATACGCCTCGTAGTACTCCAGCATCGTGAATTCGGGGTTGTGCTTGGGCGAGAGGCCCTCGTTGCGGAAGTCCTTACCGAGCTCGTAGACACGCTCGAGCCCGCCCACGATCAGCCGCTTGAGGTACAGCTCGGTCGCGATCCGCAGGTACAGGTCGCGTCCCAGCGCGTTGTGGTGGGTAGTGAACGGGCGCGCCGCGGCGCCGCCGTAAAGGGGCTGCAGGATCGGCGTCTCGACCTCGATGAAGCCCTCGGCATCGAGAAACCGGCGCACCGCGGAGATCGCCTTGGCGCGGGTCACGAACAGGGCGCGTGCGTCCTGGTTGGCGATCAGGTCGAGCTCGCGGTGGCGAAAGCGCGTCTCGACGTCGGCGAGGCCGTAGTGCCCCGAAGGTGGTGGGCGCAGCGACTTCGCCAGCAGCGTGAACCGCTGCACCCGCAGCGTCAGCTCGCCGCGCCTGGTGCACAGCGCGACACCCTCGACCCCGATCAGGTCGCCGAGGTCGAGCGCCAGCAGCTGCTCCATCGCCTCGGGTCCGAGCACGTCGGCGCGCGCCTGCAGCTGAATCCGGCCGCTGCGATCGACGAGGTCGAGAAACGCCATCTTCCCCTGGCCGCGGCGCGCCGCCAGGCGTCCGGCGACACGATGGGAGTACGCCGTCTCCTCGCCCGCCCCGAGACCCGTGTGCGCCGTGCGCACGGCCGCGACCGGCTCGACGCCGTCGAACTCGTGCGGGAACGGGTCTACGCCGGCCGTCCGCAGCGACTCGAGCTTGCGCCGCCGCGCGGCGAGCAGCTCGGACGGCTCCGAGGCGCTCACGCGGGCGACTACTTCGCGCCGACGTCGATCTTCGTGATCTTGAGCTTGCGCTTGCCCTTGGGCGTGGTGAACACGACCTCCTCACCACGCTTGCGGCCAAGCAGCGCCCTGCCGACCGGTGAGTCGTTGGAGAGCCGCATCTCCGCCGGCTTGGCTTCGGCCGAGCCGACTATCGTGTACTTGGTCGACTTACCGTTGTCCTCCTTGACGTGGACGACGGAGCCCACGCGGACCACGTCCGTGCCGAGGTCGGAGGCATCGATCACCGTTGCCGATCGGAGCTTGTCCTCGAGCTGGGCGATTCGCGCCTCCAACATCGCCTGCTCGTTCTTCGCGGCGTCGTACTCGGCGTTCTCGGAGATGTCACCGAACTCGCGCGCCTCCTTGATCCGCGCGGCGACCTCGCGCCGGCGCAGCGTCGAGAGCTCGTCGAACTCGGCCTTGAGGTTGGCCAGCCCTTCGGCTGTGAGGATGACGTCCTTGGGCATTGCGTTCAGACCTGTATTCGAGGGCTTACGGACTTGGAGGGCTAATGGCGAGAAAAACCCGCCACGGGAGCGGGAGCGGCCACGCACCTGCTCGCGTGGCCGCGGGAGTATAGACATCTGCGGCGTACCCGCCACGGGCTGCCTCACGGCTTCCCCCCAGCGCGGGAGAGACGACTTGCTCGGCTCATCGCCGGGGGTGCCCGAAATTGCGCTACCATGTAGACACCATGATTAACAGAGTGGGCATTAGAGAGCTTCGGCAACAGGCGAGCGCCGTGCTCAGGCGCGTCGTCGCCGGCGACACGATCGAGGTCACCGACCACGGCCACCCGATCGCACGAATCGTTCCCCTCCGCCCCGGCGTGTTGGATCAACTGGTGCTCGAAGGCCGGGCGACGGAGGCCGCCGGCGACCTCTTGGACCTCGCCGAGGAGATCGGCCTTCCGGCCGTCGCCGGCGACCGCCCACTTCCTTCGGCAGCACTCGCAGAGCTGCGTGCCGAAGAACGATGAACGGCAGGGCCGCGTATCTCGACACCTCGGCGTTCATGAAGCTGATCGTCGCCGAGCCCGAGTCGGCGGCCCTGCGCGCGCGCCTGCGGCGCTGGCCGGAGCGAGCGTCGGCCACCCTGCTGCGCACCGAGACGGTGCGCGCGCTGCGACGGTCCGGAAACGATCACCTCGTGGGCAAGGCCCGTCGCCTGTTCAGCGCGATCCGCCTCGTCCGCCTCGACGAGCCGCTGCTGGACCGCGCCGGCGAGCTCGGACCGACGGACTTGCGCTCGCTGGACGCGATTCATCTCGCCGCGTCTCTGTCGATCGGCCCGGACCTCGGGGCGCTGCTCACTTACGACGAGCGCCTGCGCGAAGCGGCGCTCTCCCATGGATTGGACGTCGAGTCCCCGAGCTGAGCCCCGCCCTTCCCACGCAGCCCCCTGCTCTCCCCGATGCGTTCCGTGACGTTTCGGTCGCTCCCCGCGCGACCGAAACGGATCAGTTCGGCGCCGGCTTCCCGACTGGGAGCACCGCTACCGCGCCCCGTGCCCCAGGATCTCGTCCGCCTGCTGGAAGGTGGGACGGTTGACCCATTCGATCGGTGGCTGCGTGACAGCGCCGATCGCGTGAAACCGGATCGAGTCCGAGCACATCTGATCGCCGGCCCTGCAGGCGCCGTCGGCGGGATATACCTGCTGGGGGCTCTGCGCAATCGCGGCCCGCAGCGAGCCCTCGAGCGCCGCCCGGCACCGCGCGCGCGACCCGCCTCCGCAGTACACCCGGTTCAGGGGTCCCCTGACGCGCTCGCGCAGCGCCGCGCGCAGGTCCTTCTGGACGATCCCGTAGAAGCCCACGTCCCAGGCTGAGCCCACGTGCGGCCCGTTGGTTCCGTGACCCGGCTCGTCATTGATCGCGAACTCGCTCTGCACCTGGCCGAGCAGCGCCGATCCCAGCACCGGCTCGAACTCGGCCCTGACCAGCAGCGGCCACCACGCGTCCATGATCCGAACCGCGTCACTCTGGTCGTAGTTCCCGGACGCTCCGGGGTGCTCCCGGTTGATCCGGTGCGCGCCGGTCGCGACCCACGCGCGGAGCTCGCCGACCGCGTTCGCCAGTGCCGGGTCGCGGGGATCACCGATGATCCGCAGCGCGTACGGAAGCACCTCGACGCCACGGAGGTCCTGGGTGCCGGCGTTGCCCATCGCGTTAATCAGATCGGCCAGCGTCAGCTTCCGCGCGCCGCCGGCCAGGTAATGGTCGATCCCCAGGTCGAGCAGCTGCGAACGGAACACGGAGGAATACTCCTGGGCGGTCCCGGCGTTGTCGTATCCGGGCGCCTGCTTGTTGTTCCAGCTCGTCAGGTAGGTCTGGTCGACCACGTGCGGGTGCGCGCGCTCGGGCGTCTGCTGCTCGGCGATGCTGGCGGGCGTGGTCTGGGCGGCGCCGCGATAGCCGCGCCAGGCAAAGCTCGCCCAGCTCGGGAACAGCGGGTCGGTGCCGCGGGCGCGGACCGGGTTCAAACCGGAGTTGAAGTACGCGATGTGCTTGTCGTCGGTGTAGAACCAGTTGAACGTGTAGCCGATCTGATCGGCGGCGTCGAAGAACCCCTGCGGGTTTCGCATCTGCGCAGGATCGTTGAAGGCCGCGAAGCCGGTGGCCGACTCGAGCTCGTGCATGTAGGTCGAGCGCAGCTTGCAGTAGGCGACGGGCCTGCCGTGGACGCTCGCCCGCGCGGTCACGAGTCCGTATGCGGTGCGCTGGGTCTGGAGCGTGACCCGGCCCTTCGGGGTGGGGTCGGCGAGGCTCGGCTGCCACGATTCGCTGCGGGTCAGCGTCTCCATCGGCGTGCAGCTGCCGCGCAGCACGTAGTAGCTCGAATCGAGCGCCGGCCGGCCGCCGGCGGGGTTGCACAGCGCCACCGCGAACGTGTCGATGATGCCCTGCCCCGAGGAGGTCGCCGAGAACGCGTAGTCGCGGCCGTGCCCGAGCTCGACGTACAGGTTCACGCCCGGAAACGCAGCCCCGTCGGCGTCGATCCCCGGCCCGTGGATGTCCTCCTCCATCAGGATCTGCGGCGAGTAGTAGGAGACCTGCGGCCCCATCACGGCGAGCGGGTGGCCGCTGGCGCTGTGCGCTGCGCTGACCAGCAGCGCATTCGACATATCCCGCCCGAACGCCAGCAGGCCCGCTTGCGGGCTAGGCGAGGCGGCTTGGGAAGTACTCCGCGGGGCGGCTTGGGGCACGCCCCGCGGAGCGGCGCCGGCGATCACGTGGTCGACGTACTGCACTGAGCCGAGATCGGGGAGGGCCAGGCTGCCACGCGCGGTCCTGCCCGCCGGCGGGAGCGTCTGGTACGGAAACGCCCTGCCGTGGACCGTGGTCGGGGCCTCGGGGTCGTGCGGGTCGACGAAGCTCAGCAGCGTGGCGAAGCCGGCGTGGTCGGCGCGGGAGCGCTTGCGATCGCGGCGGGTCGCCCGGGCCTTGCGCGCCCCGGGCAACCGCGCCCTGGGCAACCGCGCCCTGGGCAACCGCGCCCTGGGCAGCCTCTCCGGCGAGCCCGCCGGCGCGTGGCGCTCGGGCCCGAAGCGCTGCCTGAGCTGCTCGTAGAGCACGGCGTTCTGCAGCTGGTCGCCGCCGCCGTTGCCGAAGATCCCGCCGACCAGCGTCGCGATTGAGACGAGGTCCTCGAGCGTGAACGGCTGCGGGGTCTTGCCGAGCGCGATGTACTCGGCAGGAATCAGCGTGGGAAACAGCAGCAGGTTCTTCGCTCGCGCGATGTAGGCGTTGATCCCCGCCACGTAGCTGGTCGCGTCGGTCAGGACCTGCTGGCCGCCCGGAGCATGCGCGAGGTACGCGATCTGGCTTGCGAGATCCTGCTGGGTGTAGGGCTCGCTCGCCCACACGCTCTCGTCCATTGAGACATTCGAGCCGCCCGCGAACTGGGCGAGGTCGCCCTGGCCGGCGTGACGCAGCGCGTCGATGAAGAACAGGCGATCCTCGGCGGTCGCGTAGCCGATCCCGAATTCCAGCGCGGCCCGCGTCTCGCCGTAGATGTGGGGCACCCCGAACTGCCTGTCGCGTACGATCGTCACGCCCGGCTCGGGGCTCTCGCTGCTCTTGACGTCCCCCGCGCGGACCCCGAACGTCGCGTCCTTGAAGAACCCGCCGATCTGGGATTCCTGGATGCCCGGCGCCGCGGTGGTCAGGCTCGAGTACATCGACAGCTGGTCGGCGTTGTGCGGCGGGCGTACCCCGAGCGCCTTGTACCCCAGCAGCTGCGCGAGGTTGACCAGCCCGTTGGTCCCGGGCGGCAGGACGTTGCGAAAGCCCCCATAGTCGCCCGAGCCGTAGGGCTGGACCTGAGCGCCCGCCCAGGCGGCGTTCGCGCTGGCCGCCACCGCCAAGGCGGCCAGCGCGCCGATCACCACGCTCACGGCGCGAGCGCGCACGCCGCCTCTGCTCGGTCTTCGCAGAGCAGCTCCCGTGCCGCCGCGAGCGTCGGCGCCCGCTGCAGCGCCGCCTGAAGCGCCTTGCCACCGCCAAGGCGCTCCACGTACCACGGGTAGAACTTGCGCAGGTAGCGCCCCGCGCGCTCGTCGCCGAGGTGCTCGCGCGCGCGCTCGATCACCCACTCGAGCTCGGCCAGGATCTCCGCTGCGGTCGGTCCGTCACCGTCCGAACGCCGGCCGATCAACTGCTCGAACAGCCACGGATTCCCCAGCGCCCCACGCGCGAGCAGCACCCCGGCCGCACCCGTGCGCGCGAACACGGCGCGTGCCTGCGCCGCGGTGCGCAGACCGCCGGAGACGAGCACCGGCACGGGCAGCTCGTCCACCAGCGCACGCGCAAGCTCGTAATCGGGGGCGCCGCTGTGGCGCTGGGACGCGTGCCGCGGATGGATGCAGATGCCGGCCACGCCGGCCTCCGCCACCAGCCGGCGGGCGAGCGCGATTCCGCTGTCCTCGCCCGGCCGCTGACCGCAGCGGAGCTTGACCGTGACCGGCAGCCCGCTTCCGCGCGCCGCCGCCCGCGCCAGCGCGACCGCGCGGTCGGGATCCGCGAGCAGCGCCGCCCCGGCTCCGGTCTTGCAGACCTTCGGCACTGGGCAGCCCATGTTCAGGTCGATCAGGTCGGCGCCGGCGGCGGCGACGCGCGCCGCCGCCGAGCCCATCACGTCCGGGTCGCTCCCGAACAGCTGGACCGATACCGGGTGCTCATCCGGGTGGATCCGGAGCAGCTCGCGGCAGGTGCGCTCGTTGCGGTGGTGAACGGCATAGCTCGAGACCATCTCCGACACCGCCAGGCCGGCGCCGTAGCGCCGGGCCTGCAGGCGCACGAACCAGTTGCCGATTCCCGCCAGCGGCGCGAGCACGACACGGTTGGCGATCTGCACCCCGCCGAGGTCCCAGGTGTCGGTGAGGGCTCGCGGCATCGAGCTTCATGGTACGAATCCGGTCGTGGACATCGGCCAGACGCTCACCCCCTGGACCGAGATCGTGCGTGATCAGGTTCCCGGACTCGAGCTGTTCGACGTGCACACGCACCTCGGCGAGAACGACCCCGACGGAATGCGCCAGGGCGCGGACGAGCTGCTCGCGGGGCTGGAGCTCGCGCAGGCGCGGGGCGCGTTCGTCTTCCCGATGCACGAGCCCGGCGGCTATCCGGCCGCAAACGACATGGTGCTGCGGACCGCGGCGGACTCCGGGGGGAAGCTGATCCCGTTCTGCCGCGTGAATCCGCACGACGGCGCGGTCGCCGAGGCTCAGCGATGCCTCGCGGCGGGAGCCCGCGGGATCAAGCTGCACCCGCGCGCGGAGGAGTTCACGCTCGATCACCCGGAGGTGCGCTCGCTGGTCGCGCTCGCCCACGAGCGCCGGCTCCCGATGCTGATCCACGCGGGGCGCGGGATCCCGGCACTTGGCCTGCACACGGTGCAGCTCGCGGCGGACTTCCCCGATGCCCGGCTGATCCTCGCGCACGCGGCGATCTGCGACCTCTCCTGGATCTGGCGGGTCGCGCCCGATCACCCGAACCTGCTCTTCGACACCGCCTGGTGGATGCCCGCGGACCTGTTCGCGCTGTTCTCGCTGATCCCCCCCGGCCAGATCGTGTTCGCCAGCGACGCTCCCTACGGGACGACCGCGATGGCCGCAGCGTTCCAGCT
>QHBV01000267.1 GCA_003244035.1 Solirubrobacterales bacterium | reverse complement strand
CCCGATCCGCTCCTGGCAGGTGTGGAACGAGGAGAACCTCGGCTACTACTGGCCCCAGCCCTATGCCTCCAGCTACGTCGGGCTGCTGCGCAGTGCCCACTCCGCGATCCACAAGGCGGATCCGGGAGCCAAGCTGGTGCTCGGCGCGCTCACCAACTTCGCCTGGAAGTCGATCGGACAGATCTACGGGATCGGCGGCGCGCGCCAGCAGTTCGATGTCGTGTCGGTCAACGCCTTCACCAAGCGGCCCGCCGACGTGATGCTCTACCTGCGCTACATGCGCAATGCGATGAATCATTTCAAGGACCGTGCCAAGCCGCTGCTGGCCGCCGAGGTCAGCTGGCCGTCAGCCCAGGGCAAGAGCCGCCAGCACTTCGACTTCGACACCAGCGAGGGCGGCCAGGCCCGGGACATCGCCGCCCTGCTGCCGATGATCGGCGCCTCCTACAAGGCGCTGGGGCTGATCGGCTTCTACTACTACACGTGGCTGGGCAATGAGGGCGACCCCGGGCTGGCCTTCAACTATGCCGGCCTGCTGCGCTTCCGTCAGGGCACGATCACGGCCAAGCCGGCGCTGGGCGCGTTTCGGACAGGCGCGCTGGCGCTCGAGCATTGCAGGCGCAAGGGCTCGCTGGCCTCCAGCTGCATCACGTAGCGCAGGTTCATCCGCCGCAGGCCAGCGGCTGCCGCGGCGCGACCGCGTCACGCAGGCCGGCGATGAACGCCCCGCTGTCGGGGGTCGCGGCGGCGTCGGGGTTCTCGATCCCGAACCAGTCCTGACTGTCTGCCGGGTCGCGTTGCGGGGTCACCCACGTGTAGAGCACGACCGCAGCCAGCCCGCAGTCGAGGTGCCCCAGCGTGGCCAGAGTGCTCCGGATCCACGACGGTCGGCGCGCTGCGGCCACATAGTCCAGGGCCCCAGGCGGGCTGGTCGTCCAGCCGAACTCCGTCACGTACAGCGGGACGGCGTCCATCCCGAGCGCGGTCAGCGTCGCGCGGGCCCCCCGGACCTTGGCGAGCACCACCGACGGCGTCCCGTAGGGATGGATTGCCACGCCGTCGACGTGCCCGGCCATGGCGGGCACGGCCTGGATCATCGCCGGCAGGAACGCCGTCGGGTTGGTGAGGCCGCCCACGACGACGCGGGCCGTGGGATCGACGGCGTCGATCGCGGCGCGGGCGGCTAGGTACAGGCGCGCGTAGGCTGCGGCATCGGGCGCTGGCGTCCAGAACTCGCCGTTGTCAGGCTCGTTCCAGATCTCGATCGTCGTCACCGGCCGGGCGGTGAGGCCGGGATGGGCTCGCCAGAACGCCCCGCCGGCGCCGTAGCGGGCCGCGAACGCCTGCGCGTAGGCGGCGTAGTCGGCGGCTGAGCGGGGCGGCGAGTGGTCCTGGCCGGGCACCGACTGCGCCCACGGCGCGGTGTAGTCGACGATCGGCAGCCACGTCAGGCTATGGTCGGCCAGCGCCCCCGCGACGGTGTCGTCGAACGTCCACACCCAGTGGTGCAGGCCGGCGCGCGGAGCGGTTGGCTCGCTGGCCTCCCAGAGGGCGTCGCTGCGGGCGACGGTCGCCCCGGTCGCCCGCAGCGCGCTCAGCTGGGCGTCGAGCTGCCCGGGCGTCGAGGTCGCATCGTTGAACAGGCGGTTGACGCTGACCCCGTAGGCCTCCCCGGCCGGAGCAGCCAGCCCGGGTGCCGGCGGCGCGGCGAGCGAGCGACGGACGTCGCTGCGCCCGCGGGCGGCGCCTGAATCGTGCCGCAGGGCGATCACGAGCGCCGCGGCGATCGCGACGGCGACGAGCACGGCGGCGCCGGCCGCCCGGCGGTGGGTCACCCGCCCGCGTCCGCGCGTCGCAGTGCCAGCAGGGCCCGGAGCTGGCGCCGCTCGCGTTCGTCGGGTCGCCCCAGCATGTGCTTGACCGCGATCCGCGATGCGAACGTCGCCGCCTGCGCCAGATCGTCGACCGCGGCCCGTCGTCGTCCACCGGCGCGGACGACGGCATCGTGCCGCGCCCGGGCCAAGCGGTGAAACGGCTCGCCGCCAAACGCGTCGAGCATCGCGTGCGCGCCGTGCTGGTCGGCAGCATCCC
>QHBV01000266.1 GCA_003244035.1 Solirubrobacterales bacterium | reverse complement strand
CACACTTGCTCGGACAGACCCGCGAGCGGATCCGCGACAACGCCAAGCTCCCAATGGCCGACCGGCTCGACCACACACTACGGTTGAGCAAGTTCCTCACGGACCTTGCCGACGCCGCGCGCGCGACTCGCGAAGGTGTTCGACCCTGACGTGAGGGTCTGTTCGCTCGCCCACCTGCGCGCGATGAAGCAGGCGGCAGGTCGGCCGCAGGACCTCAAGGACCTCGCCGACCTCGATATCGCCAACCGATGAGGCTCGTCCTCGAAGCATCGCGCTCGATCCGGACCGCCTCGCTCATCCGGCGCCCACCCCGCCCACTGCGCGGCGGATGAACCTCCGAAGGGCCGTGAGGATCTCCGTTGCCGACGGCCTTGTCCCCGCAAGCGGGCGAGAGCGGATCCACGAGCACCTCTCCGCACCCGCCGACGAGTGCGGCGGCGGTCAGCCCCACGTTCTGGTCTGGGACTTCGCCGGCGGCGATGCAAGCACCCAGCGCCTGCGCGACCAGCCGGCTGTAGCGCTCTCGGTAGGCCAGGCGCTCGGCATCGACGAGCGGGTCCACTGGCTCGGCGAGCAGCGCCCACGCCAGGCGCGGCCGTCGCAGCGCGCGCTCGGCGAACGTGGCCAGCACCGTCTCCAGCCGGTCCATCTGCGAGCTGTTCGGGGCCATGCTCCGCGCCGCGACCAGCACCGCGCGCACCTCGTGGTCGCACACGGAGCGGAAGAGCTCTACGAACAGCTCCTGCTTGGAGGGGAAGTGTCGATACAGCGTCCCCGCCGCGACGCCGGCGCGCTGCGCGATCGCGGCGACCGAAGCTGCGCCGTAGCCGCCTTCCTCGATCAGCTCCCGAGCCGAGCCCAGCAGGCGCTCGCGGGTCGCCGGCGCGACAACGGTCGATCCCGTGCTCATGCAGGAAGCGCCCGGTCGAGGATCGCCTTGGCGTCGACTCCCGTCGGGAGCGTGCCGTACACACGCCCTCCCTCGCCGCCGAGGCGAGCCGCGCAGAAGGCATCGGCAACCGCCGGCGGCGCATAGCGCACCAGCAGCGAGCCCTGCAGCGCGAGCGCCAGCTCCTCGACCATCCGGCGAGCCTGGAACTGTGGATCGCCGCCCTCCTGGAAGATCGTCTGCGCCTGCTCGCGCGTCCGCGCCAAGTGCGCGTCGAGCCGCGCATCCCCGCCGGCCGCGAGCTCGCACTCGGCGATGAACGCGGGCAGCCCCGCAGGCTCCTTGACGACCGCGCGCAGTACGTCGAGCGCCGAAACGTTGCCCGAGCCCTCCCAGATCGAGCCGAGCGGCGCGTCGCGGTACAAGCGCGGCATCCCCGAATCCTCGACGTAGCCGTTGCCGCCGAGGCACTCCAGCGCCTCTGCGGCATGGGCAGTGGCGCGCTTGCACACCCAGTACTTCATCACCGCCGTCGCGAACCGGCGGAACGCCGAATCGGCGGTCTCGTCGTAGCTGCGCGCAACCCGAATCGCGGCGGCGGTTGACGCCTCGGACTCGATCGCGAGATCGGCCAGTACGTTTCGCATCGCCGGCTGGTCGACCAGCGGTGCGCCGAAGGCGGAGCGGTGGCGGGAGTGATGGATCGCCTCGACCGTCCCGCGCCGCATGCCGGTGGCGCCGCCGAGCAGGCAGTCGAGCCGCGTGTGGTTGACCATCCGTGCGATCGCCGGCACACCGCGGCCCTCCTCACCCACGAGCCGACCGTACGCGCCGTGGAGCTCGAGCTCGGACGAGGGCAGCGAGCGCGTCCCGAGCTTGTCCTTGAGCCGCTGGAACTCCATCCCCGGGCCGCGCTCGACCAGGAAGCACGAGAGTCCCGCGGGCGCCTGCGCGAGCACCAGGAACACATCGCACGGTGGATACGAGCAGAACCACTTGTGGCCGCGCAGCTCGTATACGTCCTCCCCTGCATCGCCGCCGCCGGCGACCGGCTCGGCCCGAGTGATGTTGGCCCGCACGTCCGAGCCGCCCTGGCGCTCGGTCATCGCCATCCCCGCCAGCGCGCCATGGTCGTAGTCGGGCCTGGTCAGTCGCGGCTCCCAGGCGACGGCGAGCTCCGGCGCGCCGTCGCGCAGCGCCGGGATCGCGGCGTAGGTCATCGAGACCGGGCACAGCACGCCGCCGTTGGCATTCCCCCACAGCGCCATCAGCGCCGCACGCACAACGTGCGCGCCGGGGCACGGCTCCCGCCACGGCAAGCTGTGCAGCTCGCGCTCGATCGCGCCTCGGAGCAGCCAGTGCCAGGAGGGGTCGAGCTCGACCTCGTCGATCCGGTTGCCATGGCGATCGTGGGTGCGTAGCAGCGGCTGGTTGCGCTCTGCCCGGCGCGAGTGCTCGCGTGCCTCGATGCTCCCGGCGACGGTCCCGGCGTCGTGCGCCCGGCCAACGCCCCATCCGCCCCCCTCGCGCTCGAGCGCCTCACGCAGCGCGAGATCAACCTCGAAGAAGTCGATCGGCTCCAGTGGAGGGACCTGGTTGAGCACCTCCCGGGCGGGGTCGGCGGCTAGGTGAATCTGGATTCACCAATTGTAAGGAGCTCACTGTGCCGTGTCTACGCGCATGCGGAACCACAGCTCGAGCGCCATCAGCGACCAGACGTGCAGCGAGCGGTCCCGCCGGCCGTGCTTCTGCTCTGCCAGCAAATTCGACACCGCCTCGGGCGCCAGCAGCCCGCGCCGGCGCACCGCCGGTGGTGAGAGCAGCTCGGCCAGCAGTGGTGCGGCCGGTCCCGCGAGCCACGCTGCGACCGGCGGGTTAAGCCCGCGCTTGCCGGCACGGAGCACGTGCGCCGGCAGTTCGCGTGCAAAGGCCTGGCGCAGCGCCCACTTGGTGGTGGCTCGACGCAGCTTGAGCTCCGGCGGCATCGTCAGCGCGTACTGCACCAGCGCCCGGTCAACCAACGGCGCGCGCAGCTCGAGTCCACTGGCCATGCTCATCCGATCGGAGTAGGCGAGGACGTTGTAGGGAAGGAACGACTGCAGCTCGACGCGAGAGAGCTCGTTGAGGCCGGGCTCCCGCACGCCACCGAACAGCCCGGAGATCAGCGCCTCGGCGCCGTCGGACTCGCCGGCCGGACGCCGGCCGAACAGCTCAGCGCGCAGCTGCGGGGTGAAGTAGCCGATCCAGCTCCCGTACGCGGCCACCGAGTCGAGGCTCCCCGCAGCGAGGAACTCGCGCGCCCGCCGGCGAGAGTGGTGCCCCTGACTGCTCTCAGGGATCGCGGTCGAGGCGCGCGCGGCGAGCGCGCGAAGGGGCGCCGGCACGATCTCGTGGTACCGCCGCGCGAGCTCCAGGCCGCGGAAGCGCGGATACCCGAATAGCAGCTCGTCGCCTCCATCGCCACTAAGCGCGACCGTGACGTGGGGACGAGCCGCGGCCGACAGCGAGCGCAAGAGGATCGCGGTCGGGTTGCCGAACGGCTCGTCGAATCCCTCGATCACCGCCGCCAGCCCGCCGGCCACGTCGAGCTCGGCGGCGAGCTCGTGGTGGAC
This sequence comes from Solirubrobacterales bacterium, assembly GCA_003244035.1. GTDB lineage: Bacteria > Actinomycetota > Thermoleophilia > Solirubrobacterales > Solirubrobacteraceae > Palsa-465. The sequence goes on along the minus strand of QHBV01000266.1, from coordinate 27,936 downwards.
GGTTCCGAAGTGTCGGGCGGTGCTGCGCGCAGCGGCCGCCTCGTCGTAGCCGGCGTGGCCGGGAAAGGTGATCGTGAAGGTGTGGATCGGATCCGCCCCCGCCTCGCGCATCGCCGCGACGACGCACGCCGAGTCAATCCCGCCGGAGAGGAAAGCGCCCAGCGGGACGTCGGCCACCAACCTGGCCGCCACGGCGTCGCAGACATGCTCGCGCAACCCGGCCACGTGCTCGGCCTCCAGACGGGGCGCGAGCCGCACCTCCGGTGCCCAGTAGCGGCGCAGCGTGGTCCTGCCGTCGCGATGGGAGAGCAGGTGGCCGGGTGGGAGCTTTGCGATCGCCCGGAAGGCCGAGCTCGGCGCCGGGATGTACAGGTGATACAGATACTGCGCGAGCGCACCGAGGTCCGGCTCACGGCTGACGCCGGCGGCGAGCAGCGCCTTGGCCTCCGAGGCGAACGCCAACCCACCGCCCCGCCAGCCGTCGGCGTAGTAGAGCGGCTTCTCGCCCAGCGGATCGCACGCCAGCAGCAGCTCGGAGCGCGATCCGTCCCAGATCGCGAACGCGAACATCCCGCGCAGGTGATCGACGAGATCGGCGCCATACTCCTCGTAGAGGTGAACGAGCACTTCGGCGTCTCCGCGCGAGTGCAGCTGGTGACCCGCTGCCAGCAGCTGCTTGCGGAGCTCGCGGAAGTTGTAGATCTCCCCGTTGAAGACGGCCACGACCGCGCCGTCCTCGTTGCGCACGGGCTGGTTGCCGGTTTCGAGGTCGATCACCGCCAGCCGCCTGAAGCCAAGCCCGACCTCGGGGCCGATGTGAACGCCCGCGTCGTCGGGTCCCCGGTGGATCAGGGTCGAGCTCATCCGCTCCACCAGCGCGCGCTCGGGCACCCGTCCACGCTCCACCACCCCTGCGATTCCGCACATCGCTGTCCGGTCCGCCCTAGCCGCGACCCGCGAGCGCAGCGGCGGCGACCCGCGCGATCGCTCGGACGCCGGCGGCGTTGGGGTCGACGTGGTCGCCGCTGTCGTACCTCGGGGCCAGGCGCTCGCGGTGCAGGGGATCGCGCAGCGCGGCGTCTAAGTCGATCACCCCGTCAAAGCTCGGACTCATGCGAATCCACCGGTTCAGCGCGAGGCGCACTTGGCGCTCGGACGCCGCCAGCGCGGCGGGGACGAGCGTGGCGGCGTATACCCGCACGCCATCCTTGCGACTCTGGCGCACGATCGCGAGCATCGCCTGCTCGATCGCCGCCGCGCTGACCCCGGCGGCGACGTCCTCGATCCCCAGCGCGAGCACGACCTCGTTCGCGCCGGACTGCCCGAGCACGTCACGCGCGAAGCGATCCGCACCGGAGGGGATCGAATGCGCAAGCGTCAGGCTGTCGCCGGCGATCCCTTCGTTGACGACGGCCTCCCGGCGCCCGGAGGGGAGGCTCTGCAGCCGGGCGGCGAGCTGGTCCGTCCAGCGCGCGTCGCGGTCCGGCGGCAGACCCGCTCCGTCGGTCAGCGAGTCCCCGAGGGCGACGAGCGCGCCGCGCTCCTCACGCGAGAGGACATCGACCGCCGTCAGCCACGGAACCAACCTGCTCGCCCTGGCGAACCGCTGTCCCCCGGTGTCGCCGGTCGCGTCCCCGGCGCCGGGCGCGGTGAAGTAGGAGGTGGTGGGTTGGCTGACGTGCAGCGTGGCCACCGGGCTGCTCCCGCGCACGTACAGGCTCACCGCCAGGTCCTGGCCGGCGCCGAGCGCAAGCGCCACGGGATCGCTGGTGGCCTCGCTCCCCGGGGCCAGCGTCACCGACCGACTGCCCTGGAAGGTGACCGGCTGCACGGTGGCCGGCATGAGCGCGGCCCCGTGGCTGCGCACGGCGACGGTGATCGACTGGAACCGTGCCCCCGACGCTCCGTAGACGTTGGACAGCCGTACCCGGACGTGATCGCCGCCGGCGGTCAGGGGCGCGATCAGCCTCAGCGTCTGGTCGATCGCCCGATCCCCCGGCAGCGGGCCATGCGGGCCCGCTGCCGTGCCCTGCATCGCCGCCCCCCAGGCCGCCACCCACCGCGTGCCCGCCGGCAGGCCCGAGCCGCAGCCGGACAGGATCGAGAGCGGGAAGACCAGCAAGGCGGCGACAAGCGCTCGGCGCACGCTTGTAAATTAGACAGCGGTGTCGCCCACGGTCACGGTCATCGTCGGCGCGCGCCCTAACTTCGTCAAGCTGGCACCTGTCGTGCACGCGCTGCGCGACCGCCCAGGGGTCGCGGTCCGGATCCTCCACAGCGGCCAGCACTACGACCCGGCCCTGTCGGCCGCGTTCATCGAGCAGCTCGGACTGCCGCCGCCCGATGAGAACCTGAGCGTCGGATCGGGCACCCACGCCGAGCAGACGGCCGGCGTGCTCGTGGGGGTGGAGCGTGCACTGCTGCGCGACCGGCCGGACGCCATGATCGTCGCGGGGGATGTGAACTCGACGCTCGCCGCCGCGCTGGCGGGGGTCAAGCTCGGGATCCCGATCGTGCACGTCGAAGCGGGACTGCGCTCCGGGGACTGGGCGATGCCGGAGGAGATCAACCGGGTCCTTACCGATCGCGTTGCCGATCTGTTGCTGTGCACCTCGGCCGACGCCGTCGGGAACCTGGCGATCGAGGGGATCGCCGGCGAGCGCGTCGTGCTCGCCGGGAACACGATGATCGATTCCCTGCACCGCCTGGTCGGACACGCGAACACCAGCGAGCTGCTCGCCTCGCTCGGCCTCGAGCGCCGGCGCCTGGCGCTCGTGACGCTCCACCGTCCGGCGGTGGTCGACGACCCGGAGCGACTGGCGGCGGTGCTGGCGGTGCTCGAGCGCCTCGCCGACCAGCTCCCGGTGGTCTTCCCCATGCACCCGCGAACGCGGGCCCGGCTGCAGAGCATCGGTCCTCGCAGGGCGCGGAAGCTGGTCCTGCTCGAACCATTGTCCTACCTTGACTTCCTCGCGCTGGAATCCGCCGCGCGCCTGGTGATCACCGACTCCGGTGGCGTCCAGGAGGAGACCAGCGCCCTGGGCGTGCCCTGCCTGACCTATCGGACGACGACCGAGCGCCCGGTCACGCTCGAGCTCGGCACCAATCGCCTGGTCGGGACCGATCCGGCCGCGCTGGCGGCGGCGTGCCGCGAGGAGCTCGCGCTCGCCCGAGACTTTGCGCCAGCAGCGATCCCGCTGTGGGACGGTCACGCCGGCGAGCGTGCGGCGGCGGCGATCGCCGCGATGCTCGCACGCGGGGCTCAATGACTCCCTACAGTTCTCCCGTGTTGGTGTGTCCGGAGAGCAAGCTCAGGCTCACCTCGGTGCCGATCGAGGCCGCTGTGGACAAGCTCGACGACGGGCGGGGGCTGAGCACCCGGCGAGGACTCCCGGCTGACCTCGCGGACGTCTCGAGTGTCCTCATGCGCGAGGATGGCGCTTGTGGCTTCCCCGAGCTCGGCCGGGTCCCGGTGCTGATGGCGCCCGAGGCGTTCGTCGCGTCCGGATCCTTGCCGGCGGTGGATGTCTCCGATCCGCGGTACGCGGAGGCCTACGACGAGGACGAGTACTACAGCACCGGCGCGGAGACTCGCATGCCCAGCACCCCGGCCGAGCTTGGCGATGTCCCGCTCGGCCACCTGATCGCAGCGGCGGCGCGTTCGAGTCACAGCTTTCCGGAGCCACGTGGCCTTTGGATCGACGCGATCTACGACTGCGCGGCGCAGCACGAGGCCTATCGCCACTTGGCGCCGGTGGCGGGCAAACGCATCCTGCAGCTCGGCGGGATCGCCAGCCACGCGGTCAAGTTTCTCCTCGTTGGAGCCGCCGAGAGCTGGCTGCTCACGCCGATGATCGGTGAAGCTCGGGCTTCGCTCCGGCTCGCGCGCGCGGCCGGAGTCGAGGACCGCTTGCATTGCGTCGTTGGCATCGGGGAGGAGCTGCCGTTCGAGGATGCCGCCTTCGACGCCATCTACTCTGGTGGATCCATCCACCACACGGTGACGCCCCTGTCACTGTTCGAGTGCCGGCGCGTGCTGCGGGCCGGCGGCCGGTTCGCAGCGGTCGATCCATGGAGGACGCCCTTCTATCGGATCGGCATCGCCGTCTTCGGCAAGCGCGAGCCGATCCATTGCCGGCCATTGAACCCGGCGCGGGTGGCGCCGTTATACGAAGCCTTCTCTCGCGCTCAAGTGGTTCACCATGGCGCGCTGACCCGCTACCCGTTGCTGGTGCTCCAGAAGCTGGGCGTCTCAGCCAGCCTGGGCGCGGCATGGTGGATCAACCGCGTCGATGACCTGGCATGCTCGATGGCCCCCGGGCTGCGCCGCCTCGGAAGCAGCGTCACGCTCCTGGGGACGGTCGGTTTGACGGACTGAAGCCCGCGATCTCCTCGAGCGCCGCTCGAAGCCGAGCCGGCGTGTGATTGGCCAGCACCCGCGCACGCACCTGGCTGCCCAGGCGCTCACGAAGCGCTGGGTCCTCGAGCAGGCGCACGATCGCGGCGCTGAGGGGGGCCGGCTGGCCGCGCGGAACCGTGAGCGCGGTCACGCCGTGCTGCAGCAGCTCGCTCTCCCCCCCGGCCGCGGCGGAGGAGATGATGGGAAGGCCGAACGCGCCCGCCTCGGCGAACACGAGGCCGAACCCCTCGCCGGCGGGCCGGCGAGGGTCCACGTCGGCAAAGCTTGGAAGCACGAATACCGTTGCGCTCCGGTACAGGTCGTAGAGCGCGTCCTCCCCCACGCGGCCCGCGAACCGCGTGGCGTGAGCGATGCCGAGCTCCGCGCAGCGCCGCTCCAGGCGCGGGCGGTCCTCGCCTGCGCCGACGACCGTCCAGGTCGTCCGCGGTCGCCGGGCGAGCACCTCGGGAAGCGCCTCAGCGATCGCGAAATGCCCCTTGTAGTCGTGGACCGGGTCAATCCGCGATACGGTCAGGAGGGTGGGGCGAGGGCTCTGGCGGTAGGTGGTCGGCTGTACTCGGGCGCTGTGCTCGAGCGCGGGATCGATTACCGCCGGGAGCCGATTCACGCGGGAAGCGTCGACTCGGGCCCGCTCGCAGAACCAGTGGGTGGCGAACGAGCTCTGGGCAGCCAGCAGATCGCAGTGCTGGACCATCGAGCGGCAGAGCAACCCCGCCGGCCCCCAAGCCTCTGCGCCGTGCACGAACAAGCCTGTGCGCGCAGCGCTCACCCGAGCTGCGGCCAGCGCCACCGGAAGCAGCCCGATGTGCAGGCTCAAGGCAAGCGCGGGGCGCGACCCAGGCCGCAGCGCGGCGGCGAGCGCGCGCACCGCGAAGCGGCCCTTGACCGCCACCGATCGATCTCCCGCCCGCTCGATGCCGGCGCGGTAGAGGTCGACCCGGGTGACCGGCCCGGGCCACTCGCGCTCCAGCGAGGACGTGACTCGCTCGATCCCGCCCCCGAAGCCGCGGGAGGGCGCGAGCAGGAGCAGATGAGCACGGTCGCGAGCGCCGCCGCGGCGGCTCACCTCGTGGCCTCCACGAACACGCTCTCCGGGCGCCGCTCGAGCCGGTCGAGATCAGGCACCTCGCCCTCCCGGTAGCGGCGCTGCCCCGCGCCGGTGAGGGCGCCCCGGCGAAGCAGCTCGATCAGCGAGTCCGCATCGTAGAGCCACTGATGGGGTGCCGCGCTGAAGACTCGCCACGACAGCCGCTGGATCGGGTTTCCCCAACGCTCCTCGAACGTGCCCAGCTCCTCCATGAACAGGTCCGCCGCGCGGCGCCTGACGTCCTCGTCACCGTCCTTTCGCTCCAGGTACGCCTTCGTGAGGACGGCGAGGTCGGGGCATGCGAACCGCACCACGCCGCCTGGCCGGAGTACCCGGCCGCACTCGCGCACCAGCGCCAGCGCCTGCCAGCGACTCAGGTGCTCGATCAGGTGCGAGCTGTAGATGAACGCGACCGATGCATCTGGGTAGGCCAGCCCGCGGTTCACGTCTGCGCGCACGATCTTCGCCGGGAAGCGAGCGCCCGCCTGGTCCGGCGTCAGCACGCGCGCAGCGGCGAGCGTGCGTCGCAGTCCCGGCACCCGCCCGATCAAGACGTTGGGCGATCGGTCGATATTGACCCACCCGGGAACCACATCAACCCCGCAGCCGAGGTGAAGCCGCAGCTCTCCGGCCGTCATCCGGGCGCGAGGGTAGCGCACGCTGCCCGGAGTGTCGCAATTATCCTGCCTCACTGATGACCGGCATCACGATCGACGCCCGACGGACCGGGATCACACTCGTCGTCGTGAGCCTGGCGATCGTCGTGGGCATCGGCGGAGCGATCCTCGACAACGCGCACCTGGGGATCGTCGGCGGCGTGGCGCTCGTGGTCGCCGCCTCGCTGCCGCTGATCGCGCGCCTGCGCGTGGACCCGCTGGACGGCCCCGGCATCGCCGCCCTGATCACCGCGTTCGAGCTCGGGGTCGTATCCCTGGTCTGGCTGGGCAATCCGGTCGGGGCAGGCCCCGGGCTGTCTCGATCGGACATCACCCAGGCGCTGCTCGTGGTCGCGCTCGGCCAGCTCAGCTTCACGATCGGTGCCCGTTCCTGTGGCGCTCCGAGGCCGCGCCGGCGACTCGTTCTCTCCCTCCGCGACGTCCCGAGCACCGGCGCGATGGTGATCGCGTCCGCCGTCGGGGTAGCCGGGAGCGTGCTCGGGGTGCTCGAGCACTCGTTCGGCTACGTCTCCGGTGGCGGTGGACCGGCCTCTCTGACGGAGGTGTTCGCGCTCCTGCAGAGCATCGGCGGGGTGGTGGCACTGACGGCGGCACTACTGTGGTTCGGCTCGGGGGAGCGGCGCTGGGGCTACCTGATGCTCGCCTTCACGGCGATCCAGTTCGCGATCGGCTTTCTCAGCGGCGTGAAGGCGGCGGCGCTCGCCCCCCTGGTGTTCGTGCTGCTCGCCTACGTGGTGGCGCATAACCGCGTGCCAGTGCGCTCTACGATCGTGCTGGCGCTGATCGCACTGCTGGTGGTGGTCCCGCTCGCCGAGCTGTACCGGTCGGCAACCCGCACCCAGCAGGAGTCCGCGCCGCAGGCTCTCAGCCAGGCCTTCTCGAGCCGCCACGGCGGCCTTGGCCAGGCACTGTCGCAGGCCTACCGGTACGGGGCCGGCAGGTTTCGCAACATCGACAGCGTGGCGCTGATCGTGGCCCGAACGCCGTCCGTGTTCCCGTTCGCCGGCGGCAAGGACTATTTCGCGCTGCCGGCGATCATCCTGGTGCCGCGCGCATTATGGCCCCAGAAGCCGTCTCTGACCACGGGCGGGGACTTCTCGCACACCTACTGGGAGATTCCAAGCAGCGTCCAGACCGCCACTCCCCTCACCCAGACCGGCGACCTGTACCGCAACTTCGGGCTGGTCGGCGTCGTCGTGGGCATGCTGCTGTGGGGACTGGCGGTGGGCGCCTGGCAGCGGCTGGCCTGGCGCCTGCACTCCCCGCGCTTTGCGGTCGTGTTCATCTACTCGCTGGTCTACACGATCGCCGGGATCGAGAGCGACCTGCCCGAGCTGATCGCGCAGTCGGCCAAGGCGCTGCCCGCGGTTGCTCTGGTCGCCTGGCTGCTGCTGCCCGGCAGTGGCGGGGAGCCGGGCTACCGGGCGCTGGCCGGCTTCCGAGCACCACGCCGTCAGCAGGCTCAGCCTGAGCCACGCCCTGTTCTGCCTCAGCGCGCAAGTTGAGGCGCGGGGCCGCTTCAATCGGCGCAGATGCGACAGCGTCTCTCACAGGCGGCGGCCACCGCCCTTCCTCGCTCGGCGCGCCAGCACCGCAACCTCCTGGGGGCGTTCGCGATGACGGCGGGGGCGATGGTGGTTCTGAACGTGATCGGTGGGGTTACCGGCGTGATTCAGTCGCGCGCGATCGGCCCGTTCGAGCGCGGGGTGCTCGCCACCGCCGTCACCTGGCCGAGCGTGATCATCTGCCTGGTGGCCGACGGCGCGCCGCAGGTGGCGGCGTACTTCGTCGCGCGGCAGCCTGAGTCCCGCGGCGCCCACGCATGCACGACGCTGGCCCTGTTCGGGGGGATCAGCGCGGTCCTCGCCACGGCCGGGGCGGGGGTCGTGCTGCTGATCGGGGGGCCTGCGCGCGGCGCGCTGCTGGTGGCGTTCGCAACGCTGCCAGCGAGCACCCTGGTTGGCGTGGGGACCGGCACGATCCTCGGTCTCGAGGATCTCCGCGGCTGGAGCCTGCTGCGCCTGCTGGGGCCGTCGGTCACGCTGATCGGGGTGCTGGTCGCGATCGCGCTCGGCGGGCGCACAGCGCTGGTCATCGTCGGCGTGATCGCGATCAGCAATGTGTGCCAGCTGGCGGGCGTGACCCGCGCTCTGCACCGGCGAGGACTGCTCGCGCGCCCGCGGCTGGGCCTGGTGCGCCCGGTCGTCGGCTACGCGTGGCGCAACGCCCTGAACATGGGCTGGATCGTCTCCTATCAGCTCGACCAGCTGCTGCTCAGCATCGCGGTCTCGCCCGTGCAGTTGGGGCTGTATGCGGTCTCCGCCTCGTTCGGCGCGGTGATCATCCCCATCGCCGCGGCGAGCGGCTACGTGATCCTTCCGCGGATCGCGGGCCGGGGAGCGAGCGAAGCGCGTCGCACGCTCGGGCCGGCGATCGTCGTGACGGCGGTGACGGCGGGGCTGGCCTGCCTGGCGCTGTTCCTGACCGGCAGAACAGTGATCGGCGTGCTGTTCGGCACCGGCTTCTACGGTGCCGTCACGAGCCTTCGCATCCTGATGCCGGGGGTAGTCGCGCTCGCGCTCTCGAGCGTGCTCTCCGACACGCTGCGAGGACTGGGGCGACCACTGGTCGCCGCCCGCGCCGGGGCGGTCGGCGCCCTGCTCACGTGCGCGCTGCTGGCGGCGCTGATCCCACCGCTCGGGATTCGCGGGGCGGCGATCGCATCGAGCATCACCTACATAACCGTCGCGGCGATCATGGCCTGGGGTGTGCGGCGCGAGCTGAGCTCGGGCCCGCCCGCCGTGGCCTTCTCCCCGCACCCCTCTGGGCCGCCGGCCAGCCTCGATCTCGACGTCCCGGCCGTGGCAGCGATCGGGCTGCCCGGCGACGGCGTCAGCGACCCGGTGGGCGATGAGGAGCACGAGGGTGACGGCGCGCACGGTTGAGCTCGACGCTCGCCGGCCCTGGTCCTCGCGGCGGCTCGGCGCAGGCCCCGAGCTCGAGCCGGCTCGGCCGGGTGGGGCGATACCAACTCAGCGCCCACAGCGCGCCCGCGCGGGAGGATCCGATCGGCCTGCCGCTGGCCGCCGCCTGAAGCGCGGTCCTGACCGTCCGAGCGAGCAGACCGCTTCGCACGAGCCCGCCCAGCACCCACGCCGCGAGCCTCCCATGGTGCTTGCGAAAGTAGATGTACCGGCTGCGAATCGTCTGTTGCTCGCGCTCGAGTGGAGAGCCGATCCGCGTCGTTGTCTGAGCCTCGTGATGAACTACGGTCGCATCCGGGCAGTGCTCGGTTTGCCAGCCCCTAGCACGCAGCCGCCGGCACAGGTCGGCCTCCTCGAAGAACAGGAAGTACCGGGGGTCGAACAGCCCCGCCTGCGCGAGCGCGGCGGTCCGAATCAGCATGCACGCGCCGTTGAGCCGGCCGCGCCCGGCCGTCGCGGCGCCCGGTGCAAAGCGCGGGAAGAGCGAGCCCAGCGCCTGATTGAACAGCGTCGGCCACGCGATGATCGGCGGCTCGAGCGTGCCCCTGGAGTTCCTGATCGACGGGACCAGGGCTCCGATGCGCGTACGCCGATCGGCGTGGCGCACGAGCGCAGTCACCGACCCCGGACCAGGCTCGGTGTCGTCGTTTAGCACGAGCGCGTAGCGGGCCCGGCGCTCGCGCACGACGCCCGTCAGGACGAGGTTCTGGTTGGTACCGAAGCCGCGAGGACCCTCGCTGCGCAGCACGGTCGCTGGGAGCCCGGCAAGGCACTGCTCGAGCTCGAGCCCGAGTGGCGAGTTGTCGACGAGCGTGAGGCGCCAGGCGAGCTCGGCGCATGCCTCGGGCAGCGCCGACAGGCATCGCGCCAGCTGCGACCCGCCAAAGAGCGCGACGATCGACACCTCGACATCGGCTACAGCGAACTGCGGGCTCACGGCGCGATCGTAGCCTTGCGGCCAGGCCGCCGTGACCGGCTCGATCCCGGAGGGGTCGCTACGCTCGCGAGGTAGTGGCACTCAACGAGGCGCAGAGAAGCTACCTCGAGCTTCTCAAGCGGTCGCTGACCGCCGCCGTGCACCAGGACGCGTATGTCCGCTGGACCCTGGGCGACCGCTCGCCCTGGCACCCGCGGCGCTGGATCGCAGCGCTCGTCCTGTGGACGCTGCGGCGCCAGGGCTGGGAGCTCGTGCAGCGCTGCCCACACGAGGAACTGGAGCGCGGCACCGCCTGGCCGCTGGTCGGCGAGACGATGGTCGGTTTCGCGCGCTTGGACAACCTGCGGACCTGCATCGAGCGTGTCGTCGAGCAGCGGGTCCCGGGCGATCTGATCGAGGCCGGCGCCTGGCGCGGGGGCGCATCTATCTTCATGCGAGGCGTCCTGAAGGCGCTTGACGTGCACGATCGGCGGGTGTGGGTGGCGGACTCCTTCCAGGGGCTGCCCCGACCCGATCGCCGGTACGGCGCGGATGCGGGAGACCGCCACTACCGGTTCTCGCAGTTGGCCGTCGGGCTCCAGGCGGTGAAGGAGAACTTCCGCCGCTATGGGCTGCTGGACGCGCAGGTCAGGTTCGTACCCGGCTGGTTCCGTGACACGCTCCCCGCCCTACACGATCAGCGCTGGGCGCTGATCCGGCTCGACGGCGATATGTACGAGTCGACGATCCAGGCCCTTGACGCGCTCTATCCGCAGCTCTCGGTCGGCGGTTACGTGATCGTCGACGACGGAGCGCTCGCGCCGTGCCTCGCGGCGGTCGAGGACTTTCGCCGCCGTGAGCGGATCGCGGATCCGATCGAGTGGATCGACTGGACCGGGTTGCTCTGGAGACGGGAGTCCCGGTGATGCTGGTCCACCGGCGGTCGCGTGCAACCATTCATCCAGAGCCCTGGCTACAGACTGGTAACCTGCGATCCCGGAAAAGGTGCGCAACTGGGCAGGACTGCGAAGAGCAGTGACACGGCTGGGGGAGGACTGAGGCACCGGTGGCCATGATCGATCTGATCGGCGGAGCGCTGCTCGCAGCGCTGCTGGCTGCGCTGCTGACGCCGATCGCGATCCGCGTGGCGCACGCGACGGGCTTGCTCGACCGGCCCGGTGGCTGGAAGCGCCAGGCGCGGGCGACCCCTCAGCTCGGCGGCGTGGCAGTGCTCGTGGCCTGCACGATCAGCGCGACGCTGCTTGGCGGCGGGGACTCGCGGTTGATCGCGATACTCGCCGGCGCGATCCTGCTCTGCGCGGTGGGCATAGTGGACGATTTCAGGGCGCTGCGACCGCCTCCTCGTCTGCTGGCTGAGGCGTGCGCCGGCGGGCTCCTGTGGGCGTCTGACCTGGGCTGGAACCTCACCGTCCCGTGGTGGGTCAACCTGCTGCTGACGGTGCTGTGGGTGATCGGGATCGTCAACTCGTTCAACCTGATCGACCTGATGGACGGCCTCGCCACGAGCGTGGCGGCTGTGGCACTCGGGACGGTCGGCGCGCTGGCGCTGGCCAACCACGATCCCGCCATGGCCGCGCTCGCCTTCGCCCTGGCGGGGGCCGCGCTGGGCTTCCTCCCGTACAACACCAGCAGCCCCGCTCGGATCTTCCTCGGTGACGGCGGCTCGATGTCGATCGGCTTCGCATGTGCCGCTCTGATCCTGGCTGTGCTGCGCTCCCAGCCAGAGGGCGTCTCGACCGTGATCGTGGCGCCCCTGCTGTTCGGCGTGCCGCTGCTCGACATGGGCTTCCGGATCGCGCTCCGGCTGAGCACCGGAGTCACGCTGATCACCGCCGGCCCAGACAGCCTCGCCAATCGCCTGGGCGAGCTCGTTACCACCCCCCGGGCCATCGCGGGCGTGGCCGCAGCGACGCAGCTGATCGTCGGTGGGATCGCGATCGCAGCTCTCGGTATGACCCCGATCAGAGCGGCCCTGACCGTCGCCACGGTGCTGGCAGTCGGCCTGTGCGCCGCGGCGAGGCTTCAGCTCGGGTCTCGGCGGGCTGTGCTCCACGAACCGGAGACGCACCGTTACGAGCCCGATTTGCACCGCTCCGGGGCCGACGCCGCATTCATCGAAGCTCGCAGCTCCGTTTGACCGCGGGTCGATCGCCGCTCGCATGACAGGTGGGCGACCGCTGCTGGCGATCGTGGTGAGCCATCCGATCCAGTACCAGGCGCACCTGTGGCGAGCGCTGGCGCAGGACGGCCGCGTGTCGCCCCATGTGCTGTTCCTCTCGCGCCACGGGCTGGAGCCGCGCTTCGATCCGGCGTACGGGTTGAAGCTGGCCTGGGACGTGGATCTGCTGAGCGGCTACGACTCGGAGTTCCTGCCCAACCTGCGCGAGCAGGCCGCGCCCGGTGGCCTGGTGGCCACGCTGAACCCGACGATCTTCGGGGCGCTGCGCCGGCTGCGCCCGGACGCGGTGCTGTTCGTCGGGCTTCGCAACCTGACCTCTCTGGCAGGCTTCGCGTTTGCCCGCCGGCAGGGCATCCCGAGCCTGTACTGGTCGGACAGCAGCGTCCTTCAGGCCCACAGTGGCCTCGCCAGGCACGCCGCGGCGTGGGTGCTGGCGCGCGTCGACGGCGTGCTGTCGATCGGCACCGCCAACGACCTCTACTACGCGGCTATGGGCGTGGGCGAGGAGCGGCGCTTCTGGGCGCCGCACTCGGTCGACAACGCGTTCATCCGCAAGCTCGCATGTGGAAGGGCGCAGGCACGCGCGGAGCTGGGCCTGGACGAGCGGGAGTTCGTCCTGCTCTACGTGGGCGCGCTGAAGCCGGCCAAGGATCCTCTGCTCGCGGTGGAGGCGATCGCCGGCGCTGCCCACCGCCGCGTCCGCCTGCTCGTGGCCGGCGACGGCGTGCTGCGGGACGACCTTCAGCGGCTTGCCCGCGCCCGCCGGGTGCAGCTGACGCTGCTCAACTTCGTCAACCAGACCCGCCTGCCCCGCGTCTACGCGGCGGCCGATGCGCTGGTGCTCCCGTCGCTCGCCGAGCCGTGGGGAATGGTGCTCAACGAGGCCATGAACGTCTCCCTGCCGCTGCTGGTCTCCTCGCGCGTGGGGGCGCACCTCGACCTGGTGCGCCGCGGCGAGAACGGCGAGGTGTTCCGCGCCGGCGCCGCGGCCGAGCTGGCTCGCATGATCGAGCGCCTGAGCGGCGACGAGGCGCTCAGGAGCGCCTGGGGGGCCCAGTCCCGGCGGATCGTCGATCGCTTCGACGCGAGCGTTACCGTGCAGGGCATCGTCGAGGCGCTCCACGCCACCAGCGCAACGCGTCAGGCGCACGCATGCGCGTCCTGCTGATCGGATCGCTGTACCCCGACTCGTTCGTGGACAACACGCTGTCCTCGCTGCGCGACGGGGGCCATGTGGTCCGCTCGGTTGCGCTCTTCAGCGGGGCGCTGCTGCGACGCGGACCACTCGGGATTCGCCTTCAGCGTGAGGCGCAGGCGGTGCCTCGGCTGACGCTGCTCCTGCAACGCGGGGTCCTCGAGGCCGCCGAGGACTTCAGGCCCGAGCTCGTGCTCGTGCTCGACGACCGCCTGGCGCACACGACGCTGGCGGCGCTGCGCAGCGCCTGCGACGCGCCGGTGGCGTTCTGGTATCCCGACAGCCCAGGGAACCTGGGGCGCGAGGTGCACGTGCTCGGCGGCTACGACGCGCTGTTCCTCAAGGACAGCGCCGTAGTGGGTCGCTACCGGCGCACCCTCTCGCTCAATGCGCACTTCCTGCCCGAGGCCTGCAACCCGCGGTGGCACAGGCCCGTGGGAGGGCTTGCCCCTCCCCAGCTGGAACCGGAGGTGCTGGTGGCAGGCAACGTCTACGCCACCCGGTTCGTGCTCATGCGCGCGCTGGCCGCCAGGGGAGTTCGGCTGCGGATCTTCGGCCCTCGATGGGCTCGCTGGCTACCCCGCGACGCTTCGCTGCAGGCCAGCAACCGTGGGCGCTACCTGGTGCGCGAGGACAAGGCACGCGAGTTCCGCGCCGCCCCGGTGGTCCTCAATTCGCTGGCATCCCACGAGGGAGACGGGCTCAACTGCCGCCTGTTCGAAGCGACCGCGTGCGGGGCGATCGTCCTGACCGAATGGCGCGACCGGCTGCCCGATCTGTACGACGTGCCGGGCGAGGTCAGCTCCTACCGGAGCGTGGACGAGCTCGTGCAGCTCGCTCGTGAGCTCGCGCGGATGGACGCCTCGAGGCGTGAGGCGATCAGCCTCGCCGCCTCGCGGCGCGCCCACACCGAGCACACCTATCAGCATCGCTTCGCCACGATCGTCTCGGTGCTGGGGAGCGGTTGAGTATGGATCGCGGCGCCGGCGCTCACCCCCTGCCCCCGAGCTGGCGGCACAGCTCCGCCAGTCCGTCCACGTGCGCGACCCAGGAGAGCCGCCGCTGGTGCGCGGGCGAGGGCGACGGCGAGGCCCCGAGCATCACGGCGCGCATCGCGGCCGCGAAACCTGCTGGATCGCCCGGATCGGCATAGACCGCGGCCGGGCCGCACAGCTCACGCGCGAAGTCGGAGTCGGCGGCCACAACCGGCACACCGGCCCCCACCGCCTCCGCCAGCGGGAAGCAGAACGACTCGACCGTGCTCGGCATCACGACGGCGTCGGCCGCCAGCGTGCCCGCGTCAGCGGGGCCGAAGGACGCGAACTCGAGATGACGTGCGATCAACGCATCCTCCAGTTGGACCCGCTCGGAGGCGGATTCGCGATGCGCACGTGCGAACTCGGTGCGCGGATCGCACGCCGTGCGCAGCACGAACCGCCCGGGCTCGAGCCCGGCGAGCTCCCGCACCGCCGCCAACAGCTCGCCGAACCGCTTGTGCGGGCCCCAGAACGTTCGATGAGCGAACACGAACCGGTCCTCGCCGGTGGCGCCTGCGTCCGTCACCAGCCCGGGGCCGAGCGGGATCACGACCGGACGGCGCCCCGCATAGGCCTCCACCCGCGCCGCCATTGCCTCCGATGGCGCAAAGGACATCGTCGCGGCGCGCACGGACGCCCGGCCGAGCCACGCTTCGATCCGGTAACGCAGCCCGCGGGCTCCAGCGATGCGAAGCTCGTCGAAGTACAGCGCGTTGCCGACGTGCAGCGCATCCGGGCGTCGCCGTCCCAGCGGCGCGAAGTTGGCAGCGTTGACGAGCACATCGGCGCGCCGAACCGCAGGGTGCAGGGGAAGCACGAGCTGCTCCCAGGCGATCCGCGCAGGCGCCGAGTGGAGTCGGTGACGGTGCAGGTGCACGTGCGCAACCCCGGGCGTCAACGAGTTGACCAGTTCGGCGAGATCGGATCGCACGAGCAGCTCCCAGTCCAGTCCTCGGCCCCCGCCACGCTGGAGCTCGCCGGCGAGCCCGAGCACCCAGGTGCGCCCTCCCCCCGAGCTGGCGCCGGCCGCGTTCACGAAGACCCGCACCAACCTAGGATCGCAAATCCAGCGACTGCGCCCTCGAAGCTGGTATAGTCGGCGTCTGTTGGTCTGAGACCTGCCGGTCGATGAGGAGGATTCTGGGATGAAGCGCCTGAGAGCAGCAATCGCGTTCGCGACAGTGGCAGTGATGGCGCTGTTGACTGCGGCACCCGCGCTCGCGACCGCGCCGGGAACCTCTGGCTACCTTCCCGAGGGTCCCGAGATCCAGTCCCAGGTGACCCAGCAGGGCAGTCTGGCGTTTACGGGTCTCGACGTGGGCATGATCGTCGCAGCGGCGCTGCTGCTGCTCGCGCTGGGGCTCGTGCTGCGGCGCGTCCAGCGGACCGACGACACCGCGTAGGCTGAGCCTGACCACGCGGCTCGCCCAACCACTGGGGCCGGCTGCGATTGCGCCGTTGGTCGGCGTCTGCGTCCTGATCGCATGGGGGGCGATCGACGGTGGCTACCCGAGCACCACTTGGTACCCGGGCGCGCTCTTCCTGCTGGCGCTGCTGGCCGTCGTGCTCGCCGGCCTCGGCCCTCCGAAGGGCCTTTCGCCGGAGGTGCGCCTGGCGATCGCGTGCCTCGCGGGGTACACGGTCTGGAGCTACCTGTCGATCCTGTGGGCCGCGCAACGCGCAGACGCGTGGGACGGCGCCAACCGGACGTTGCTGTACCTCCTCATCTTCTCGCTGTTTGCGACCCGTCCGGTGCGAGCGGGCGCAGGCCCCACGATCCTCATCGCGTGGATCCTCGGGGTCGCGCTGATCGCGATTGCGATCGTGGCCCAGCTGGCCACCGACACGCAGCCCCTGCAGATGTTCGTCTCCGACCGGCTCGCCGACCCGACCGGCTATCCGAACGCGACCGCCGCGCTGTGGCTCTCCGCCCTGCTCCCGGCGGCGCTGCTGGCCGGGCGCGCCGAGCTGCCCGGGCCGTGGCGGGGCCTACTCGCGGCCGCAGCGGTCGTGCTCGGCGACGCCGCGCTGCTCACGCAGAGTCGCGGCGGCGCCTACTCGGTTGCGATCGTGGCCGTGGTCGCGATCGTGATCGCGCGCGATCGGGTCCGCCTGATCGCCTCGCTCGCGCCGGTGGCAGTGGCAATCGCCGTTACCGCGCCGGCCCTGCTCGAGCTCTCCTCGCGCCTTGCGGTGCAAGCGCCGGCGGCCGCGGTCCACGCCGTCACGCTGCCAATCCTGCCAGCAGCCGCCGCCGTCGGCCTGGTCGTGGCGCTGGCGGGTGCGGTCGAGCGATCCGGGCGCATCGGCCCCGCCGCTGCAAGCCTCCTGCGCGTCACGATCGCGAGTCTGTCGTGGGCGCTGGCGCTGGGGGCGGTGCTCGCTGCGGTGATCGTCCTGGGCAATCCCTTGGCTCGCGTGCGCGCGGCGTGGAGATCGTTTGAGCATCCGGCCCTCCAGAGCACGACCACCGGCCCTGCGGGCCCCGCACAGTCGGTACGGCTCGCGGCGGGGCTGAGCGGCTACCGCTACGACTACTACCGCGTGGCGCTGGACGCCTTCTCTGCTCATCCGCTGCAGGGGATCGGCGCTGACAACTTTGCGCAGCTGTACCTCCGCAAGGGTCGCAGCGCCACGGCGCCCAAGTACCCGCACTCGATCGAGCTGCGGACGCTCGCACAGACGGGCTTGGTCGGGCTCGTCCTGCTGCTGCTCGCGTTCGGCCCGGCGCTGCGCCGCGCACTGGGCGCCGCGCGCCACGATCCGGGGCTCGGCGGAGCTGTGGCTGCTGCGGCGCTGCTCGTCTGGGTCTACTGGATCGTCCAGGGGTCCGTCGACTGGCTGTGGGAGTTTCCGGCGCTCGGAGGGGCGGCGATGGCGATGCTGGGGCTGGCCTGCGCATGCGGGCCGCTCGCCAACGCGTCCAGCGCCTCGCGGCGCGCGTGCACCGCGTCGCCGGTCCCGCGGCGCCGCCGTCGTGCGCTCGCCGGCGCGACGTCACTCGTCCTGCTCGCCGGGGGCGTCTCGCTCGCGGCGCCGTGGCTCTCCGAGCACTATGTCGGCGCGGCGGAAGCGAGCTGGCAGTCCGAGCCAGCGAAGGCCTTTGGCCTGCTGGACCGCGCAGCCAGCCTGAACCCCCTCAGCGATCGCCCACTGCTGGTCAAGGGCACGATCGCACTGCGCCTCGGCCAGCCGGCGCGCGCACTGCAGGCGTTCGAAGGCGCCCTCGCGCGCAGCCGCGACGACGCCTACGCGACGCTCGAGCTCGGTGCGCTCGCGTCCGCGCGGGGCCAGCCGCAGCAGGCGCGACGCCTACTCGAGCGAGCCCACGGACTGGACCCCGACGACCCCGTCACGAGCGGCGCGCTCGCGCGCGTGATCGCCGGCGGGCGGGTCGATGTCGGCGCGATCAACCGGCTGCTCGCGTCGAGCTCGTAGCCCGATCAGGCGGCCGACGACACAGCACCAAAACGGGGGGCCGGCTTGCGTGCCGGCCCCCCGTTCGATTCATCCGACCTTGGTCGCGCCCGCCCCGGCGCCACCGGTTACGCCGTGGCGCAGGGGTTGCCGGTCGTGTCGACCTTGGCCTCGCCCACGATCAGCAGCGGCGAGGTGCCCAGATCGACCTCGAGCGCCCGCTGGGTCAGCGAGTTCCCGGTTCTGATCGTCCGGTCGATGTACACCGTCACCAATCCGACGAGCGGGACCGTGACCTGCTGGCCGCTGACGATCGGGAGCACCCCGCCGAGGTACACGGTGGCGAGCGTCGAGCTCCCCGTGAACACCGGCGTGCCCCCTACGGACGGGCACGTCACCGACGCGTCCGAGCTCACCGCCTTGACGCCGATTCCTAGGCAGATGCCGAGGACGGTCTGGCCCAAGCAGACGTTCGCGGCGTCCGAATGGGCAGTGGCGTTGTCACCGGCCGCCGGCAGCGCACCGGCGTTCAGCATCGTATTGGCGTCCAACAGCCCGACCGTGAGCCCAGCGATCGTGGGCGTGCCGCTGTTCGACGCAGTCACACAGGGACTGTCTGCGGGATTGGCGGCGATGAGATCGTTGCCGCCCAGTCGCGCCGCGGTAGCGCTGCACGTGAACGTCCCGCCACGCGTAGGCGGCGGTCCGCCGCCCGTGGTGATCGTGCCGATCTGCGCGTACGGCGTCGACTCGTTGATGAACCCGCCGTTCGGCGGGCCACAACGCGCCTTGTCGACTCCGCCCGTGTTTAGGACCTGTCCGGAGTCGGTCACCGTCGTCGTATGGCCTGCGATGGTCACGTGCACCTTGGGAACTACGCCCGACTGGGTGCAGGTGGTGAGCTCAGACCCGCCCCGTCCGATGTCGGAGCTGTCCATCTGGGCGACCCCGGTGGTGCGACCAGGCGTGCAACCGCCTCCGGGCCCGCTCTCGGTCTGGGCCAGGATCAGGCTCCCACCCGCCGGCACCGTGATCCGCCGCGGCCACAGGTCAAACGTGCAGCCGGCGCCGGTGTAGCTGATCGTGGTCCGGTTGATGGTGACCGGCGTGGTGCCCGTGTTCTGGAGCCTGACCGTACCGCCGTCGAACACGCAGGATGCGTACGGCTGACATCCCTCGTAGATCACGCCCGGCCCAGGGCCGAACGGGCTCGGAAAGGCCCCGGGGGCCGCATGGCCTTGAAAGTTGTCGGCATACCCGGCGTAGACGTTGACGTCCGCCGACGCCGCCGTCGCCCCGAGCCCCATCACACCAAATACGACACCGAATACGAGCCCCGACCGGAGCCGTCTTCGCAATCCATACATACGTACCTCCTGAAGGTGTTATGCCGCGTCCGCGACATGATTAGCGTCTCCCGCCCCCCGCCGCCTGCCACCACGCCGGCCAGCCAGCCGCGTCAGCGGTAGACGCTGCATCATAGTCACGCCCGCACATCCACGTCAAGCGTGTCATTGCCGCTGCAAGCCCCAATACACCGGATCTTGGACTCAGGAGCCTGGAGCCCGCGCGGTAGAGTCCCGATCCGGGCCCCTACCCGGCGACGTGAGCACCCTGCCGCTAGTCCTGCGCAACGAGAGGTTGGACCCAGATGAATGACCAGGCGCGCCCGATGCGCAGCGACTTCGATGCGCTGGTGCGACTGCTGCGCCGCCGCGGGATCTGGATCGTGCTGTGCACGCTCGTCGCCGGGGTCGCCGCCGTGGCCTGGTCGAGCAACCGCCCGAAGCAGTACACGGCCACCGCGGGACTGCTCTTCCAGAGCTCCCAGGTCCCCGATCAGCTGTTCGGCTCGACCGTGGTGGCGCCGGCGACCGATCCCAACCGGACCGCCGCGACCGATGTCCAGCTCGTCGGGCTCCACGTCGTGGCCTCGCTGACGGCAAGCACCCTTCACTCCCAGCTCACGCCGGCGGCGATCCTGGGAAAGATCCAGGTTCAGGGCGGCGGCCAGTCCGACGTCGTGAACGTCAGCGCCACCGATCACAGCCCCCAGCTCGCCGCCATGCTGGCGAATGCCTTCGCCAGTCAGTTCGTCAAGTTTCGTCGCGACGCGGATCGGGCCAGCGTGGACGGGGCGCTGAAGGTCGTCGATGCGCAACTGGCCGCGCCAAGAACGAGTCCGTCTCAGCGGAGCGACCTGCAGAGCCGGGCCACCCAGCTGAGCATCCTCAAGCAGCTGCAGACCGGCGGGGTCCAACTGGTCCAGCCGGCGGTGACGCCAACCTCGCCGTCCTCGCCGCAGGTGAGACGCGACGGCGCGCTGGGCGCCGGCCTCGGGATCCTGCTCGGGATCGTCGTGGCCCTGATGATGCAACGCTTCGACCATCGAATCAGGGATCTCGACGAGCTCAAGGAAGCCTACGGCCTGCCGCTCCTGGGCGTCATCCCCAAGAGCCGGGCACTGGACGCCGACACCGACGGAGTGGCGCTGCCCCGCTTGGAGGCCGAGGCCTTCCAGATGCTGCGCACGGCGCTGCGCTACGCAAAGGTCGATCGAGACGTCCGCTCCGTGCTGGTCGCCTCCGCGTCTCCGTCTGAGGGCAAGTCGACGATCGCCTGGAACCTGGCCGTCGCCGCGGCCAGCGCCAGCGGTGGAGGCGACTCCCGGGTGCTGCTGATCGAGGCGGACTTCCACCGTCCCTCGCTCGCGGCCAAGCACGGCCTGCGCCCGTCGCCGGGTCTGGGCGATCTGATCGTCGAGGACCTTCCGCTCGCCAAGGTCGTCCAGTCCGTGCCGGTCTCCTCGGGCACCGCCGAGCAAAATCCGCCGATTCTCGACGTGATTCCCGCCGGGGACGCCTCGTCCAACCCCGCCGGGCTGCTGCAGAGCGCCGGCGCGATCGAGGTCCTGTCGATGCTCACGCGCCTGTACGGGCTGGTGGTGATCGACACGCCGCCGAGCGCGGTGATCGCCGACGCGATCCCGCTGATGCGGCGGGTCGGAGCCGTCCTGCTCGTCGGACGGCTCGGGGTGACCCGCCGCGACGCGGTTCGGCGCTTCACCGAGCAGCTCGGCAATGTCGAGGCACGCGTGATCGGATTCGTCGCCAATGACGTCGCGATCGGCGCGCAGGGTTATGGCTACCGCGCCGATTACGGTGCCTACGCGGCGGAGCGCAACGGGCAGCAGCGCGAGAGCCAGGAGGGGAAACGCTCCGGGCGCCGCTCGGCCGTGGCGGGCCGCTCACCGGTGGCGGGCGCAAGATCCAGCCGCGCCCGCGACCTAGACCCAGCTGAGCGCGACCGCGATTGAGCGCTCGTCGTCGCGCTCCAGCGCCACCCGCTCGGGCGAGAGCTGGGCCAGGCGCCACCCACGGCGCAGCACGCTCCACCCGAACAGCTGACCGGGATCGACCGTGCGGGTGTCCTCGAGCGTCGGCGCGGCGACGATGCTCCCGAGGTAGGGCGAATAGCTCCCGAGCCTCGTGCGCTGCGAGGCGCCCTCGCCGAGTGCGCTGATTGTGATCGCACCGGCGCTCCCGCCGTCGGTGACGGGCACGTCCGCGGCCAGGTGCAGGCTGGAGCGCACGCGATGCGACCGGCGGGCCCACAGCCGGTCGACGACGAGCAGACCGGCCGGCGGCAGCCAGGCGAGCACGCGCTGATGCTCGACCGGATCGGGCAGCCGGGCGTAGCCATCGTGGGCGCCGGACACGACGATCGCCTCGCCTTGACGGCGGGGCGGTCCGTGACGCACTCGCGGGAGGTGGGCAGCGCGGAAGCTCCCCCACAGCACGCACTGGTCGCGCCCGTCGACTTCGACCGTGTTGTGGCACGAGGTCGCTCGGAACCGGTCCCGCAGCGGCCCCTGATAGCAGTAGCTGCCGGGGTCGACCACCAGTGGCTCGCCATCGAGCCACAGCACGAACGACAGCGCGTCGGCGTGCGCGTGGGCCGGGAGATGGGCGGGACACAGCGGTCCCAGGTCGAAAATGACCTGGTCGCCGCCAGAGCGCAGGACGAGGTACCCCGCTTCCCCGGGGCCAAATTCGGCGCCGAGGGCGGTGGGCGGCTGCGTGGCCCCGGCCGTCAGGGCCGGGCCCTCCCAGGCATCGTTGAGTAGTGGCAGGCGCCGATCCGGGCCGGCGATCCCGGCCTGCCACCTCGCAGCCAGAGCGGCGCCGTGGGTCAGCCAACCCGGCGCCCGCCGACCCACGCGCACGAGCAGTTCCGCCACCTCGGCGAGGTCGTGCTGGACCAGACGGTGATAGGAGCTGCTCCGCTCCTCGTGCCCACCGTCGGTCAGCAGCTGGCGCCCGGTCTCACGCTCGAGCAGCGCCAGCGCGCGGTCCAGCAGGCGCGTGCCCGGGAACACCGAGCCCGCGAACACCAGCGCCTTGGCGTTGCGCAGGACGTGATTGCCACCGATGTCGTGCTCGACGCAGCGGCACAGATACGAGGCCTGGCGCCACAGCTCAGCGGTGAGCTGGCCGCGCAGCGCCCCCGGCCAGGACCCGATCGACGACAGCCCCACGACCCAGGCCACGATCCGCCCGGAGGTCGGATAGGGGTGCCAGGCAGGGAGGCTGGGGCGCCGCTCGCGCACCAGCCAGTCCTCGAGTAGCCGCGCCCAGAACGCATCCCCGGCGGAGGTACGCGGCCCCGACGCGTAGCGCGAGAGCTCGGAGAAGCCGTGCAGGTGGAACAGGAACAGCAGGCCATCGCTCGGCTCGCGCCAGAACCCCGCTGCATCGATTGCTCGCCTGATGCCAAAGGCGCTCACAGCGCCGTCTTCGTGGGGCAACGGGGTCGGGCCGGACTGGGGAGCGGGGTCGCAATCCAGCCCGGCGGCGGCCCACCACGGCTCCGGCGGCGCCCCCGTTGGCAGCCCGGCGGCCAGCGCGGAGGGCGGCACCAGCCGGCGCAGGCGGTAGAGCAGCTGCCGGGGGCGCATGTGACGCGCGGCATCGAGGTACAGCGCGGCGCGCACGGAAGCCATTGAACCAAGGGTGCGTGCCGGTCGAGCTGAAGCTGAACCGCCGTACTCGACCGGGTCAACGCCCCACTCGATGGCGCGACCGGTCCCAGTGGGGCGATAACTTCCCGGGGGATGGTCAACCCCCCACTCGACGGTGTGACTGGCCCCAGTGGGGCGATGCCTTCCCTGCGGGCGGTCAACGCACCATTGGCGCCGCGAGTGCCGGCGAGTGGGGCGTTACCACCACCGCGGTCCCTTTCATTCCGTCGCGGACCCTCACGGTGAAGCAGGTCGTCCAGGATCTCGACTCGGGCGCGGTCGAGGTCGTCGAGGTTGCGGCGCCTTGCCCGCCCGCCGCCGGCGTGCTCGTCAGCACCCGTTACTCGTTGATCAGCGCCGGGACCGAGCGCGCGATGCTCGCGTTCGGCCGCCAATCGCTGGTCGGCAAGGCGCGCGCCCGCCCAGACCTGGCGCGGCAGGTTCTCGCCTCGGCCCGCGCCGAGGGCCTCGCGGCGACCTACCACAGGGCTCGCGGACGACTGGCCGCTCCCCGTCCTCTCGGCTACAGCTCCGCCGGTATCGTGCTGGAGTCGGCGGGGGGAGTACCCGCGCGCGCCGGTGAGCTGGTCGCGTGCGCCGGCGCGGGATACGCCAACCACGCTGAGATCGTCTCGATTCCGCCGCACCTTTGTGCCCGGGTGCCCGAGGGTGTGCAGGCCCAGGATGCCGCCTACGCGACGCTGGGCGCAATCGCGCTGCACGGCCTTCGCACCGCTCACGTCGGGCTCGGCGAGATCGTGGCCGTGATCGGCCTGGGCCTCGTCGGCCAGCTCGCGATGGACCTCGCCGCGGCCGCCGGCGCCATCGCCATCGGGTTCGATCCGAATCCGGCCCGCGTGGCGATCGCGGCGAGCGCCGGCCACCGCACGAGCACGGACAGGACGGACCTGCTCGCGGAGGTGGGGCGGGTGAGTGGCGGGCGCGGAGCGGATGCCGTGATCGTCGCGGCCGCCAGTCGCGATCCTGCGCCGCTGCAGGCGGCGGTCGAGATTGCCCGGGAGCGAGCCACGGTGTGCGTGATCGGCGATGTTCCGATCACGGTCGGACGTGCCGGATTGTATGCGAAGGAGCTTACGCTGGTGGTCAGCCGATCGTACGGACCGGGCCGTTACGACCGCCGCTATGAGGAGCAGGGCGTCGACTACCCCATCGCGTACGTCCGCTGGACCGAAGGGCGCAATCTCGAGGAGGTGCTGCGCCTGATGGGAGCCGAGCGCCTGCGCCCTTCACGGCTGACGACCCATGTTCTCGATCTGGACCGGGCGGGTGAGGCGTACGCGCTGCTCGGCGGCGCCGAGCCCGCGCTCGGGGTCCTGCTCCGCTATCCCGAGCGGGATCGGGCCGGCGCGCGGGTGATCGCGATCCCCGACCGCGCCCTGCCGGACCGCAGCGAGCGCTCGCAGCGGCGCGCTGGCGGGCGCGCCGCTGTCCGAGTGGGGATCCTCGGCGCCGGAGACTTCGCTCGCGGTGTGCTGCTGCCGGAGCTGACGCGGCTGGCGCCGCTGACCGTCGTGGGCGCGGCAACCGGAGCCTCGGCACGAGCGGCGGCCGAGCGGTTCGGCGCACAGACCTCGACCACCGACCCCGCCCGCGTGCTCGAGGGTGAAGACGTCGACGCGGTCGTGATCGCCACGCGCCATGATTCGCACGCCGAGTACGCCGTGCGCGCATTGAAAGCGGGCAAGCATGTGCTGGTCGAGAAGCCGCTGGCGCTCGACGAGGATCAGTTGGCCTCGATCGAGCGGGCCGCGCGCGATGCTCCGGGGGTCCTGATGGTGGGCTTCAACCGTCGCCACGCCCCGCTCGCGATCGCGTTGAAGCACGCGCTCGCGGGCGCCGGCTCGCTGGTGGTGTCCTATCGGGTCAATGCCGGGACCGTTCCCGGAAGCCACTGGGTACTCGATCCGGCGGTGGGCGGGGGGCGGATCATCGGCGAGGCGTGTCACTTCCTCGACTTCGCTGCGTTCCTGTGCGATGCCCCCCCGACGAGTGCCACGGCCGTCGCGACCGCGGATGGGTCGCAGCTGAGCGCGGACAACGTGATCGCGGCGGTCGCACTCGCGGACGGGTCGGCCCTGTCCCTCGTGTACGCATCCCGCGGAGACGCGGGGCTCGCCAAGGAGCGCATCGAGGTGCTCGGCCGGCGTGGCGCCGCCGTGCTCGAGGACTTCCGTGAGCTACGCCTCTACCGCGACGGGCGCGAGCGCACGACTCGCCAGCGCCGCGACAAGGGCCATGCCGCCGAGCTGGCGGCCTTTCTCGAGGCTGCCGCCACCGGGCGTCAGCCTTGGCCTGTGTCGGAGATGGCCGCCGTCACCCGGGCGACGTTTGCGCTACGCGCCCAGGTCGGGGCCGGCGACGCGTGAGCACATCCCTGCGGGTCCTCGTGATCACGCAGTACTTCCCACCCGAGCCGGGGGGTGCGCAGAACCGGCTCGGGTCCTTCGTCGACGGACTCGTCGCGCGGGGACATGACGTGACGGTCGTGTGCGAGCAGCCCAACCATCCCGGCGGCGTGTTCCATCCCGGCTTCGGTCGTCGGCTGGTCGTCACCGAGCGCTCCGAGCGCCGGACCGTACATCGGCTGTGGGTGGCCACATCGCCGCGCAAGACGACCACGCGGCGACTGCTCTTCTATGGAACCTTCGCTGCCGGAGCGGCGATCGCCGTGGCGCTGTCCCGGGGCCAAGACGTCGTGTTCGCGAGCTCACCGCCGCTTCCCGGCGCACTGGCGGCGGCGGCCGGCGCCGCGATCCGCGGAGCCAGGTTCGTGCTCGACGTGCGCGACCTGTGGCCGGCTGCCGCGGAGGCGCTCGGTGAGCTCTCTGACGCGAGGGTGCTGCGCGCCCTGGAGCGCGCCGAGCGATGGCTGTACGGGCGCTCGGAGGCGGTGACCGCCGCCACGCTCCCGTTCTGCGAGCACATCGACCGCGTCGCGGGACGAGGCATCAGCGTCCACCTCCCCAATGGAGCGCTTGACGAGCTGCTCGCCCTGCCCGAGCGACCCGTACCGCGACGCGTGCCGTTCACGCTCGGGTATGTGGGCAATCTCGGACTCGCGCAGGGCCTCTCGATCGTGCTGGACGCCGCCGAGCTGTTGCGAGGCAGCGACGTGCGCTTCCTTCTGGTTGGAGACGGACCGTTGGCGGCGGGCTTGCGCGAGGAGCGGGACAGCCGGGGGCTCGAGGCCGTGCAGCTGCGCCCGCTGGTTGCGGTCGAACAGCTCGGCGCGCTCCTGCAGTCCTGCCACGCGCTGCTGGTGCCGCTCTCCTCGCATCCGCTGCTGGCCGACTTCATCCCCTCCAAGCTCTACGACGCAATGGCCGTCGGCCGGGCCACGATCGTCGCGGCGGGAGGAGAAACGGCACGCCTGACCACGGCGGCGGGAGCTGGGATCGTCGTGCCGCCGGAAGACGGCGAAGCTCTCGCGGCCGCGGTGCGCACGCTGGCGCAGGACCCAGCGCTTACGAGCGCGCTCGGACAGCGCGGCCGAAGTGCAGCGGCTGCCCACGCTCGCTCGCGCCAGATCGCGCGCCTCGAGCAAGTCCTCATTGAGGTGTCCCGCCGCCTGCCCCCAGTACCCGCGTGACCTCGACGCCGAGGATCGCGAGGGTCTCCCCGAGCTGTGCCTCGACGCTCGTGAGATCGCGCTCGAGCCGGGCGCGCTCCTGCGCTCCATCCTCGGCGATCGACTCGGTCTGCGCCAAGCGCCGCTTCAGGTCCTCGACGGACGCCTGCAGCTCAGCCTCCCTCAGTCCAGGCTGGTGGTCGCTTGCCGCCGACGCCGCCGAGGCCACTGAGGCCTCGCGCTCCGCAACCTCCAGGCGCTCGCCGAGTCGCACCACCTCGGCCGCCCGCTCCTGGGCGGACGCCAGCGCTCCGGCCAATCCATCGACGCGTCGCCCGAGCGCAGCTGCCTGCGCCTGCGAGGATGCGATCAGCTCGTGTGCCCTGCCCAGGACGGCGAGCGCACCGTCCCGCTCGTGCTCGCGCTCGTATGCCTCGCGCCTGGCCTGCTGCGCCCCACGCTCGGCCGTTGCCAAGGCCTCTCGAGCGGCGCTCGCCTCCGCCAGCAGCGCCTCCGCACGCGCGCGCACAGCGCCAAGCTCTCGCTCGAGCTCCTCGCCGCGCTCGGCGCCACCCTGATCGGCGAGCTGCTGCTCCAAGCGAGTCATGTGACGCTCGAGCCGGGCGCGCTCCTCGGCGTGGGCCTCGGTGGTCGACTCCGCGTCCGCCAGGCGCAGCTTCAGATCGTCGACGAGCCCCTCGAGCTCGGGCTCGCCGAGCGCACCCTCCTGCTCGCTCGCCGCCTGCTCCGCCGCCTGCAGGCGCTCCCGCAGCCGAGCCACCTGGTCACCCGACTCCGAGAGCTCGGCCGCAAGGCGGCGCAGCTGGCGCTCGAGCTCGTCGCGCTCGGCGGTCGCCTCGCGCAGGCTCCCACGCACCTGCGTGATCTCGGACAGCTCCTCCTCCAACGCGGCGGCGCGGCGCTCGCCGAGCTCGACCTGCAGGTCCAGGGCATCCACATCGGTCGCCAGGCGAGCCACCTGGTCCTCCGCGTTGGCCGCCAGCCCCTCGAGCGCGGCCGTCCGCTCGTCCGCCATCGCCACCTGTCCCGACACCGTGGCGACGTGCTGCTCGAGCGCAGCCGCCTGCTCCTGCCACGATGCGATCACCGCGTGCGCCTCGTCGAGCAGGGTGACCGCAGCATCGCGTTGTGCAGCGCTCACGTCGGCGGCACGTTGCGAATCCTGCAACTCGCGCTCGAGCTCTCCGGCCCGGGATTGCGAGCGGTCCACCTCGCCCGCCAGCTCGGTCCGCTCCCGCTCGAGCTCTTCCTTGATCGATGCCTCGCGATCGCGCGCCTCTCGCAACACCACCGCCCGGGCCACTGCTGCATCGCGCTCGTGCTCGCGCAGGGCAGCCTCACGCTCGGCCCCCGCCAGCGCCTCACGCGCGGCG
>QHBV01000265.1:6400-19777 GCA_003244035.1 Solirubrobacterales bacterium | reverse complement strand
TTGGTCGGCCTTGGCGCCGGCCTTCTGGGGCTTGGGGTCGTCGTCGGCCATGGCTCAGCCCTCCTCGCGATCGTGTTTGTCCGGCGTGTACGGGAATCCCGCGCGCCCGAGTCGCGCCGCTGCCACGGCTGCCTGCCCGTAGGAGATCCCGCCGTCGTTCATCGGCAGCCGCTCGGGAATCATGACGCGCAGGCCGGCACCGTGCAGTCCCTCGGCGACCGACTGCAGCAGGCGGCGATTCTGGAACACGCCGCCGGAGAGTATGACCAGCTCGAGCCCGTGCGCCGAAGCGGCGCGGGTGCAGGCCTCGACGGTCGCGTGACAGACGGTGGCGTGAAAGCGGCTGGCGATGACGCCCACGGCGACGCCGGCGCAGGCATCCGCGGCCACGGAGCGGATCGTCTCACGGGGGTCGATCACGAGCAGCTCGCCGGTCTCTTCGACGCGGATCGGGTAGCGGCCGCGCTCGCCGGGATCGCACGCCGCCTCGAGCTCGATCGCCGCCTGGCCCTCATAGTTGACCTGCGCTCGGATCCCGCTCAGCGCGGCTACAGCGTCGAACAGGCGGCCCATGCTGGTGGTCTGTGGTGAGCGCAGCCCGGTTGCGACCAATCCGCTGACCTGATCCCAGGCCCGCTGCTCGACGTCCCCGGAGAGAGCTGCGGGAAGCTCGGGCTCTGAGCTGACGCCCGCCGAAAGCCACGAGCATGCCATCCGCCACGGCTGCTTGATCGCGCGCTCGCCCCCGGGGAGCGCCACCGGCGCGAGCTTGCCGACCCGCTCAAACCCGGCCAGGTCCCCGATCAGCAGCTCGCCACCCCAGACGGTGCCGTCGGTCCCGTACCCGGTCCCGTCGAAGATGGCGCCCAGCGCCGGCCCAGGCTCCCCGTGCTCGGCCAGGCAGGCCGCAAGGTGGGCATGGTGGTGCTGGACGCCCACGAGCTCAACATCGCGTTCGCTCCCCTCGCGCTCGCGCGCGTACTTGGTCGAGAGGTACTCGGGGTGCAGATCGTGGGCGAGTACCTCGGGCGTGACGGCGAACAGCCGCTGGAAGTGCTCGATCCCCTCTGTGAACGAGCACAGCGTCTCGTAGTTCTCCAGGTCGCCGATGTGGTGGCTGACCCACGCGCGCCGACCCTTGGCCACGCAGAACGTGCTCTTGAGCTCGGCGCCGCACGCGAGCAGCGGACGCCCGGCCCCGCCGCCGGGCAGCGACAGGCTGGCGGGCACATACCCACGCGAGCGGCGCAGGAACGTGGTCCGGCGACCCCGTGGGGTGCTCACGACCCGAGCAACCGAGTCGTCGGTCCGGGTGTGGATCGGGCGGTCGTGGACCAGGAACAGGTCGGCGATTCCTTGCAGCCGCGCCAGCGCGTCATCGTCGCGGTAGGCGATCGGCTCGTCCGAGGCGTTCCCGCTCGTCAGCACGAGCGTCGTACCGAGATCGTGGGCACCGCGGACGAAGTCCGCGCTCAGCAGGTGGTGCAGCGGCGAGTACGGCAGCATCACCCCGAGCTCCGACGAGCCGGGGGCAACGGACTGCGCGACCCCGGCGCCGGCCAGCCGCGGCGCGAGGACGATCGGGCGCTCAGGCGAGCACAGCAGCCCCCGCTCCTCCGCTCCGAGTGCCACCAGCGACTCGGCGACGGCCACCGACGGGGTCATCAGCGCGAACGGCTTGTCCTCGCGGTGCTTGCGCGAGCGCAGCGCGGCGACCGCTCGCTCGTCGTCGGCGCGGCAGGCGAGGTGATAGCCACCGATGCCCTTGATCGCGAGGATCGCGCCGTCGCGCAGCGCCATCGCGGCCGCGTGCACGAGATCGCGGGCGCCGCCGGCGCCCGCTGCCTCGCCGGCGCCGACCGCCTCGCCCGTGCGATTGAGCAGCGTCACCACCGGCCCGCACTGCGGGCACGCGTTCGGCTGGGCGTGAAAGCGCCGGTCGCCGGGGTCCTCGTACTCGGCCTCGCAGTGCCCGCACATCTGGAATGACGACATCGTCGTCAACGGCCGGTCGTATGGGACGCCGCGGACGATCGTGAACCGCGGACCGCAGTTGGTGCAGTTGATGAACGGATAGCGGTAGCGGCGATCGTGGGGGTCCAGCAGCTCCGCTAGGCACTGCTCGCAGATCGCGCTGTCGGGCGTCACCGGAGCGTCGGCGACCCCGCCCTGGGGACTGCTCAGGATCTGAAAGCCCGTGGCGCCAGTGGCCGGGAGCTCCTCGCTCTCGACTTGCTCGAGCACCGCCAGCGGTGGCGCGTCGGGGCGCAGGCGGCTCAGCAGCTCGGCGACCTCGGTCGAGCCGCCCTCGACCTCGAGCAGCACGCCGGCGGAGTCGTTGAGCACGAAGCCGCTGAGGCCGAGCTCGCCCGCGAGCCGGTAGACATAGGGGCGAAAGCCGACGCCCTGGACGGTGCCGCGCACCCGCACCCGGGCGCGCCGCCGCGCCCGCGAGGGCGCCTGCACCTTCATCCGGCGAGCTCTCGGCGAGGGCTCATCCAACCAGCTCCCGCAACACGTGATAAGCGCTCGCCTGGGCCTCCTGGATCCGGGGGATGTGCTCCGAGCGCGTGACCACCACATGGTCGGCAAGGGCCTTGCTGGCAACCGCGCCGCCGTCGTAGCCGACCATCGCGATCGTCTGGAGCCCCCTGCGCCTGGCCTCGGCGAGCGCCTCGATCACGTTGCGCGAGTTGCCCGAGGTCGAGAGCGCGAGCAGCGAGTCACCCGTGATCCCGTATGCGATCACCTGACGCGAGAAGATCGCGTCGGTGCCGATGTCGTTGGCCACCGCGGTCAGGATCCCGGTGTCCTCGGTCAAGTCGATCGCCGGCCACCGGTGTCGTGAGCCCGCGCCGTCGCGGAAGTCCGCGACGGCGTCCATCGAGTCCGTCGCCGAGCCGCCGTTGCCGAGCGCCAGCAGCTTGCCCCCGCGCTCGAAGCTCGCGCGCAGCGCCGCGGCGGCCTCGATCAGGACCTCGCCGTTGTCGCTCAGCGTCTGCGCGCGCAGCGCGCCGATCTCCTGGGCCTTCATCAGCACCGACAGGCGCACGTCTTCGACCACCGGTTCGAGCTCGTGCTCGTCCTCGCCCAGGAACGGGTAGAGGAAGCTCGACGCGCCCGCGTCGTGCACGCGTCGGGAAGTGCGTCCGGTGAGCAGCCCGCGATGGTCGAAGAACACGTGCACGAGCTCCCACAGCACGTGATAGAGCGTCTCTATCAGCTCCTGGCGGATGTACGGGTCATCGGCCGGCGGCTCAAACTCGTACTCGGCGCCGGCGGGCGAGAACGCGATCGTCAGGCACCCCCGCGAGCGCGCGAGCGCGAGCGCCCGCGCCGCCTCGCCCCCGTCCTCGTCGGCCCCGAACGCGATCGCGATGTCGTCAGGTGCCGCGAGCAGCTCCACCTGGTTGACAAGATCGCCGCCCTCCCCGGCGAGCCCGATCGCCGGCAGCGCGCGCTTACCGACGATCACGGGATGGACGAACTCGACCGCCACATGGCGCGCGTCAGAGCGTGCGGCCGGCGAGTGGCCGAACGCGACCAGCCGCCCGCCCCGCGCGAAGCGCTCTGCCATCACGTGGCACAGCCGCGCGAGTCGTTCGGCCTCGGGGCCGAAGAACTGCGTGTTGGCTTCGGTGCGCTGCTCCAGCAGCGCCCGCACGCGCCCGGCGGGATCGGCGGCGAGTGCCGCCTCACTCACGCGGGAAGCTCCTCACGCGGGAACCTCCGCGCGGGCGGCGGCCCGCACCAGCCAGTCTCGAAACGCGTCGATTCCCTCACCGGTCTTGGCGCTGCACACGATCCGCTCGACGTCGGGATGGACCTGGTCGATGTTGTAGAGCAGGCGCTCGAGGTCGATCTCGAGATGGGGCAGCAGGTCGATCTTGTTGACCAGCACGAGCTCNNCGAAACTCCGCGGGGCAGACGAGGTTGCCGACGTTCTCGACGATCAGCAGGTCGATCTCGTCCAGCGGCAGCGCCGGCATCGCCGAGCGAACCATGTTCGCGTCGAGGTGGCACTCGCCGCCGAAGCTCGGATCGGTGTTGAGCTGAGTCACCGGGATGTGCAGGCTGGCGAGACGGTCGGCGTCCATCGATCCCTGCACGTCTCCCTCGAGCACGCCCACGCGCACCCCGGGCAGGTCCGCCGCCACGCGCTCGAGCAGCGTCGTCTTGCCGGCACCGGGGGCGCTCATGAAATTGACCACCTTGACCCTGGCGCGGTCGAAGTCGGCGCGGTTGGCGCTCGCGATCGTGTTGTTGGCGTCGAGCGCCTCCTCGACGACCTTCACTTTGGTGCGATGCATTCGGCCTCCTCGACCTCGATCGATTCCACTTCAAACTCGTTGCCACTCGCGATCTCGACGTCGCTGCCACCGCAGGTCGGGCAGCGGAAAGCCGGAATCTCGATCTCCCACTCTACCCCGCACGGCCTGCAGCGAAGCCGCGCGTCAACCACCTCGAGCTCGAGCCGGGCGCCCTCGCAGACACTGTCCCGGGCGACGAACTCGAAGTAGAACTCGAGCGTGTCCGGGACCACCTGGCGCAGGCGCCCGACGCGCAGCTCGACGGCGCTGACGCGCCGGCCGGCGGCGTGCTTGACGACGGTGTTGACGATCGCGCTGCTCAGCGACAGCTCGTGCATCTCAGGGGCCTCTCACTCGGCTGACTTCACGGCTTCGCCCGCGCGCAGCTCGCCGATCGTCTCGATCACCAGATCGATCGCGCGCTCGACGGCCCCGGCGACCTGCTCTGTGAGGCCCAAACCCATGTCCTCGACCTCGGCCGGCTCGCACGCGATCACCACGACCCGCCCGGGCCAGGCGCCGAGCGACTTGACGAAGCGCAGCACCGTCTGCGGGTCCATCGCGTGAGGGTTGATCACGTCCCCGTCCTCGATTCCAGCCTCCGCCTCCTCCTCGGAGGGCTCGATCACGTACAGCGTGCCGGGCTCACCCCCCTGCTTGCTGACGTCCAGGATCACGAGTCCGTCGTAGCCGCGCATGACCTCATAAGCCAGGTCGAGCCCCCCGGTGCCCACGTCCATCACCGACACGCCCGCCGGGAGCTCGCGCTGCTCGAGCCGGCGCGCGACCTCTCCGCCGAAGCCGTCGTCGCGCAGCCAGGCGTTGCCCACGCCGGCGACCAGGATGCTCCCCAGCGGGTCCGGGCTCATCCCTGCACCACCTCGACCTCGTGGGCGAAGAAGTACAGAAAGCGACCGGTGTCACGCATCAGCTCCGCCCCGGGGTCGTCATCGATCGTCAGCCCCAGGTGGGTCTTGCCGTCGTAGTCGGTCATGATCCGCTCGACCGTCGCCGTCCGTCCGTCGAGCATCCGGGCCTGGATGTCGGAGTCGGCCGGCGGGCGGATCACTACCTTGCCGCCGCGGCGGAAGGTGACGCCCTTGACGGTCGCCTCCCGCTCGCCGACGGTCGGGTCGACCAGCCCCGGAGGCTCGACCGGCGGCTCGTTGGTCTGGGGGTCGCGCACCGTCTCTGCAGGCTCGGGGTCGCGCAGGGTGACGCGCCCGTGCAGCGACATGATGTCCTCGGCGGTGGCCGAGTCGGCGCGCTCGATCATCTCGCGCACGGCGGGGTCCTGACGGGCAATGTCCTCGCGCTCGCCGTCTGAGAGCACCTTGACATGGAGCAGCAGGGCCTCTTCGATCTCCGTCGAGTCAAACAATCCCCCGCGGCTCTCGGGCGCGATCTGCGGGTGATCGGGGAGCACGATCGCGGCGCCGACGATCGCGTCGTCGGCGGGGCTCGCGAGCACCGGGAAGGTGTTGACGCTGCCGCACGGGCGCTCGAGCGCCGATACGAACTTCCCGCCGGCCACGCGCACGATCGGGTGGGTCGAGAGCAGCGAGCGCGCGAGTGCGCCGGCGCGGTCGAGCCCGCTGCGAACCAGCGTCCGGTTCTCGACCCGGAAGAGCACCTCGTACTCCCCCTCCCCCGAGGGCTGTGCGCTCAAGCTCACAGACGCCGTCAGCGGTGGGCTGCCGTCGGTCTGCACCTCCGCTTCGCGCTCGGCGGGTGCCTGCGCGAGCGCCCCGACCATCGCCCCGGCCAGCTCGATGCTGCGGGCCTGCGCCTGGTGGCGCTCCCCGCTGGCGGCGAGGAAGCGGACCTCGGCGCTGAGCACGGCGTCGGGCGGGGCCTGCAGCACGCACCGGACCTCGAGGTGATCGAAGGTGCTCGACAGCGTGGCCGCATAAACCGGCGGATATAGGATGCCGAACGGGGTCGGGGTCGAGTTCTTGGTCGCCCCGGGGGTGTACGGGTACAGCGCGTAGCCCTCGTACAGCAGCGCTTCGACCATCTGCTCCAGCGCGTCAGTCACGATGCGCCTCGCCGAGCAACTCGGTCACGCACGCATCGAGCGTCGCCAGCCCGCGATCGAGCTTCTCGTGCTGAAGCGCCTCGAGTGTCTGCGAGCGCAGCGCGACCCAACCGGTGGCGGGGTAGTAGTGCTCGATCGTCTCCTTCCAGACGGACACCGGCATCCGGAAGTCGATCGACTTGTTCCAGGGCACGAGCACCACCTGCAGGCCCCCGTCATCGGCCGGGTAATAGATCATGCCGTTGAAGTGCAGCGCGCACGGCGCCTCGCCGTCTGGCAGCGAGTGCAGGTACTTGGCGGCGGCCAGCTCGAGGTCGTAGTTGACGGCGATCGGGACGGTCACGGTCGTCGAGCCCGTGAACGCGGGAACGATCACGTCGAGCCGGGACCAGACGAGGCTCCGCGTCGTCACGGCCCACCGCTCGGGTGCGCCGAACAGCTCGACCAGCCGCCCGCGGGTCTCGTCGTCGTAGCGCCGCCGCGCCGGCTCGATCATCAGCTGGATCGTGAGCCCGACCATGTACACGTGACGACCGTTGGGCTCGCTCACCTGCAGGTCGACCGCGAGCATCGGCGCGGCCGCGTAGCGCACCGGCCGCGCACCCAGTACCTCGAACCCGAGGTCAGGGGTCCCCTCCTGCGAGTCTGTGCCCAAGCCAGGCGAGGAGACGCTCACGCCGGCACGGCCTGGGCGCGCAGGTCGTCGAAGAACCCCGCCACCGCCCATTCCACCGCGGTCCCGCCGGAGATCCCCTCCCAGTGCATCTTGATCAGGCCGGTCAGCGCGTAGCACTTGTCGATCGGCGCGATCGCGTACTGCGGCGGGTCGGCCAGCCGGTTCACGACGAGCCCCTCGATGTCGGGCTCCATGTTCTCGAGCACGGGGTTGAGCTCGCGCATGCGACTCCAGGAGTCGAAGTGCAGCTCTGACTCGGTCGCTCCCGCCGGGCTTGGGTACATCGCCACCACGCACGCGGTGATCGTCGACTCCATGAAGAACGCCAGTCCGATCGGGATCTGAAAGCTCGCCCAAACGTCGTCCGGAACGTCCAGGTCGGGCAGCCACAGCGTCCGAGCCCCGACCGGCCGGTAGTCCCCCTCGCCGGCGCGCATGCCCCAGCAGGGCTCGCACGAGCACACGATCCGGCGCTCGACCAGATGCAGCAGATGGCGATGGTCCTCCGGGATCCCGATTCCGCAGATGTCGCAGGCCTCGCCGTCGGGCGAGGAGCCGGCGTCGCTGCCGGCGGCCTGCGGGCCCCCGGACGCCCCGGCGCCGCCGGAAGCACCCGGGCTGGTAGGAGTCGACCGCGCGAGACCCCGCAGCCCGGTCACGAGCTGCGAGCGCTTACGGGCGGCGACCGCATCTGCCACCAGCCGACGCTCGGGCCGGTCGGGGCGAGAACCGTTGCTCTCACTCATGCGAGCCTCCGCTCGCCATCCGGGCTCGCCAAAATGGAGGTCGCATGAGTCATCCGGCTGCGGCGAGTGCCACCTTGACGCGGTCCTGCTCACGCAGCAGCGGGATCGGATCAAGCTGGAGATTGTCGTCGTCGAGCGAGCGCCCCGCGCGTGGCAGGAAGAACGAGCGCTGGCAGTGAGCGCAGGCGAGCGCCCCCGCCGCGAGCCGTCCGTCGTGCAGCGGGCCGTTGCAGTTGGCGCACGTGTCGCGGTAGGCGAGCAGCGTGCCCTCGACGTTGGCGATCAGCAGCTTGCTGCCCGCCACCGTGACGGCGGTCATCGCGCCGTCGGTGAGCCCTTGCGCGGACTGCACCTCGAACCACGAAGGTGGCGGCGGAGCGGGGCCGGACATCACCACCGGAAGCTCCATCCCACTCGGACCGGCGGGCGCAGACCCGGAGACCATCGGCAGGCCCCCGGCGCCGGCGGTCTGCACCGTCACGCCCTCGACCTCGAGGCCGTCGAGGTCGGGTGCGGCTTCCTCGAGCGCCTGCTTGATCGCGAGCTCGAGCGTGACCGACGACGCCGAGCAGTCCGAGCAGCTTCCCTGCAGGCGGATCCGGGCGATCCCCTGGTGCAGCGAGAGCAGCTCGACGTTGCCGCCGTGGGACTCCATGTACGGGCGCACCTGCTCGAGCGCCTGGTGCACCCGATCCTCGAGCGGGATCGGGTGCAGGTCGTGGATCAGCAGCAGCGAAGCGACAAGCTGATCCGCGGAGAGTTCGAGCGCGATCCGCTCGCCTTCCTCCCCGGCGGCAAACAGGCCTTCGAGCACGCGCTCGAGGCCGGCGCCGTACATCTGCACGATCGCGGAGACGAGCTGCTCGGCGATCTCGCGCGTGGCAGGATCAGGCGCGGCTTCGAGCCGCGCCTGAAGATCCTGCACACGAGAGACGAGCTGCTCGGGCCCTTCGGTGGGGACAGCAGCCGCCTCCATCGATTACGCCATTGCGGTAGGCGTATGCATCACCTTGCGGACCCTGCCACCGCCGGTGTACATATGCACGCCGCACGGGAGGCACGGGTCGAACGACCGCACCGCCCGCATGATGTCCACGCCCTTGAAGTTCTCCGGGCCGTTCTCCTCGAAGATCGGGGTGTTCTGCACCGCGTCCTCGTAGGGGCCGGGAGTCCCGTAGACATCGCGTGGGCTTGCGTTCCACGGCGTCGGCGGGTAGGGCTGGTAGTTGGCGATCTTGCCGTTCTGGATCACCATGTGGTGCGAGAGGACGCCGCGCGCCGCCTCGTGGAATCCACAGCTGACCGCGCTATCTGGAACCTTGAAGTTGTTCCAGCTCTTCGTGCGGCCTGCCTGGACCTCCTTCATCGCCCGCTCCAGGCAGTGCAGCGCGATCAGTGCGCTGTAGGCCTGGTGGTACGTGCGGGCGCGGTCGCGCTCGATCGCGTTGGACTTCTCGGGCACGACCCACTCGAGCTCCATCTCGGGCAGGT
This sequence comes from Solirubrobacterales bacterium, assembly GCA_003244035.1. Classification (GTDB taxonomy): domain Bacteria; phylum Actinomycetota; class Thermoleophilia; order Solirubrobacterales; family Solirubrobacteraceae; genus Palsa-465. The sequence goes on along the minus strand of QHBV01000265.1, from coordinate 10,516 downwards.
TGGGCGAGCGTGGCAGCACCATCTGGATCGAGCTGCCGGTCGCCTTGGCGTAACCGAAGTCGACCAGGCCCGCCTTCGCCGTGCACCACTGGCGGGCGAACGGCCCGCCGCCGGTGTCGCAGCACACGTGCGTGTCTGTCCGCTTGTCGTACATCCGCGGCGAGACGACCCAGGTGTACTTGCCGGCGAAGTCGCGCTTCTGCGGCTTCGGGAGGGTGACCTTGTTCCACGGGTGGTTCTTGTCGACCGCATTGCCGAGTGGATCGTGCGTGACGAACGTGGGCTCGTTCTCCCAGCCGTCGAAGTACGACGAGCCGAGCAGGATCCGGATCATCAGGTTGATCTCGACGAGGTCCGTCGAGAGCAGCTCCCCGCCGACCGCCACGCCCGGGGTGATGTACCGCTTGCGGCCCCACTGGGTCATGTTGCGGTAGTCGTAGTCGACGTAGTCGGGATCGTCGAACGAGCCCCAGTTGACGAGGTTCGTCTCGCGGTAGCCGACCATGTCGTAGCCCGGCAGCTCCTGCAGGAAGAAGTCATACAGGTCGTCGTGCATCGGCACGCTGCGCTTGACGTAGTCGAAGTAACGCATCAGCCGCACGTAGTAGTCGGTGCACGTCTGGTGCGTGATGTCGGCGCTGCAGCCACCCGGCATGATCGTCGAGGGGTGGGTGTGACGGCCACCGAAGAGGCAGTACATCTCCCGCGTGTAGCGCGCGACGTGCAGCGTCTCCAGGTAGAACTCGCCCGTGAACGGGTTCAGCGACCGCATGATGTCGGCGATGGTCTTGAAGCCGTGGATGTCACTCCCAGGTGCGGGGGTGTTCTCGGCCTTGGCCAGCAGCGTCGGGTTCGTCTCCTTGACCATCTGCTCGCAGAAGTCCACGTTCGCCATGCAGTCGTTGAAGATCGCGTGGTCGAAGATGTAGTCCGCGGTCTCGGCGAGGTTGAACGCCAAATCGCCGAGCGGCGGCGGCTTGACGCCGTACGCCATGTTCTGGTTCAGGCACGAGCACGTGCAGTGGTTGTCGCCGCAGATGCCGCAGATGCGGCTGGTGATGAAGTGGGCGTCACGGGGATCGATCCCCTTCATGAAGATGTCGAAGCCACGGAAGATCATCGACGTGCTCCAGCACTTCTGCACAGTCTGGTTGGAGAAGTCGATTTCCGTATGGATCCCGAGGCTGCCCACGATCCGAGTGATCGGATCCCAGGACATCTCCTTGACGCCAACCCGTGAAGGGCTTTGAACTGCCATTTGTTAACTCTCCTCAGTCTTGGAAACGAAGTACAGAAACGGTTCGACGGTTCTGGCTCGAGCTACCACCGCTTGGCGTAGCCGGTGGTCAGCTGGTTGCCACGCTTGCGCCACGCGGGCTCGACGTCGTACTTCTTGGCGATGTTGCGGTGGCGGAAGTAGCGCAGCAGCGGCCCGATGGTGAACTTCTCGTAGTTCGCGGCCATCGCGCCGGCCTTGTCCTCGTCCATGAACGGCATGTACTTGTCCGGGAATCCCGGCATCGTGCACGCCATGCAAATGCCGCCCACGTTCGGGCAGCCGCCGATGCCGTTGACCCAGCCGCGGACAGGGACGTTGCACTTGACGACCGGTCCCTTGCAGCCCAGCTTGACCATGCAGCGGTGATCCGTGCCGTACTCGGTCGCGAAGTCGCCCTGCTCGGCGTAGCCGGCGCGGTTGCAGCCCTCGCGGACCGTCCGGGCGAACAGCCACTTGGGCCGCAGCGCCTCGTCGAGCTCCGGCGCCGGGGCGAGCCCGGCCAGGTGCAGCGCGAGGTACAGCAGCACCTCGGTCATGTTGTCCGGCTGCGCGGGGCAGCCCGGGATGCAGACGACCGGCAGGCCGGCCTTCGACTTCCAGTTCCAGCCGAGGTAATCCGGCACGCCCATGGCGCCCGTCGGGTTGTTCTTCATCGCGGGGATGCCGCCGTAGGTGGCGCACGTCCCGATCGCGACGACGGCCGCGGCCTTCGGCGCGAGCCGGTCCATCCACTCGTTCATCGTGATCGGCTGCCCGTTGGAGGGATTGACCGCGAAGCCCGTCCAGAAGCCGTCGCCATTGATCTCCTCGTTGCCGAGCGAGCCCTCGATGCACAGCACGAACGGATCGAGGTCGCCGTTCTCGGCATCGAACCACGCCTGCGCGAAGTCCTGGCCGTTGGCATAGTCGACCACCTGGTTGTGGACCACGACCTTGGGCATGCCCGGAATCGCCTGGAGGATGATGTCCTCGAGGCTCGGGTTGGTGGCCGAGGTCATCGCCACCGAATCGCCCTCGCAGCTCAGGCCCGTGGTCATCCACAGAACGTGAGCCGTTACGCCCTCCGTCCGCTTCTGGGCCGCATAAGGACTTGCAATTGTCGCCATCCCGTCTCCTCTCGCTCTCTTAACAGATCCTTGGCAGGGGGTCGCCGACCAGCTGGTCCATGACCCGCTTGCCGCCGAAGCTCGTCTGTACCAACACCATCCCGGGCGGTTCCGTCCGCACCTCTCCGATCTCGACCGCCTGCTCGCAGCCGGGCACGCTCCGTAATGCCTGCAGCGCCCGTTCCGCGGCGTCCGGCGCGACGAAGGCGACCAGCTTGCCCTCGTTCGCGATGTACATCGGGTCGATCCCTAGGATCTCGGCGGCGCCGGCCACTTCCGGCAGCACCGGGATCTGTCCCTCGCGCACGATCATCGCGACCGACGAGGCGCGCGCCAGCTCGTTGAGCACCGACGCGACTCCACCGCGGGTGGCGTCGCGCATGCAGCGCAAGTCCGGACCGACCTCGTCGAGCAGCGCGTCGACGACCGGCCACAGGGAGCGCGTGTCCGATCCAATCGACGAGTCCAGCTCGAATTCATTGCGCGCAAGCATGATCGCGGTGCCGTGCTCGCCGATGGTGCCCGACAGCAGGATCCTGTCGCCGGGCCGGAGCGCCGCCGGCGACAGCCTCGCGCGGGGATCGCGGTGGCCGATTCCGGTCGTGCACACGTACATGCCGTCGGCGTGGCCGCGCTCGACGACCTTCGTGTCGCCGGCGATGATCTGCACGCCGGCCGCCCGTGCGGTCGCGGCAATCGCCTCCACCTCGGCGCGCAACTCGTCGGAGGAGAGCCCCTCCTCGAGGATCAGCGACAGGCTCAGCGCCAGCGGCCGAGCGCCGGAGACAGCGAGATCGTTGACGGTGCCGTTGACTGCAAGCTCGCCGATCGAGCCGCCCGGGAAGCGCAGCGGCTTGACGACATAGGAGTCGGTGCTCAGCGCGAGCTCGACGCCGTCGACCTCGACGGCGCCCGCGTCGGCCATCTCGCTCAGAGTGTCCGAGCCGAACGCCGGCACGAGCAGCCCCTCGATCAGCGTCTGCGTCGCCTTGCCGCCAGCGCCGTGGGCCATGTTGATGTTGCCATCGCGAAATTTCGCGCGCTTGCCCCGCGCGGTCTCGATGATCCCGAGGATCTTCTGCTCGCGCTCGGAGACGATCGCGGGCTCGGCCATCACACCACTTCTCGCTCGCGGGCAAAGCGCCCGAAGTTGTAGTACGCCGCACACGCCCCCTCGGAGGAGACCATGCACGTGCCGATCGGCCGCTCGGGTGTGCATGCAGTCCCGAAGACCTTGCACTCCCACGGCTTGATCACGCCCTTGAGCACTTCGCCGCACTGGCACGCCTTCGGGTCCGCGACCCGCACGCCGGGAACGCTGAAGCGCCGCTCGGCGTCGAGGTCGGCGTAGGCCTCTGACAGCTTCAGGCCGCTGTGCGAGATGAAGCCGAGCCCGCGCCACTCGAAGTGGGGGCGTAGCTCGAACACCTCGGACATCACCTCTAGCGCGCGCAGGTTGCCCTCGTACGGCACCACCCGCTTGTACTGGTTCTCCACCTCGCAGCGCCCGTCGGAGAGCTGCTGCAGGATCATCGCGATCGCCTGCAGGATGTCGAGCGGCTCGAAGCCGGCGATCGCGACGGGCTTGCCGTAGTCGTCGGGAATGAAGTGGAACGGCCGCGCGCCGACGACGGTCGAGACGTGGCCGGGGCCGATGAAGCCGTCGAGGCGCAGGTCGGGCGACTCGAGCAGCGCCCGCAGCGGCGGCACGATCGTCACGTGGCTGCACAT
>QHBV01000265.1:0-6360 GCA_003244035.1 Solirubrobacterales bacterium | reverse complement strand
GTCGAGGGCGCGGTCGTCTCGAACCCGATCGCGAAGAACACGACCTCCCGGTCAGGGTTCTGCTTGGCGATCCGCAGCGCGTCGAGCGGCGAGTAGACCATCCGGATGTCGGCCCCGGCCGCCTTGGCCTCCAGCAGGCTGCCGTTGGACCCGGGCACGCGCATCATGTCGCCGAAGCACGTGAAGATCACGCCCTCCTCGTGTGCGAGCGCGATCCCGTCGTCGACCCGACCCATCGGGATCACGCACACCGGGCACCCGGGCCCGTGCACGAGCTCGACGTTGGCGGGGAGCAGGTCGTCGATCCCATAGCGGTAGATCGAGTGTGTATGCCCGCCACACACCTCCATCAGCTTGTAGTGGCGGCCGGGCTCGACCAGGTTCAGGATCTCGCCGGCGACCGCACGGCCGAGCTCGGCGTCGCGAAACTCGTCTACGTACTTCATGCGAGCACTCCCTCCAGGCCCGCCTGCAGGCGGGCGATCGCCGTCCCGGCATGCACCAGCAGGCGCTCGCCGGGCGCCACCGGCTCGACCAGCGCCGTCTCCACACTCGCCCGCGCACCGTCCTCGCCGGCGCACAGCGCCAGGCCACGGTCCGCGTCCACGCGCACAACCGTCATCGGCTCACCGTCGTCACCGCAGGTGATGCAGTGCTCCGAGCCGCACGCGACCGCCGGCTCGGTCTGAGCCGGCTCGCTCGCCGGCTCCGTGGTCACGACGGTGCTCACTCGATCACGCTTGCCTTCAGCTCCTCGAGCTCCTGCTCGTAGTCGGCACCCATGCGCACGAGCATGTCGCGGGTCGCCCGCGCCTCCTCCTCGTCGACCTGCGAGATCGCAAAGCCGACGTGGATCAGCACCCAGTCTCCGGGCCCCACGCCACCCTCGCCGTCGAGCAGTCCGACGTTGACGTTGCGCCGAACGCCGGCGACATCGACCTTGGCCAGTCGGTTCTGATCATCGACGATCTCGATGACCTGACCTGGAATTGCCAAACACACAGACGGTGTTCTACCACAGCTTGCGGCGCTTTGCAGGGCGTGGTAACGACGCTTACTGGGCCCCTTGTAAACGCGGTTACCAGGATACAGAAGGATTTCGCAGTCCGTAGACTCCAAGCGACGTTCGATGGTCTCAGCGACCAGGAAGGCTACGTGATGGCGGGCCAGGACCCAGAGGCGCTCCACCCCGCGACCTTGCGGTGGCCTCGCCGCTCGGATCCCGCGCGGCGGCAGCGCGACTCGACGGCGCTGCACGCCTACCTGCTCGACGCCGACGACGACCTCGCCGAGGAGTTCGACGTGCGCTCGCGGGTCGCCGCCCGCCAGCTCGCCACCGCCAAGCTGCTCGACGCCGGAGTCGGCGAGTGCAACCTCGAGCCCTGGTTCGAGGCGGCCGGCAGCGGGCCCGGGCTGCTGATCCTCGACGGGGTCGTCGCATTCGACACACGGGTCGGCGACCGGACCGCAACCGAGCTGCTCGGTGCGGGCGACTTGCTGCAGCGGCCCAGCCCAAGGCAGGAGGACCTGCTCGAGCGAGCCGACGACTGGCGCGTGCTGTGCCCCACGCGATTCGCGCTGCTCGACGCCGACTTCGCCGACCGCGTCCGGCCGTTCCCGCAGATCAGCCAGGCGCTGCTGCGCCGCGCGCAGCGGCGGATCGCCGAGGTCGACGCGATTCGCGCACTCACCTCCCAGCCCCGGCTCGAGGTCCGCCTCGTGCTGGTGCTCTGGCACCTCGCTGCCCGGTGGGGCCGGGTCGAGCCGGCCGGCATCCGCCTGTGCCTCCCGCTCACGCACCGGCTGCTCGGTCAGCTCGTCGCCGCCGAGCGGCCCTCGATCTCGCATGCGCTGAAGCGCCTGGCGCACGCTGGGCTGGTCACCGGTGTCGCCTTCGACCTGCATCTGCATGGCAGCATCGAGCACCAGCTCGAGGCGCTCGCGGAGCGGAACGGCGCCCATGCTGCTGGCTGAGCGCGTGCGCATGCAGGCGGAGCTGGAGGGTCGGCCGGTGAACGTGCTGTGGCTCACCAGCGGCCTCGGCTGCGACGGCGACTCGGTCGCGATGACGGCCGCGACCAACCCCAGCCTCGAGGATCTGCTGCGAGGCTGCTTCCCGGGCGTGCCGCCGGTGATCGTCTACAACCCGCTGCTCGCGTATGAGAGCGGCGCGGACTTCATGCGTGCCTTCTTCGACGCCGCGGCCGGCAGGCTCGACCCCTTCATCCTGGTGCTCGAGGGCTCGGTCCCGAACGAGCAGATCAGCGGTGAGGGCGACTGGGCCACGCTCGGCGCAGACGCCGCCGGCGATCCGATCTCCACCTGCACCTGGATCGATCGGCTCGCGCCCCGAGCAGCCGCGGTGCTCGCGCTCGGCAGCTGCGCCGCGTACGGCGGGATCCCCGCGATGCGGGGCAACCCGACCGGCGCGATGGGCCTGCGCGACTACCTCGGCCCCAGCTGGGTCTCGGCACTCGGCCTCCCGATCGTCAATCTCCCCGGGTGCCCCGTCCAGCCCGACAACATCACCGAGACCCTGCTGGTGCTGGCGCTCCACCTGGCGGGCTCGGGCCCCGCGATCGACCTCGACGAGCAGGGGCGACCACGCTGGCTGTTCGGGCGCACGGTGCAGGAGGGCTGCGCCCGCGCCGGCTTCGCCGAGCAGGGAGAGTTCGCCCGCACCCCCGCCGACGATCGCGGCTGCCTGGTCAAGCTCGGCTGCAAGGGCCCGGTGGCGAAGTGCAACGTCCCGATCCGGGGGTGGATCGGCGGTGTCGGCGGCTGCCCGAACGTCGGTGGCATCTGCATCGGCTGCACGATGCCCGGCTTCCCCGACAAGTTCATGCCGTTCATGGCGCCGAGCCGGTTGGGACTGCTGGTCGCCGCGAGCTCGCAGCTCACGTATGGGCCGGTGCTGCGGCGGCTGCGCCGGCGCGTGATCCGCCGGCGCTTCGATCGCGAGCCGGAGTGGCGCCGGCCGGCGAGCAGGCTCGACACGGGCTACGACCCTCGATGGTGAGTGGCCCAGTTCGCAGGCGGGCGCTCGCCTGCGAACTGTTGCCACCGAGGGGTGGTCCCGAATGGCGACAGTTCGACCTCGTGCATTCAATCGCCGCTCCGCGGGCAGCCTAGGAGCATGGTTGCCAAGGACGCGGTCCTGATCGCCGCCTACCGCGACGGCCCACTGCTCGTTCGCGGTCGCTTCGAGCTGCTCGACGCCCACGGCCAGGCGATCGAGTGCCAGCACTGCCCGGTGGCGCTGTGCCGGTGCGGCAAGTCGCGGATCCGGCCCTTCTGCGACGGCACGCACAAGCTGGGCGGCTTTCGGGCCCCCGCTGAGGACTCACGACTGAAGCGCTCCGAGTCAACCGGGCAAAACCAGGCCCGCGCGAGCGGGCCCATAACCAATTTATCTGATGGCCTGGCGCGAGCGTCGGACGGCTATCAGCTCGCCGCGACCTGAAGCGCATTCGCTAGCCGTGAGCCGCCGGGGCCCGGCGCTTGCAGCAGTGATGTCCGGCCCTCTCGCCAGCACCGCAAGATGTGTCCGCTCCAGCGCGCGTCCACATGGGCCAGCGCCTGCGCGCCCCACAGGATCGACGCGCACAGATCGTGATCCTGCCGGGCGAGGCCTCCTGCGAGGTCGACCGCGGCGACGTTCTCGTGGACCGCGTCGGCCACCACATGCTCGTCGAAGAACAGGGTCGCGTCGCCACCGAAACCCAGCCGCCTGAGCCCGTCGCCGTAGCGGCGGTTGGGGATCGAGGAGGTCATCTCGAACAGTGCGAGGTGCCCGACGATCGCGCCCAGCCAGCGGCGGTGAAGCCCGAACAGGGACATCAGGTTGACCGTCGCCAGCGTCAGGCCCGGGATCTGGTCGAGGTACGCACCGTAGGAGCGGTCCAAGCCGAGTGCGCGCATCGCCTTGCCGAACAGCTCGGCGTGGATCCACTCCGCTCGGCCACCGCCGTACTCGTCGGCCTGGATCTCGATCAGCGCGGCTTTTGGGGCGCCCCACAGGCGCGGGATCGCCCACGAGTGTGGATCCGCTTCCTTGAGCTGGTAGGCGGAGCGGTGCACGAGCAGCTCCCGGACCTGGTCGAGAGTGGCCTTCGAGCGGACATAGGCGGACAGCGGCGGGGCATCCCGCTCGGCGATCGCCCGCAACGCGAGGTCGACCTCGCCGGCTGGCACCGCTTCGCCGGTGAAGGGCACGGCGTCGTACAGGCCCAGCTCGAAGCGCGCTTCGAGCTGACCGCGCAGCTTCAGCAGGGACGGCTCCCACTCCCAGCGCTCATCGACACCCGGCAGGCCGCGGTAGTGAAGCTCATAGCAGAGGTAGAGCGCGAGCTGAAAATCGTCGTCCGCGAGCACATCCGGCGTGGACTGAAGCTCGATCGGCGCCAGCTCGTGGATCTCCCGAGTCAGCTCGTGCACGAGCCTCGCGCTGAGCTCTCCCCTCGGCCTCGGCAGCGCGCTCATCCGGTTGGCTCACCGCGGGCCGAGGCTCTGCTCCCGCAGCGACCCCTCCAGCGCCTCCCCCAGCAGCGAGCGGATTCGCTCCGCGGCGGCGCGCTCCTCGCCCGCGATCCGCTGGGCTTCCGCCCCGGTCTCAGGATCGGCTGCGCGCCTGGCCACGCGTGCCAGCAGCTCATATGCGGCGATCTCCAAGTGCTCGAATGCATACGCGAACACGGCGAGCTTCGCAGGCGCGTCGGGCTGCGCTTGGAACAGCATCCCCCAGTTCAGCGCGCCCAGCCGCAGTGCGGCGTCCTTGAGTACCGAGCGACCCGCGCCGCTCGCCTGCAGGCGAGCGGCGATCAGCTCCTGGTGGGCCTGTGCCCCGGCGAGGTGCTCCCGGTATGCATCCGCCAACGACGGCGAGCCGGCGAGTTCGGGCCCCCTCTCCAGCAGCCGGATCGCCTGCGCCTCGATCGCGTGGGCATCCGCCAGGTAGGCGGTGAGCGCCCGCTCGAGCTCCTCCTGCGTGCCCTCACCCAGCGAGGCCTCGGCGGCGCGCTCGAACAACGCCTCCAGCCGCTGGCCCATCGCCTGCTCCTGCTGGAGGATCTTCCGCGCCATGTCTGCCGTCGTCCGGTCTGCTGCCCGATCGGCGAGCTGCCCGAGAACCTCATATGCGCCGAGCTCCATGTGCTCGTAGGAGAACGCGTGCGTGACGAGCTTGCCGGGTGTGTCCGGCTGTGAGCGGGCGAACAGCACGAAGCCCTTGCCGGTGAGCCCACCGAGGAGATCCTTGATGCTTGCGGGCGCGGCGCCACGGGCCTGCAGGCGCTCGCGCACCAAGCGCTCGTGCTCCTCGGTCTCCGCGAGGTGAGCGGAGAACGCCGAGGCGATCTCGGGGTCTCCGGCGATCCCGGGCGCGGCGCGCATCTGGGCAAGCGCCTGAACCTCGATCGCATGGGCGTCGGTCAGATACTTGGTCAGCTGATCGTCGAGGCTGCTTACAGCCATGGGCGCTAAGCCGCGGAATGCTGGTCGGTGTCGCCAAGCGGCGAGTCGTCGTCTGCCGGCGCGGCCGGCAGCTTGTCGGCGGCTGGGCTCTGGGTGCCCCCTTCTGCTCCCGGCTCGCGCGGATCGTCCTCCGCGGGCCGCTCCTTCTCACGGTCTTGCTCGGTTCGCTCTTGCATGGTGTCCTGCTACCCCGAGGCGCGGGGGCCAAACCCAGTCCGCCGCATCAGCGCACGCGAGGCAGGACATGATCGCGATAGGCGGCGAAGAACGCCTCCTGGTCGGGCCCGATCTGGCTTACCTACAGCTCGTCGAACCCCGCGTCGGCATAGGCAGCGATGGCTTGCACGATCGATGTCCGGTCCGCAGGGGGTGTCAGCCGCCAGCTCCTCGGTGACGAGCGGGCTTGCCTGCTCGAAGTGCCTGGGCGTTGCTCAGGACTTGTGGCCGTCGACCGCGCGTCGCAGCTGCTCCTTGTTCATCTTCGAGCGTCCCGGCACCCCCAGCTTTCGCGCCTCGTTGTAGAGCTGATCCCGGGTGCGGCCCTTCGCCCGGTTCGTGCCCGACCGCTGTCCGCCCCGGCGCGAGGACGACATGTCCTGCATCGAGGTTCGCGAGCGCGTCCGCGACTCTCCGGAGCGCGCGCGCTCCTTGTTCACCGTGCGGGCGGCGATCTCCTCGGCGCGCGACTCACTCGTGCCGCGCTCGAGCTGGCTGTCCTTGAGGTGCTCGTACTGGCGAGCCCGCTTGCTTCCCTTCTTGACGCCGCTTGGGGGCATCTCCACCTCCTCTGGTTTGGTCGTCGTGCCGGAAGCGTTTACCCGAACCGCATGGCGCACAATCCAGCGCGCAACCCGGTACTGCACGACCTCTAGAGGCTTGATGTGGGTT
>QHBV01000264.1:3399-17188 GCA_003244035.1 Solirubrobacterales bacterium | reverse complement strand
ACGACTCTCCATATCAGTTTGGCGTGTGAGCTTCCCCCGGATTCCCGGACTGCCGCTTCGAGCGCGATCATCAGACTCGTCTGCGGCGCTCCCGCTGCAGGTTCCGCTTACGGCACATGCCCTCGCGTGCCGGTCACGAGTTGGGCTTACCGGATCATTGCTGACCGGCACGCTGAGCCGCCAGGAAGCGGCGGCCCGGGGTGGGGTCGACCCCGAATGGCTCGGGGCCGCGACAGATAGGACTCCCAGCCGGCTGCGGTCTGCGCTGCGAGCGCGCGGTCGTCGAAGACGTGGGTAAAGACCAACCGACAGCCGCCTTCCTGAGCGGCCAGCTCGAAGCTGTACCGCTCGCCGCCGAAGGTCCAGGCCAGGGATGGGGTCCGTCGACCTCGGTCACCTCGCTGGCGAGCGTACGATCGAAGCGCAGAACGGGGCGACCGTCGATCGTCTCCAGGGTTCCGTCGGTCATGGGCTCTCCTCCAGGTGTCGTTCGAGGGCGTCGAGGCGTTTCGACCAGAACGCGCGATAGGGCTCCAGCCACTCGTCGACCTCGGCGAGGGGTTCTAGACGCAGGGCGTACAGACGCCGCTTGCCATCCGGACGCACCGCAACGAGCCCAGCCTCGCGCAACACCTTGAGATGCTTGGACACGCCGGGCTGGCTCAGCTCAAGGCTCTCCACCAGCTCTCCGGCATGCCGCTCGCCATCACGCAGCAGGTCGAGGATTTGTCTGCGGTGCGGCTCGGCCAACGCGGCGTAGGCGCTCACAGATTCATATTACCAAGCGGTGATATGGACGTACTAACGAGTGCCCGACTGGCAGCCATGGGCCGACTACCCACAGGTAGGGGAAGCGCCGCTCACAAGGCCCTCGGCCTCGAGCCCTCGGGACGCTCGCGCTCAAGTGCCCCGGGCGCCAAGCTCGACGGGCAGTGCCTTCGGGCCGTCGGGATAGATCCAGGCGAGCTCCTCGGGGCTCATCGCGAGCGTGTTGGCCGGCTCGTGCGGCGCCCCGGCGATCAGCCACAGCTGGTCGGCTTCGGTGTCGTTGAAGAGCTGGCGGACCGTGCTCGGCTCGACCAGCACCGCATCCAGTGGTGCGAGCGTCAGCAGCTCGGCCGGCGTGCGGACTCGGCCGGTGCCCTCGAGCACGACATACAGCTCCGTCGTCGCACGGTGCCGGTGGCGCGTCGACGCCTCGCCAGGCTTCAGCCGCCACAGGCGCGCGCCAAGCGTCTCCGCCCCGAGCTGCTTGGCGAGGTCGCAGTTCAGGACGCCCATCTGATTCGAGGGGCGCCAGAAGGCCTGCGCGGCTCGCAGCACCCGGCAGCTCACGTCGCTCTCTCGCTCCGCCGGCGCCGGTAGGCCTTGGTGCGGACGCGGTTGCCGCAGGCCTGGCTCGCGCACCACCGCCGGCGACCGGGGCGTGAGGCATCGACGAACAGCAGCGCGCAGTCCTCGGCCGCGCACTCGCGGATGCGCCCGGCGAGCGGGCCGGCGAGCAGATCGACCGCATCGCGGGCCAGGACCGAGAGGATCGCCTCGGCCGAGGGATCCGGAGCGGTCCACGCTAGCTTCCCGTCGGCAGTCAGCTGCGGCGCCGGCGAGGGCTGAACAGCCCATCTGTTGAGCAGGAGCCGGTCGCCGCGCCGAGGGGCCACTGAGGGCCGAGCGAGCCTGTTGATGGCTTCGCGCAACTCGCGGGCCCACTCGAGCTGCGCGGTCGAAACGGCCACCGGGGCGCCGAGAAGCTCCGTGGCGACGATCCAGCGCTCGAGATCCTCGGCCGTGCGAAGCCGCTCGAAGCAGCGCCGCCAGCGCTCTCCCACCGTCGCGACGAAGTCCAGGCACAACCGCCCGCTCTTCCAGTGGAAGGCAAGCTCCGCGGGAGGGAGGTCGTCGAGCCTCACGGTCATTGCGACATGAGTATAATCCATGTCGATGCTCACCTCCAGAGTCTCCACCGCTCCCCGGCGAGCGCTGGGCGGCCTCGTATCGCATGTGCTGCTGCAGGATGGCGATGCCGGCGACAGCGCACTCACCATCACCTGGGTCGAGGTCGCTCCCGGGGCTCGCCAAGCCCCACACCAGCACGAGCCGGAGCAGGTCTACGTCGTCGTCAGCGGCCAGGGCCGGATGCGAATCGCCCACGAGGAGCGAGACCTGGAAAGCGGAGCGCTGGCGCTCGTACCGTCTGGCGCGACCCACGGAATCACGAACACCGGCGACGAGCCGCTCGTCTACGTCTCGGCGGCGACGCCCGCCTTCCGCGTAACCGAGCTGTACGACACCGGTGAGCTGCGCCGGTGACGCTGGCCCAGGTTTGCGCCGCCACCCCCCCGGTACTACGATGCTGGCAGCGAACGAACGGCCTTAGAGGCCGCTGATAACCAGCAAGATAGATCCCTTGATACCGAACTGAAAGTTTTGACGGCAACCACGCGCGGGTCGCTGTACCCGCCTCGGCCACACACAGACTTCGCGAGCTAGCCCTCGCTGAAGGGGCGAGAAGTCACTCGTCCTTGCCCGGCATCCGTCGTGCTTCGCACGGGCCGCTCGGTCGCTCCCGAAAACTTCAAAGCAGTGGACAGGCCCGGCACCGCGCCGCGCCTTCAGGAGATGAGGAACGACCATGGACACAATCGCCGCCGCAGCGCTGATCGCGGTGGGTATCGTGGCCGCCGCAGTCATCTACGGTCGCCTGCACGGCGAGCGCTCGGCGCCGGCGAGCCCGCTGGCCGCCGGCGCCGCGAACCTCAATGGCGACCTGCCAGAGCGCCGGGCGGCACTCGCCCGTCGCGAGGAGGCCCTCGCCGGGCGTGAGTCGGAACTGGCGCTGAAGCACGAGGCAGTGGACGGGGGTCGAAGAGACCTCGAGCGCGAGCTCGAGCGGATCTCGGGGCTGTCGGTGGCGCGCGCCAAGGAGCTGCTGCTCAAGGAGGTCGAGGATCAGGCCAGGCACGACGCCGCGCGTCGTATCCGTCAGATCGAGGAGCAGACCAAGCATGAAGCCGAGCGGCGGGTGCGCAACATCCTGTCGGTGTGCATGCAGCGCCTCGCCGCCGGCCACGCGGCGGAGACGACGGTTTCGGTCGTGCAGCTCTCGGCCGACGACATGAAGGGCCGGATCATCGGGCGCGAGGGTCGCAACATCCGGGCGCTCGAGAACCTGACCGGCGTGGACTTCATCATCGACGACACCCCAGGTGCCGTCGTGCTCTCCGGGTTCGACGGGGTTCGCAGGGAAATCGCTCGCCTCACGCTCGAGAAGCTCCTACAGGACGGGCGCATCCATCCGGCGCGGATCGAGGAGATGTACTACCAGGCCAAGTCCGAGCTCGAGCACCACATCGTCGAGCTTGGCGAGCAGGGGGTGCTCGACGCCGGGGTGCAGGGGGTGCATCCCGAGCTGATCAAGGTGCTTGGTCGCCTCCGGTTCCGGACGAGCTATGGCCAGAACGTGCTCGCGCACTCGATCGAGGTCTCCCAGCTAGCGGCGATGATGGCGGATGAGCTGGGCGCCGGCACCAAGGTCGCGCGCCGCGCAGCGCTGCTGCACGACATCGGCAAGGCCGTGACGCACGAGATCGAGGGCCCGCATGCACTCGTCGGCGGCGATCTCGCGCGCAAGTACGGCGAGCCCGAAGCCGTCGCGCACGCGATGGAGGCCCATCACAACGAAGTCGAGCCTCAAACGATCGAGGCGGTGGTCGTACAGGCGGCGGACGCGCTCTCAGGGGCGCGTCCGGGAGCCAGGGGCGAGTCGCTCGAGCAGTACGTGAAGCGCCTGCGCGACCTCGAGCAGATCGCGACTCGGCACGACGGGGTCGACAAGGTCTACGCGATGCAGGCGGGCCGCGAGATCAGGGTGATGGTCGCGCCCGGAGCGATCGACGACGACGCCGCGACGCTGCTCTCGTACGAGATCGCCCGCGAGATCGAGAAGGAGCTCGAGTACCCCGGGCAGATCAAGGTCACGGTGATCCGCGAGTCCCGCGCGACCGAGTACGCGAGGTAGCCGGCCGGCGCTCAGCCGCCGTGGTGATGGTGCGGGAACGCGCCATGGGCCGTCCACGACGCGAACTGGGGTAGCAGCACGATCGCCAGCACGAGCCCCCCGACGAGCGCCCCGGCGAGCGCCAGCCACCGGCCGGCCGCACCGTGAGCGATTCGTGCGTCCCGGGCCCCTGGCTGGGAGGCACGCAGCACTGGGCCCAGGCTCGGAAGGTGCCCGAGGACGTGCACGCCGGTCAGTGCGAGCCAGACGAAGAAGCTGACCTTGTGGATCGAGAGCCACTGCCCGCGATCGCGAGGGCCCAGAAACATGAGCACGATCCCGCTCGCGAACACGACCGCGGTCGAGATCATGACCACCGGCGCGATCAGTCGCAGAACCGGCTCCGGTGGGCCCTTGCGGCGGTAGGCGGGCGCGCGGGTGTAGTACCGGGCGAACCGGTAGCCCGTGCTCGCAAGCTTCGCGGCCACCGGTCCGAGCAGCAGCAGTCCGACGAACAGGTGCACCCAGATCAGCTGGCCGATGCGCAGGATCGTGATCCCGATCACGGCCAGCAGTACCAGCAGCACCAGGCTGACGATCGTGGTGAGCCGTTCGTTGCCCGCGGTGCCGCCGCCGAGCAGCGCCGCCGCGCGATCGCTTTGCATGGCTCAAGTTTGCTGCACCGGGCCCCAACCGCCCCTCAAGCGCCGATGAGAATCCTCTTCGCCCCAACCGTGAGCCCGCCGCCCAGCGCCTACCATCGCCGGATGCCCGACGCCGCCTCAGGCGCCCGCTAGACATGCCCGGACTCGTGCTGGTGATCGAGGACGAGCCCGGGATCGTCGACTTCCTGGAGCGAGGACTGCGGGCTCACGGCTTTCAGGTCGCCTCCGCGCTCGACGGCCTCAGCGGGACCGAGAAGGCACTGGCGGAGCACGTCGACCTCGTCGTGCTCGACATGATGCTGCCAGGCCGTAGCGGGCTCGACGTCCTCGCGGCGCTACGCGACGCCAAGCCGGCACTACCGGTGATCGTGCTGACCGCTCTCGGCGAGGTCGAGGATCGCATCGTTGGGCTGGACGCGGGCGCCGTCGACTATCTGACCAAGCCGTTCTCGCTGAGCGAGCTCGCAGCCCGGATTCGTGCTCAGCTGCGGGTTGCATCACAGGCACCGCTGACGAGCCTCCGCGGAGGCGATGTCGAGGTCAACCTGCTCACGCGCGAGGTCCGTCGCGCAGGCCGACTCGTGCGGCTCTCGACGACGGAGTTCGAGCTGCTGGTGTACCTGGTGCGCAACCGTGGAGCGGTCCTTTCTCGCGAGCAGATCCTCGCCGCAGTCTGGGGCTACGAGTACGACCCGGGCACGAACGTCGTCGACGTGTACGTCGGCTATCTGCGCCGCAAGCTGCACGACGACGATCGCAGGACGCCGATCGTGACCGTTCGCTCGGTCGGCTACCGCTTCGATGCGACGGATTAGGCCGCGCCTGCCCGGCAGCCTGCGCTGGCGGCTGACGGCCTGGGTCGCCGCTGTGATGCTGGTCTCGGCGGCGGCGGTGTTCGCCGTTGTATACGACGACACCGGCGCCGAGCTCCGGACGCAGATCGACAGGGATATCACCGCGGATTCGGGTCAGCTCGCACAGGCGCTCACGCCCCTACAGGGCGCATCTTCAAGCCAGCTGGCCGCGGCGGCGGAGCGCAACGTTCGCGCACAGCCGTACAGAGCGACCTCGACGCTGCTGTTCGTGCTCGTCCCGGGAGCGCCGACGGTCAGCAATCATCCGGAGCTGTTCGGCGGATCACCTCCTGAGGACGGCGAGACCCAGGCCGAGCAAGCCCGCGAGAACCGCTCGGGCGAGCAACTGCTGGCACCACGAAACGGGTACTCGACCCGGAGCGTTCCGGACGTCGGACGGGTGCGTGTGCTCGAGCGCTCGGTGTCGGTCGGCGCACGCCGCGTGGTCGTTGCCGCCGGAGAGCCGCTCGAGCTCGTGGAGCGCGCCCAGCACGGCGTAGCCCGGGCCTTCGTGCTCGCCGGCGCGGTGGTGCTCGCGCTCGCGCTGCTCGCCTCCTATCTCGCCGGCGCGCGGGTCACGGCTCCGCTGCGGCAGATGGCAGCGGTCGCCGGGCGCGTCGACGCCGGCGAGCTCGAGCCTCGAATGGATCCGCCGGTGGGCAGCGGCGCCGAGGTGCAGGCACTGGCTGAGACCTTCAACCACATGCTCGAGCGCTTGGCGGAGGCGTTCGCGGGCCAGCGGGAATTCGTCGCCGACGCGTCGCACGAGCTACGCACGCCGCTGACGGTGATGCGTGGACAGCTCGAGGTGCTGGCCGCACAGGAGCGCCCATCCCGTACCGAGGTCCGGCGGGTCGAGCACCTCGTGCAGGCCGAGATCACACGCATCACGCGACTGGTCGACGACCTGCTCGTGCTCGCGCAAGCGGAGCGAACGGACTTCCTGCGAGTCGAGTCGGTCGATCTGCGCCCGTTCGTGACCGAGCTGTGGGACGGGATCAGCCTCACGGCCAAGCGGCGCTTCGAGCTGGGTCCGATCCCGGACGGATCGCTGCGCGCCGACCCCGACCGCCTGGCGCAAGGGCTGCGCAATCTGGCGCGCAACGCGATCGAGCACACCGCCGAGGGTGACGGCGCCGTGCGCCTGCAGGTCGAGCGCCTCGCGCTCGACCGGATCCGCTTCGCGGTGCTCGACGATGGGCCCGGGATCCCCGTGGGGGAGCGTGAGCGGATCTTCGAGCGCTTTCATCGCACCGATCCCGCGCGGGCGAGGTCGGCGGGGGGAGCGGGGCTGGGACTCGCGATCGTCCGCGCGATCGCCGAGGCCCACGGTGGCCAGGTCAGAGCGGGAGATCCGGGAAATGGCCGTGGGGCGCGGGTCGAGTTGATCCTGCCCGGGTTTTAGTGGCGATGAGGCGCGGGGGGTGGCTGTGGATCGCCTCTCGGCGAGCTGGCGTAGCGCTGCGCGATCCCGTCGAGCAGGATCTCTAGTCCGGTCTCGAAGCTGTCCTGGTTGCGCTGGTGGCTGCCTTGGCTCAAGGCCTCGGCGAGGTGGGGAAAGATCGCGGCGTAGCGGCACGGCTGAGGATGGCACGGCGGCGGCGCGCGAACGGGTGGCCGAGCACCGTGCGCGATTGCGCCGCCAGGTTGCGGTCGGTACAGATCTGGGCGTCCCACGTGCCGCGCGGAGGCCCGCCGCTACCCTTGCCCAGCGATGAAGCGTTACCACGTCACCACCTTCGGCTGCCAGATGAACGAGCACGACTCCGAGCGGATCAAGGGGATGCTCGAGTCGCTCGGATATGCCCAGGCCGACGCCCGCGAAGAGGCCGACCTGATCCTGTTCAACACCTGCTCGATCCGTGAGAACGCGGATAACCGCTTCACGGCGCACCTCGGCCACGCCAAGCGGCTGAAGTCAGAGCGTCCCGACCGCATCGTGGGGGTCGGTGGCTGCTGGGCGCAGTCGGTCAAGGAGGAGGTGTTCGCCCGGTTCCCGTTCGTGGACGTGGCTTTTGGCCCCGGCCAGGTCCACAAGCTCGCGGAGTTCCTGACCAGCGACTCGATCACCGCGCAGGGCTTCTTCGAGTTCGAGGGCTTCACCGGGCACCTGCCGGCCAGGCGCGAGCGCGAGTACCAAGGATGGGTGCAGATCAGCGTCGGGTGCAACTGCGTGTGCTCGTACTGCATCGTGCCCTCGACGCGGGGGCGCGAGGTGAGCCGTCCAGCCGGCGAGCTGGTCGCGGAGGTCGAGCGCTTGGCGCAGGACGGGGTCCGGGAGGTCACGCTGCTCGGCCAGAACGTCAACTCCTACGGCCGAGACCTCATAGCCGCCGATCACGCGACGTTTGCGCAACTGCTCGCGCGCATCGACGCAATCGAGGGTATCGACCGGATCCGCTACACGAGCCCGCACCCGAAGGACATGCGTGAGGACGTGATCCGCGCCCACTCCGAGCTGTCTTCGCTGTGCGAGCACATCCACCTACCGCTGCAGTCGGGCTCGAGCTCGGTGCTCAAGCGAATGCGGCGCACGTACACGCGCGAGCGCTATCTCGACCGAGTCGCGCTGATCCGTGAGCACGTTCCCGACTGCGCGCTGAGCACCGACATCATCGCCGGCTTCCCGGGCGAGAGCGAGGAGGACTTCGAGCAGACGCTCGAGCTCGCCGAGCAGGTTGGATACGACGGCGCGTTCACGTTCGCGTACTCCCCCCGCCGGGGAACGGAGGCAGCGACGCTCGCCGACCAGGTCCCGCATTCGGTGAAGGTGGCGCGGCTCGAGCGGCTGGTCGAGGTGATCCAGCGCCGCGCCCGCGAGCGCGCCGAGCGCTTCGTCGGGCGCACGCTCGAGGTGCTGGTGGAAGGGCCGTCACGCACCGACCCGAGCCGCCTGCGCGGTCGCTCGCGCCACAACAAGGTCGTCAATTTCACCGGTCTTGGCGCGCCGGGAGAGCTCGTGCAGGTCGAGATCACCGGCGCGACCAGCCAGACGCTGACCGGTCACGAGTCGATGCTGATGCGGGCGGGAACCTGACCTGCGCGGCTACTAGCAGCTAGGGGAGCTCGACGTGGGCGATTTCGATCTGAGGCTGCATCTCGGCGCCGGCCTCGATCTCCTGGGCCGCGACCTCGACGGCGCCGAACTCGACCCCCCGCGTGAAGATTCCACTGATCAGATCGCCGAGGTACTCGAGCTCCGCCTCGGTCCCGGAGAGGCCAAGCCCTTCCACGATGCGCTGCATTCGGTCTGGGGGAAAGAGGCGCTGGAGCTCCTTCGTGATCTCGCCGTACATGTCCCCCGGCTCGGGCTCCTCGTGCACGTGCAGGCCTTTCTGTAGTGGCTCGTCCTGCGTGTAATTGCCCGATCCGCGAGATTACGCAGTGTTGTAGTACGAGGTTGTACTACCAGTATGAGTAAGCGTCTTCAGGTCGTCGTCCCCGACGCCGAGCTGCAGCGCTATGAGCGGGGCCCCGGCGCGGGTCTGACGCTCTCGGGATGGGTCCGACAGGCTCGCGCAACCGCGCCAGCGGAGCGGACGTCCGAGCCATCTGCGAACATCTGTTCGATGCGCTGGAGCAGCCTGGACGCGAAGGCCGAGCAGCGGGCCCGCCTACCCGGTTACCGCGAAGAGGCGGTCGTGCGCCATTTCGACGCGCCCGAGGCGATCGAGACCCGCTTCTACGAAGTGCGGGCGAAGTCGATCCTCAACCGAGTGCCCGAGGCATCGAGGATGCCCTTCCAGTGGACGATCAACCCATACAGAGGCTGCAGCCATGCCTGCTCGTACTGCTTCGCCCGCCCGACCCACCGCTACCTCGACTTCGACGCCGGCCGCGACTTCGAGCGCGAGATCGTGGTCAAGGTCAACGCGCCCGAGCTGCTACGGGCCGAGCTTGCGCGGCCGTCGTGGAAGGGCGAGCACGTCGCGCTCGGTACGAACACCGATCCGTATCAATGGGTCGAGGGACGCTACCGGCTGATGCCGGGGATCTGGGCGGCGTTGCTCGACGCCGCCAACCCGTGCTCGGTGCTGACCAAGTCCCCGCTGCTCCTGCGCGACCTGCCGATCATGCGTGAACTTGCGGCGCGCACCGAGTTCAGCGCCGCGCTATCGGTGCCGACGCTCGACGAGCGTGCCTGGCGCGCGACCGAGCCGCACACGCCCAACCCGCGAGCGCGGCTGCGGGCCGTCGCCGAGCTGACGAGGGCGGGGATCAGGACGGGCGTCCTGATCGCGCCGCTGATGCCCGGAATCAACGATGCGCCCGAGCAGCTGGCCGAGATCCTCAAGCTCTCCTCGCAGGCGGGCGCGGCCTATGTGACGCCGATCGCGCTGCACCTGCGCGGCCAGGTGCGGGAGCTGTTCTTCGAGTGGCTGGAGCGCCATCGACCCGAGCTCGTGCCCCGCTACGGGGATCTTTATAAAGGGGGCGCATACGCGCCCCTGGTTGAGCGCCGGAGACTCGCGGCGCTGGTCAAGGACCCCGAGCGCGAGCTCCGGTCGGGAAGGGTAGCCGTGAGCGAACGCACCGCCCGCAGCCAAGCGAGCGAACGCAGACCCGATCAGCAGCGCTTATTCTGAGCACCATGCGAAAGCGCCTGAGCGACAGGGACCTGCACCTCGAGCGGATGTTCGAGACCCGCAGCGAAGCGTGGGAGCGCGTCGGTCTGGCCGTCGACGTCAGTGAGCGCGCCGTCCGGCGCGCTCGGCGAGAGGCGGCGATCCTGGTTCCGCTCCTACTCGGCGTGCTGATCGCATACGCGTACCGCAAGCAGCTCCTGGGCGGGACGGCCAGGCACCCGAGTCCGTGGGACACGCCAGTGCGAGCGGCGACCGTACTGGCACTGGTGGGTCTCGGGTGGACGTTCGCGCGTGACGTCGGCCGCGCCGCGGCGCCGACCTTCCTACGGCGGATGGACCCCGGGACGGCCGGGACGGTCGGCTTCCTGATCCGGCTCGTGACGATGGCGATCACGCTCGTGCTCGCGCTGCGAATCGCCGGCCTGCGCCCGCAAACGCTCGCCGTCGGTGGCGCCTTCACCGCGGTGGTGTTCGGTCTCGCGGCGCAGCAGACGCTTGGCAACCTGATCGCGGGAATGGTGCTCCTGAGCGCTCGCCCATTCCGGGTCGGCGAGCGCATCCGGCTGCAGGCGGGCGCCGTCGGCGGCACGGTCGAGGGCGTGGTCAGCTCGCTGGGCCTGCTCTACACCACGCTCGCCCGCGGCGAGGACCGGATCATGATCCCCAACAACGTCGTGCTGGCGGCGGCGGTGGTCCCGCTCAGGGAGCCCGATTCGGTCGACGTCAGGGTTCGTCTCGCCTCCGGGATCCGCCCGAGCCAGGTACAGGCGATCCTCGACGATCAGATCAGTACGCCGACCCGGGCGCCGGCGGCTGTACTGCTGGAGGAAGTCGATGGCGAAGAGCTCGTGGTCAGAATCCAAGCCACGCCCGAGCGAGCTGCCGACGGCGCGCCTCTGGCCGACGAGATCATCGCGGCGCTCGCGGGTGTCACAGGCGAGCACTCGCTCGGCAGGAAATGAGCCTCAGCGCTTGTCCCGCTGACCAGCGGCGAGGTCCGCGGCGACCTTCTCGCTGCCCATCCGCCGGCTGACCGTGGACGCTAGCTGAGGCGCGAGGGCCGCAAAGCTCGCCCCCAACCGCAGGCTCACGGGAGCGATCTCGACCTCGGCCCGGTTTCGCTCGATCGCACGGATCACCCCGTCCGCGACGTCCTGCGGCGAGCGGGTGCCGACCCCTGCCGGCAGCTCGACGTCGGCGTCCGCGAACATGCCCGCGTCGCGAATGAAGCCGGGGAGCACGACCGAGACGCCGACCCCGTGGGGCCTGAGATCCTCCCGGATCCCGAGCGCGAACCCACGCAGGCCGAACTTGGTCGCCGAGTAGATCGAGGACGCCGGCGAGGACGTTTTGCCCGCGAGCGAGGAGATGAAGACCATGTGCCCGCGGCGCCGCTCGATCATGCCCGGCGCCAGCGCCCGCGCGAGCGCGATCGGAGCACGGAGGTTGACCTCGAGCATCCTGTCGATCTGCGCCTGCGTCAGCTCGGTCAACGCGCCGCTCGCGGGGAGGGCTGCGTTCGCGACCAGGACGTCGACATCGGCCGCCTCCCGGGTGAGCCGTTCGATGTCGTCGCGCTCGTACAGATCGCAGCCGACCGCGTGGCCTCCGACCTCCTCGGCGAGCGACTCGAGCACGTCCGCGCGCCGCCCGGTCAGGATCAGGCTCGCGCCGCGGGCGGCGAGCCCCCGGGCGATCGCATGACCGATCCCGCCGGTCGCGCCGGTGAGCAGGATCCGTCCGCCGGTCAGGGTCATCGCGCGCTCACCCCGCGAACACGGCCACGGTCGCGGTGAACCCGTGCAGGAAGCTGCGTCCGCCGACGGGCCCGATCTCGCCGGCGGCGAAGAAGCCCGCCGCGGGCGCTCGCCCGAGCTCGTCCTCGATCGCGGTCGCGTCGTGGTCGGGTGCACCGAACATCGCCCGGCCGCGCCCGTTGCAGGAGAAGACCAGCGCCCCCGCGGTTCGGTCGCCGCCAAGCGCCTGCACTCGCAAGCGCAGTGCCCTGCGCAGATCCTCGTCCGCCGAGAACCGGTCGCGAGCGTGCAGCCGCACGACCTGGCCCTCATGCACGGCGGCTGCGACCGCGAGGCTGCCGGACTCTCGGTCGGCGCCGAGGATGCCCCGTACGAGGAAGTCGCCCTGCTCGTACTCGGGCTTGCCGCTGTCGATCACGATCCCGATCAGCAGCCCGGCCGTCACCAGCACCCGCTCACGCGCGGAGAGCTCGCCGATCGTCCGCTCGAGCACCTCGAGCGCGGGACGCCCGGCGAGTTGGTGGATGACGTTGCCCTCGGCCGAGGTGATCGTCAGCTCACGGCCGAGCGGCGCGGCGCCCTGGGAGACGCACGGGAGCATCTCGATGCCCCGCAGGACGACGCCAACGGCCCCCTGCTCGCAAGTCTCCTCGCCGAAGAACAGCGCGGCGCGCCCCTCCTCGGTACGTGCGCTCGAGACCCCACCGAGCACGGGAACTGCCGGCGCCTGCGCGGCGAGCTCGGCCAGCGCCACTTCGGTTGGAAACGAGTACGGGTCGGAGAGCACGATCGCCCCGGCCGCCGCGTCGAGCCCTGGCAGTCCCTCGAGCACGGGCGGTCGCTCCGGGCCGGCTTCGCCGGATTCCTCGCTCGCCGTGGCATGCCACGTCGTTGCCTCGCCGGCGCCACCGAAGCTCGCCGCCCACACGGCGAGGGCAGTTCCCGACTCGAGCTCGCGGCCCGCGCCGAGCACGCCGCCGGCGCCGCAGCCGGCAAGCGCGCGCGGGGCGAGCGCGCTGTGCACGCCTTCCAGCATCGTCGCGGGCGCGGCCAGGTGGGTGCCGCTCGCGAACACCATGACGAGATCAGCCGGCTCCCCCTGCAGTCCGGCGCCGGCAGCACGAGCGGCCTCCACACCCGCTGTGAGCGGGTCGTGCTCGGTCGAGACGCCAGCGCCGATCCGGACGGTCAAGCCGTGCGCTCCGCTGCCATCAGTCCACGATACTGCGCCGGTGGATCGCCCGCCGGTGATCGCGCTGTTCGGCCCAACCGCGGTCGGCAAGACCGCTGTCGCGATCGCGCTGGCCCAGCGGCTCCGCGAGCTCGGAGAGCGGCCCGTCGCGGTATCGGCCGACGCGCTACAGGTGTACCGCGGGTTGGAGCGGCTCACGGGTGCGCCGACCGCGGGGCAGCGGGCAGCGCTCGAGCACCGGCTGGTCTCGTTTCTGCCCGTCGATGCGGTCTTCAGCGTCGGTCAGTACGCGGCACTGGCCCACGCCGAAATCGACGCGCTGCTCGGCGCCTGCCAGCGACCGTTGGTGCTGGGCGGGACCGGACTCTATCTGCGGGCAGCGCTCACCGAGCTGAGCCTGCGCCCGCCCGCACCCGAGAGCGTCCGGGAGCGCTGGATCGCGGAGCTGGCACGTCGAGGGGCCCGGGCGCTGCACGCCGTGCTCGCGGCGCAGGCGCCGGAGGTGGCGGCGGAGATCGATCCGGGTGACCGCCAGCGGATCGTGCGCGCGCTCGAACTGCTCGAGATCGGCGAGCTCGAGCCCCGCCAGGGGGGCTCGCAGCTGTGGACCGACGCGGTTCGCCACCCGACGCTCCTGATCGGGCTCGTGATGGCGCGCGAGCGGCTGTACGCGCGGATCGAGGATCGCGTGCAGCGGATGCTCGCCGATGGCGCCCAAGACGAGGTCCGTCGCGCCCA
>QHBV01000264.1:0-3340 GCA_003244035.1 Solirubrobacterales bacterium | reverse complement strand
CGGACCCGCAACTACGCTCGGCGCCAGCTCACGTGGATGCGCAAGCTCGCGGCCGTGCACGAGATCGACGTCACCGAACGATCGGTGGATGAGGTGGCGGGCGAGGTGCTGGCGCTGTGGGCCGGTCGGGCAGGGTGACTCTGCGATGCACGAGCATCAGGCCCCCGTGAACGGTGTGAACCCCTCGCGTGCGAAATCGTCGTCGAACGCAAATGCGCACGTGAGCCTGTGCTCGCGCATGAACGCGAAACTGACCCGATCGACGATCGAAACGGAGTGCCTGTCCGAGGCAAGCAGGGCCGCGGCCGCGCGTCCGTGGAGCTCCACGCCCACCCATTCGACGGTGATCGCCGGGAGCAGGTCATCGAGCAGCCGACGCACCGCTTCGAGCCCGAGTCGTGCCTGGGTCAGCGCGATGCTCTCGACGAGCACGTAGTTGTGGGTCACCGGGCTTGCGTCACGTAGCGTTGAGAAGGCGAGGGCGGCGGCGCGGTGCTCGCCGTCGGAGCGGTCGAGGACCGCGTACAGCGCTGAGGTGTCAACGAAGACGCTCATCAGCGTAGGCCTCGGCGAGATAACGATCGTGCTCGACGCTCGTCTCGCGCCGACCGGACTCGAACGCCCCCACCGCTCCAAGCGCTCGCTCCCAGACCGCGTCGGCCTCCTCGTCGGCGATCCGGCGGCTGACCGCACCCCTGACGACTGCGGCAATCGACTCGCCCCGCTGTGCCGCGATCTGCCGCAGGGACCTCGCGTGCTCTTCGGTGAGCTGGATCTGCATCCGAATCACTGATGGTATGATGGCACATTCTTACAGCATGGTGTCATAACGGCGTGAAGGGGTAAATGAGCACAGATGCCACGACCACCGCGAGCGCCCAGACCGCGACCCACCGGCGTGCTGCGCGCCCGCGGGCGCGCAGCACGAGATCGGCCACCACCAGGTAGATCCCCGGCATCACGATCACCATGTAGTACAGGTAGCTGGTCCGGCTCCACAGCAGGCTCAGCGCCAGGAACGGCAAGAATGTGCCCAGGAACCAGGCGAGCCCGAGCATCGACGCCTCGCCGGCCCGCTCGGATCGGCCGCGCACGCGAACCACCCTCGAGGCCGCCAGCGCCAGCGCCGGCAGCGCCAGCAGCATGATCGGCGGGCTCACGATCCCCAGGAAGTGCACGGCTGGATGGACGCCGCGAAGCCCCGCACTCGGGCGCGCCGGGTCGATGTTGAGATACACGATCGGCTTGTAGTCGGCGATCCACTCCCACGGGTAGGAGGCGATCCCACGAGGGCCGTGCGGGCTCGTCTGGTGGGCGGCGTAGCTCAGCATGTGCGCGATGTGGTGAAACGGCCCGGCGGCCAGCGGCTTGTGCGCTGTCGCGTCATAGGGCGGCGCCAGACGGTCGAGGATCGCCAGGAGGCCGAGGAACACCCCCGCTGCGCTCGCCGCGCAGGCTCCGAGCCGCGTCACGACGCGCCGGAGCGGCGGCCGGCGCGCACGCCGGCCGCCGGCCAGCAGCCGCAGTCCCTCGAACAAGACGAGCACGAGCAGCCCGTACGGTGCGACGAGCTTGGCGCAGGCGCCGATGCCGATCGCGGCGCCGGCGGCGAGCGGACGGCCGCGCAGGTACAACGCCACCCCCCAGATCATCGCCGCCAGGGCGTAGATGTCGAGCGTTGCGATCCGGCCATGGACGAGCAGCAGGTTGTCGGCAGCCATCAGCGCCGCCGCCGTGAGCGCCAGCCAGCGATCGCATCCGGCTGCCCGCGCGAGCACGAACAGGCCGATCATCGCGAGCGATCCGAGCACGATGCTCGGAAGCCTCCACGCGAGCGGGCCGTCGCCGAGCAGCTCGATCGAACCGGCGACGATCACCTTCGCGAGCTGCGGGTGCTCGGCGTTGGGATCGTCGCCCCGCGGAGCACCGGCGTACGTGGCTCCGGCCGGGGGCGAGAGGCCCGTGATGGCGCGTGCGGCGTTGACGTAGTAGTCCTCGTCGAAGATCAGCAGGTGGTCGGCCACGGAGTGGCACGGAGTGCGGCATGGCTGACCGAGCCAGGCCACCCGCGTCGCCAGCGAGCAGAGCGACAGCGCAGCGAGCAGCGCGAGCGGCAGCGAGGGGTGTCGCAGGCGCCGGGCCATCCTCGCGCGACGGTACCTAGACTGCTCCCGCGTGGAGTTCGAGAAATGGCAGGCGCTCGGCAACGACTACGTGATCGTGGAGGCGAGCGCGCTGCCGTTCGAGTTGACGCCGTCGCGGATCCGCAGGATCTGTGCCGCCCACACCGGGGTGTGCGCCGACGGGATTCTGCTGCTCTGCGAGCCGGGGGAGCCGGGTCCAGTCGCACGGCTGCGGATCTTCAACCCCGACGGCTCGGAGGCCGAGCTGTCTGGCAACGGCGCGCGCGAAGCGATCCTGTACCTGCAT
The DNA here is from genome assembly GCA_003244035.1 of Solirubrobacterales bacterium. GTDB lineage: Bacteria > Actinomycetota > Thermoleophilia > Solirubrobacterales > Solirubrobacteraceae > Palsa-465. The sequence continues at coordinate 910 of QHBV01000264.1, read as the reverse complement.
CGTCGCGGGCGCGCACCAGCCGGCACGTTCTCGCTGCAGACCGCGGCCGGCGAGATCGGCGCGAGGATCCAGTCACCGAGCGCCTGCACCGTAACGCTCGGTCGCGCGCGCCTGCAGAGCGACGACTACCCGGATGGAAGCCGTGAGGGCAGCGGCGAGCTCAGGGCCGGCGGCCGTACGTGGCGCTTTCAGCACGTCCAGGTCGGAAACCCGCAGTGCGCGATCGCGGTCGGCGACGAGCGCGAGCTCGCTGAACTGGACCTGGACGCCGTTGGTCCTTCCATCGAGCGCCACCCCCTGTTCCCGCACCGCACCAACGTCTCCTGGTTCACGCCGATCGCCCCGGGGCGGATCCGCGCGCGGATCTTCGAGCGCGGGGTGGGGGAGACCTCGGCGAGTGGGACCGGAGCGGCTGGGTCGGCGGTCGCCCACACGCTCGCGGGGGGCGAGACGCCGGTGACCGTCGTCCTCGACGGGGGCGAGCTCGCAGTCGAGGTGGGGGAGGACCTGCAGATCAATCTCGGTGGCGGGGCGGTGCCCGTCTTTCTTGGCACGCTTGCCGACGAGTTGGTGGAGGAGCTCCATGCGACCCAGTAGCCGCCTCGAGAGGATCCCGCCGTACCTGTTCGCCGAGCTCGAGCGCAAGATCGCCGCCAAGCGGGCCGCCGGGATCGACGTGATCAGCCTCGGGATCGGCGACCCCGACACTCCGACGTACGCCCCGATCGTGGCCGCTGCGCAGCTTGCGCTCGCGGACCCCAGTACCCACACCTATCCGTCCAATCGCGGGCGGCCGGAGTTCCGCGAGGCGGTCGCGGCCTTCTACCAGCGGCGGTTCGGATTCGCGCTCGATCCCGAGACCGAGGGGATGCCGGCGATCGGCGCGAAGGAGTGCATCTTCAACCTCAAC
>QHBV01000263.1 GCA_003244035.1 Solirubrobacterales bacterium | reverse complement strand
TACGGACTACGGGACAACCTCCGAAAATCGCCAATCCAGGGGAGAACGCGATGACGATACCAAGCAGCGCCAAGCCCACTGTCATTTTCGTTCGGCCACGCACGTGACCCATGTTGAATGTCTTTTCGACGATGCGCCGGTGATAAATCATGTAGTAGCCGGTCGTATCCGGCGTAGACGGACACGCTCCGTCTGATGGTCGTGCGGGCGCCGGTGAGGATCACCGCGCAGGATGTGAGCCTTGTATTGCGGCCGTGCTGGCAGTCCCTGCCGGCCGTCCGACCCGCAGCTTGACGGCGAGGTCGCGCCGTTCGCGGAGCTCGCCGGCGCGGAAGTAGAGCAAGGGCCGAGCCCGGCGCGTTCACGATCCGCTTCGGAGCCATCCTGTCGCGTCGGCTCAGGCGCTCGCCCCCGAGCTTGATCGGCGGTTAACATTCCACCAAAGCGGCCCGGCGCAGCGCAGCGAACGGAGATGGTTTGGGCCATGCACCTGCTGATCCAGGACGACCATGCGGAGACGGCCGCCAACCGCCAGGCGCAACTCGCGGCGATCATGGGCGAGAGCGCGACGGTGGCCGCTACTTCGAGCCGCAACAAGCTGCTCGCCGACATCGCGCGCGCCCGGGAACCGGTGGTCGCGCTGATCGACCTCGTCGACGAGCGCGACCGCCGCCACCGCCTCGGGGACCGGATCATCACCACGATCAGCCGCCACCCCGACCTGCGCGAGCGCTGCATCCCCATCGCTCTGGGCTTTCACGCCGGGGTGGAGAGCCGAGAGATCGAGAGCCACGGCCGCCGCGATTGCACATGCTGATTGAGTCCGCGCTCAATGGAACCTGTGGTAGCCACAGGACGGGCACTGCCTGCCGACACCTCGCGGCGCACGGCCACAGTTCTCACACAACGGGTCCGGTCCAGGGTCTGGCAACGTATCGAGGAACCAGATCAGCATGCGCGCCAGCGGCACACAACAGAGCAGTAGCAGGCCGAAAATCGAGGTTGCCCCGGTCACCGTNNCCCGACCTGCGCGAGCGCTGCATTCCGGTCGCCCTGACCTTTCACACCGGGGTGGAGATCGAGAGTGCGGTCTACCGCGCCGGCGCGCGCGCGCTGATCAACAGCCGCGTCCTGTCGTGTAGCTGTGAGCATGAAGCCATCCGTCGGCTACTTGTCGACCTGCAGCACCGCCACGGCAAGGACGCGCGGCGCCCGCGCCTGAACCGGCCGCTCACGGTCCTGCCGCTTGCCGACCGGACCGAGGATCAGCTCCCCGAGGAGCGTTTCGCGGCGAGCGAGTTCCAGCGCTGGTTCGACCAGCCGCTGGAGCCCTGGACGCTCTGCATGCTCGAGGCGATCGCCGATCAGGGCGCTGAGCAGCTCGCGATCGTCCGGCGCATGGTCGCACTCCAGGCCACGGGGAAGTTCCGAGAGGCCGCCCCGGGCACATGGAAGAACCGCCACACCAGCACCTGGCGCCTGCTGCGCGGCGGCGGGCGTCACCCACCCGACCTCGCGGCTGAGTTCCTCAGCCACGTTCGTGCGGAGCTCCAAGTCTCCCCAGAGGAATGGCGCCAGCCTTCCTTCGATTCGCTACAACGCGCGCAGATGCAACCGCAACTAGCCGACCTCGTCACCTGGGCGGCGATGATCAGCCCGGTGGACCGGGAGATCACCGCGCAGATCATCGCCGCCGACGCGGGTCTCGCCCCGCCCAAGGACAGCCGGAAACGGATGTGGACGGCCTGCCAAGCCGCCGCCACCCCTGGGCGATCGCTCCCCGCAAAGGCGCTCCTGACGATCGCTGGCTTCGTCGCGCACGCCATCCACGACGCCAAGACCGACTACGACCGCCGCCCCGCCGTGGAGGCGGGCCACCGGCTACGCCGGATCGTTGTCCCCACGTTCCTCCTACATCGCCAACCGGATGCCGGGGAGCACACCTTCTTCACCGCCCCCGCCCGACTGACGCTCGACGCAACGGGCGAACTGCGGCTCGACGGCATGACCGCCGAGCAATGGGAGCAGTCCAGCCAGAACCCGCCAATCGGTGCGCTCACCTTGCTCCAGCAGGTCGAATGCGATCCCGGGCTGCTGCTGCGATCCTGACCGCACTCTCCGTGTCGCCGTGGCGTTAGCCCAGGCACTTTGGGTGCATGCTGGTCACGACGAACCCGGGCTCAAGAAGGATCCGGTGATGGTGGCGGGTAGGGCTTTGAAGCGCTCGCCGCCAGTGCGGAAGGTGGCCAGGGTGACCGTGACCGAGACCCGGTTGGCGCCCTGGACTCTGGGGAGCGAGACCGTGAGCAGCCGGCGCGTTGCGATTACGGTGCCATGGCGGGTGGCACGACGCGTGGTGTGGCAGCGGTGACGGTGGCAGGAGCGGCGTTGGTAGGTGGCGATGATGAGGACGCTGTGACCGAGCGTGATCTTGGGCAGGGAGATCTGCAGGCGACGGCCACTCAGCGAGAGTCGCGGTCGGTAGGTGTGGATCGTCGGTCCTGACGTCGTCGGTAGGGATGTCACCGGTAGGGATGTCGTCGGTGGGGTGTCGTCGGTCCGGAGCCACCGCTTGAGACGGTGAACGGTTGACTGCACGCGTGCGCAGGGTCGTACCCACTGGCGGCGGTCTGGGAGATGCAGGCCTTGCGGTGTTTCTAAGTTCGCGACAGAGCGGTCGCAATCTTTCAACCCAACTGGGTATCCATATCCAGTTCGCTCCCCCGATTTCAGATGGGTGCGGCTCGTATGGAGGGACGATGCGCGCCCGTATGCGCTGAGGAGTCGCGGCTGGTGCCGGCCGTGAGCGCTGGTTTCCTGCGGGTTTGGCCCGGGTGGTGGTTGTAGGTCGCAGGAGAAGCAGGCAGGGATGCCGAAGTCGGTGTTGCTAAAACCAACGTCGACCCAGGAAGGTGGGCCACGTGATCACCGACTCCGGCACCCGCTGTCGCGAACTTTACGCGCCGGCTGATGAACTCCTGCAAGCTCAGTGCAGCGCTGAGGCTGCTGCAGGGAATCTCGCGTCTGGCAGTGGCAGTGGCAGTGAGGGCGAGGATCCGTTTGGCCGCTCGCGCGAGCGGCTGGAGGGGATCGTCGGCTGGCTGGGCGGCAAGGACGCCTCCGGCCTTGAGCATGGGGAGCTCGAGGCGCAGCTGCAGACGGTCGGGCGGGAGTTGTTGTGCTGCCTGTTTCAGGATCATCTCGATCTGCGCAGCTCGCGGGAGCAGCGGCTGGACGGGGTCGCCGACGGGGAGGGTGTCGAGCGCCGGGCGGTGGAGCGTGATCACCAGCGTCCGCTTGCGAGCGTGTTCGGGGAGGTGACGGTGAACCGGCTGGCCTACCGTCAGCGCGGCGAGCAGAACCTGTATGTCGCCGACGGCGCGTTGAACGTGCCGGAGGAGCGCGCCTCGCACGGAGTCAGGCGCCTTGCGGCGATCGAGGCCGCGGCCGGCTCGTTTGAGCATGCCACCGGGCAGGTGCGAGAGCGGACCGGACTCGCGCTGGGCAAGCGTCAGGTTGAGGAGTTAGCGGTGCGCGCCGCGGTCGACTTTGAGCAGTTCTACGCCGAGCGGGTCAGCGCGACCGACGAGCAGCACGGCGAGCAGGATGTGCTGGTGCTCTCCGCCGACGGCAAGGGGATCGTGATGCGCGCTGAGGCGCTCAGGCAGGCGACCGCCAGAGCGGCGCAGCGAGCCTCGCCGAAGCTAAAACCCGCCTGTCCAAGGGGGAGAAGGCCAACCGCAAGCGGATCGCGGAGGTCGGCGCCGTCTACGACATCAAGCCGGCGCCACGCACCCCTGAGGACGTGCTCGCCCCGACCAAGGAGAAGGTGCTGCCGGTGCCGAAGGCCAAGCACAAGTGGCTGACTGCGTCCGTCGTCGAGGACGCCGCCACCGTCGTCTCAGACATCTTCGACGAAGCGCAACGCCGCGACCCCGTCCACCAACGTCAGTGGGTGGCGCTGGTGGACGGCAACAACCACCAGATCGACCGGATCAAGCAGGAGGCCAAGACCCGCAAGGTCAAGGTCGCGATCGTGGTCGACGTGGTGCACGTCCTGGAGTACCTGTGGGGCGCCGCCTGGTGCTTCCACCAGGAGAGTGACCCGGCCGCCGAGCAGTGGGTGCACGAGAAGGCCCTCGCGATCCTCGAGGGCAAGGCCGGGATCGTTGCCGCCGCGATCCGCCGCAAAGCCACCCTCCTGCGCCTCCCCGAGGACAAGCGCGCGAAGGCCGACCGCGCCGCCGACTACCTGCTCAACAAACGTCCCTACCTCGACTACCCCACCGCGCTTCAGAACGGCTGGCCGATCGCGACCGGCGTGATCGAGGGCGCCTGCCGCCATTTGGTCAAGGACCGGCTGGACATCACCGGCGCCCGCTGGGGCCTCCAAGGAGCCGAAGCGATCCTCAAACTACGCGCGCTGATCAGCAACAGCGACTTCAACGCCTACTGGGACTATCACCTCGCCCAAGAACGACACCGCCACCACGACCGACGCTACGCCAACGGCGTCATCCCACGCGAAGCATGACGTCCCTCCAGACGAGCCGCACCCATTTCAGATGGGGTCTGACTATGCGGCTGATCTGCCGGTGAGAGCCTTGTAGGGGTGCGGTTCGGCTGCGAGCGCGCCCTCGAGGAGGCGATAGAACAGCAGCCCGCGGTGCCGTGCCCGGCGGCGGTTGAAGCGGAAGGTGAACTCGTCGAGGTAGTAGTCCAGTTGCGCGTGACTGACCGCTCCTTGGTGCGTGCCGAGCATCCAGCGCTTCACCAGCGAGGAGACGAGGTGGACGTGCGGGAGCGCGACATGCGCTGGGTCGCCGGTAGCTGACACGTTGGTGACGACGTGGGCGAACCGGTAACGGCCGATGTCGAAGTAGCCCTGCCAGCCGTCGGTGCGGACCTCGCTGCCGCGGGCGACGTGGTCGAGCACGAACTCGGTCAGCGTGTCCTTGGTGACGTCGGGGATCCGCCTGATCCGGACTCGGTCGGGCGCTTGGTCGCCCTCGACTGCGATCGCGATGATCGCCTTGCC
>QHBV01000262.1 GCA_003244035.1 Solirubrobacterales bacterium | reverse complement strand
TTCATCGGCTCGTGCACGAACTCCCGCATCGGGGACCTGCGCGCCGCCGCTTCGGTGCTGGGCGACCGTCGGGTGGCCGACGGTGTCTACGCGATGGTCGTGCCCGGGTCTCAGAAGGTCAAGGCGCAGGCCGAGCGCGAGGGCCTCGACGAGGTGTTCCGCCGCGCCGGCTTTGACTGGCGCGGCGCGGGCTGCTCGATGTGCCTGGGGATGAACCCCGACGTCGCGGCACCCGGCGAGCGCGTGGCCTCGACCTCCAACCGCAACTTCGAGGGGCGCCAGGGCGCCGGCGCTCGCTCGCACCTCGTCTCGCCGCAGATGGCCGCAGCGGCGGCGATCGCCGGACATTTCGTGGACACCCGGGAAGGGAAGGCGGACCAGCGATGAAAGCGATAGACAAGATCAGCGGCAGCGTCTCGGTGCTGGACCGCGACGACGTCGACACCGACCAGATCATCCCCAAGCAGTTCCTCAAGCGGGTGCAGCGCACCGGCTTCGGCGAGTTCCTGTTCTACGACTGGGCCAAGCAGCCCGGTTGGGAGCTGCCGCCGAATCCGATCCTCGTCGCGGGCGTCAACTTCGGCTGCGGCTCCAGCCGCGAGCATGCGCCGTGGGCGCTGGAGGACTACGGCTTCCAGGCGATCATCGCGCCGAGCTTCGCGGACATCTTCCGCTCCAACTGCACCAAGATCGGCCTCCTGCCGGTGATTCTGAGCGGTGAGGAATGCGCGTCGATCGCGGCGGCCGGCGAGGCGGAGGTCGACCTCGGCGCCCAGGAAGTGCGCTGGCCGGGTGCCAGCGCACGGTTCGAGATCGAGCCCGAGACCAAGCACCGCCTGCTGGGCGGCCTCGACGACATCGCGCTGACGCTCGCGCAGGACGAGAAGATCGATGCCTACGAGCGCGAGCGCGAGCGCGCCGGCCCGGTCACCACGGCACTGTGAGCCACGAAGCCGCCTCCGGCGACTGGGACGCCGCGACCTACGACCGGATCTCCGAGCCGCAGCTGCGGTGGGCGCACGAGCAGCTCGCGCGCCTAGAGCTGGCGGGCGACGAGGTCGTGCTCGACGCCGGCTGCGGATCGGGCCGCGTGACCGTGGAGCTGATCGAACGCGTCCCGCGTGGTCGCGTGTACGCCGTCGACGCCTCCGCTGCGATGGTGGCGCACGCCCGGAGTGCCCTCGGCGAGCGAGCGACCGTCCTGTGCCAGGACCTGGTCGCGCTCGAGCTGCCCGAGCCGGTCGACGTCGTCTTCTCCAACGCCACCTTTCACTGGATCCTCGATCACGACGCTCTGTTCGCGGCGCTGGCGCGGGCGATGAAGCCCGGCGGCAGGCTGGTGGCGCAGTGCGGCGGGCGAGGCAACATCGACGGGTTTCGCCGCGCGGCGGACGCCGTGGCGGGAGAGGAGCCGTTCGAGCGCTGGTTCAAGGACTGGCAGCGGCCGTGGAACTACGCGACGGAGGCGCAGACCGAGGACCGTCTCCTGCGCGCCGGGTTCTCGGCGGTGTCCGGCTGGCTGGAGCTCAAGTCGGTGCCGCTGTCCGAGCCGCGGGCGTTCATCCGGACGGTGTGTCTGCTGCGGCATCTCGAGGCGCTCCCGGAGGACCTGCGAGAGCGGTTCGTGGACCGGGTGCTCGCGCGGGTCGGCGAGCCGCTGGTGCTCGAGTACGTGCGGCTCAACATCAGCGCGCTGCGGGCGTAGAGCGGGCCGGGCTTGGGACGGGTGGGGCTTGGAGGGGACCGACAGACAGTGCAAACGCCCCAGACGATCGGATACGGTGGCCGGAGACCATGTCCCCGCGAGTCATCCTGCTCCCCGGCGACGGGATCGGCCCCGAGATCATCCCGGCCGCGGTCGCGGTCCTGAAGGCGGTCGGGCCCGAGCTGCAGTGGGAGCTCGAGGAGCACCTGTTCGGGGGAGCGTCGATCGACGCGCACGGGACGGCGCTGACCGACGAGACGCTGCAGGCGTGCCGGGCTGCCGACGCGATTCTGCTCGGAGCGGTCGGGGGCCCGAGGTGGGACACCACCGACCCCGCCAAGCCGCGCCCCGAGCAGGGACTGCTCGCCTTGCGCAAGGGGCTCGGGTTGTTCGCCAATCTGCGCCCGGTCAAGCCGCTCTCGGCCCTGTATGACGCCAGCCCGCTCAAGCGCGAGCTGATCGAGCGCACCGACCTGCTGGTCGTGCGCGAGCTGACCGGGGGGATCTACTTCGGCGAGAAGACGCGGACCAGGGACTCCGCCTCGGACACGTGCCTGTACACGCGAGCGGAGATCGAACGGATCGCGCGGGTGGCGTTCGGCGCGGCGCGCTCACGGGTGACGAGTGTCGACAAGGCCAACGTGCTCGAGACCTCGCGCCTGTGGCGGGAGGTCGTACGAGAGGTGCACGGAAGCGAGTTTCCCCATATCGAGCTCGAGCATCTGCTGGTCGACAACGCCGCGATGCGGCTGATCGCGGCGCCGCGCCACTTCGAGGTGATCCTGACCGAGAACATGTTCGGCGACATCCTCAGCGACGAGGCCGCGATGCTCACCGGCTCGATCGGAATGCTCCCCAGTGCGTCGCTGTCGGGCGAGGGTCCGGGGGTGTTCGAGCCGGTGCACGGATCGGCGCCCGACATCGCCGGCACCGGCGCGGCCAACCCGCTGGCGATGCTCCTGTCCGCCGCGATGATGCTCCGTCACGGACTCGCGATGGAGGCTCAGGCGGCGGCGGTAGAATCGGCGGTCGATCAGGCGCTGGCCGAGGGGCTGCGCACACCGGACCTGGGGGGAAGCGCGAGCACCGCAGAGGCCACCCAGGCAGTTCTCGGACACCTGTAAAGGAGCATCGTGGAAGTGGAGCAAGCGGACCTCATCTGGCACAACGGAGAGCTGGTCGCCTGGGAGGACGCCAAGGTCCACGTGCTCACGCACGGTCTGCACTACGGCACCGGCGTGTTCGAGGGCGAGCGCGCCTACGAAACCCCGAAGGGACCGGCGATCTTCCGCCACCGCGAGCACCTCGATCGCCTGTTCAAGTCGGCCGAGCTCTACTACATGCCGATCCCCTACACGCTCGAGGAGCTCCGCGCCGCGACCCACGAGCTGATCGCCGCCAACGAGCTGCGCGAGTGCTACATCCGCCCGCTCGTCTTCCGCGGCTACGGTCACATGGGCCTCTACCCGCTCGATTCACCGGTCGAGGTGTCGATCGCAGCGTGGCCATGGGGCGCGTACCTCGGCGAGGAGGGCAAGCGCGAGGGGATCCGGGCCAAGGTCTCGAGCTGGCGGCGGATCCCGCACGACGCGCTGATCCCGCACGCGAAGGCATGTGGGCACTATCTGAACAGCGTGCTGGCGAAGGTCGAGGCGTCCAAGGCGGGCTACCAGGAGGCGATTCTGCTCGACTCGCACGGGTTCGTCTCCGAGGGGTCGGCCGAGAACGTCTTCGCGGTCTGCGACGGCCGGATCCTGACTCCTCCCCAGACGGCCTCGGCGCTCGATGGCATCGTCCGCAGATCGATCGTTCAGATCGCCCGCGACCTGGGGCTGGAGGTGATCGAGCGCGACCTCGCGCGTGCGGAGCTCTACCTCGCCGACGAGGTGTTCCTGTCCGGCACCGGGGCGGAGCTCGTGCCTGTGCGCGAGATCGACGACCATCGGATCGGCGCGGGACGGCCGGGGCCGATCACGACGGAAGTCGGACGAGTCTTCGACCAGGCCCTCCACGGACGCGACTCCCGCTACGCCGACTGGCTCGATGTCGTCGAGCTTCCAGCGGGGCGCCCCGCCCGGATGGCCGGGCCGGCATGAGCTGATGGACCAGGTCGAGCTCTACGACGCGACGCTTCGCGACGGCATGCAGGGAGAGGGGATGTCGCTCTCCGCGCAGGAGCGCCTGCGCGTGGCCCACCGCCTGGACGAGCTCGGCATCGATCTGATCGAGGCGGGATTCCCGGGCTCCAACCCGAAGGAGCTCGAGCTGTTCGAGCTGCTGGCGGATGAGCGCTTCCAGCATGCGGAGATCGCGGCGTTCGGGATGACCCGCCGGCGTGGGGTCGAGGCGGACGAGGATCCGGCCTTGCGCGTGCTCGCCGAGTGCTGCGCGCCGGTCTGCACGCTCGTGGGCAAGACCTCGGCGCTGCACCTGCGGAAGGTCGTCAGGGTCGACCGCGAGGAGAACCTGCGGATGATCGCCGAGTCGGTGGCGTTCCTGGTCGGCGAGGGCAAGCGCGTGGTCTATGACGCTGAGCACTTCTTCGACGGGTTCGCCGACGATCCCGACTACGCGCTGCGATGCCTGCGCGCCGCCGCCGGTGGCGGCGCCGAGACGGTCGTCTGCTGTGACACCAACGGCGGCACGCTCCCGGACCGGGTGCAGGCGGCGATGGCGCTGGTGCTCAGCGCGCTCGCCGCCCACGACGTCGGCGTCGGGATCCACTGTCACGACGACGCCGGCTGCGGGGTGGCCAACTCGCTGGTGGCGGTGCAGCAGGGCGCGACGCACGTACAGGGCACGATCAACGGCTACGGCGAGCGCTGTGGAAACGCCAACCTCGCCTCGATCATCGCGAACCTCCAGCTCAAGCTCGGCCACCAGTGCCTGACTGATTCCCAGCTTGCCACCTTGACGCCTACCGCGCACTTCGTCGACGAGCTGCTGAACTTCACTCCGGACCCCGACCAGCCGTTCGTCGGGCGCAATGCGTTCGCGCACAAGGGCGGCCTGCACGTCGCCGGCGTGAGTGCCGACCCCGCGACCTTTGAGCATGTCGATCCGGCGGTGGTCGGCAACCGCCGGCAGGTCCTGATCTCCGAGCTGTCGGGCAAGGGGACGGTCCGCGCGCGCGCCACAGACGCCGGCATCGCCCTCGACGACGAGGCAGTGGGTCGCGTCGTGAAGCGCGTGAAGGAGCTTGAGCACCGCGGCTATCACTTCGAGGCCGCGGACGGATCCTTCGAGCTGCTGCTGCGCAAGCTAACCGGTGAATATGTGCCGCTGTTCCGCCTCGAGTCCTGGCGGGCGATCGTCGAGCAGCGCGCCGACGGGCGGGTGGAGACCGAGGCGACGATCAAGATCTGGGTCGACGGTGAGCGCTACGTTCGCACCGCCGAGGGCGACGGTCCGGTCAACGCCCTGGATCGTGCGCTGCGCGACGCGTTGATCGAGATCCACCCGCATCTGAGGGACATCGACCTGGTGAACTTCAAGGTGCGCATACTCGACGAGGCCAAGGGGACCGGCGCGGTGACGCGCGTACTGCTCGACGCCTCCGATGGCGAGGCGGTGTGGGGCTCGATCGGCGTCTCGGAGAACGTGATCGAGGCCTCGTGGGAGGCGCTCGTCGACTCACTCGAGTACGGGATGCAGGTAGCCGGACGACGCGGCTGCCGCCCTGTGGGCGGGCCCGGAGAGCGGGCGGGCGGCGAAAGCCGCGGACGCCAGGCCAGTACCGGGGCGATCTCGGCGCAGGATTCGTGACAGGGATGCGAACGGCCGCGGGCTTGAGGCGCGCGACCGTATCGGAGGCGATCCCGCTCGCCAGCCCGGTCATCGGGGCCAGGGAGCAGGAGCGCGTGCTCGAGGTGCTGCGCTCCGGGCGGCTGTCGCTCGGCCCGGCGCTGGGAGAGTTCGAGCGTGCGTTCGCCGGCCGGGTGGGTGCGGTGCACGCGAGCGCCGTCTCCAGCGGGACGGCCGGCCTGCACCTCGCGCTGCGGGCCGTCGGCGTCGGCGATGGCATGGAGGTGATAACGAGTCCGTTCTCGTTCGTCGCCAGCGCCAACGTGGCGCTGTACGAGCGCGCGCGGCCGGTGTTCGCCGACATCGATCCGCTGACGTTGAACATCTCGCCCCAGGCGACGGCCGCCGCGGTCACCGAGCGCACCGCGGCGCTGCTGCCGGTGCACGTGTTCGGCTATCCGGCCGATCTGCCGGCCCTCGAGGCTCTGGGCCTGCCGATCGTCGAGGACGCATGCGAGGCGCTGGGCGCCGTTCACGCGAACGGGGTGCCGGTCGGCGGCCGCGGTCATCCGGCGGTGTTCGGCTTCTACGCCAACAAGCAGCTGACCACCGGTGAAGGCGGGATCGTCAGTGTCGCCGATGCGGCGCTCAAGCAGCGGCTGGACTCCGAGCGCAACCAGGGCCGCGCTCCGGACATGAGCTGGCTCGACCACGATCGGCTCGGCTTCAACTACCGCCTGCCGGAGATCGCCTGCGCGCTCGGGCTCGCCCAGCTCGAGCACCTGGACCAGATGCTTGCGGGCCGCTCGCGGGTGGCTGCACTGTATCGAGAGGCGCTGGGGCCCGTTGAGGGCGTACGGCTACCGTGCCCGGATGCCGGCGGTGCTCGCCGCGGGTGGTTCGTGTTCGTCGTGCAGCTCCCGCGGGGGATCGATCGCGACGCGATCGTACGCGCACTGGGCACACGCGGCATCCCGAGCAAGCCGTATTTCCCCGCGGTGCACCTGATGAGCTTCTACCGTCGGCGGTTCGGTCACCGCGAGGGGGAGTTCCCGGTGTGCGAGGACGTCGCTGCCCGCTCGATCGCGCTCCCGTTCTTCCCCGAGATGAGCGAGGGCCAAGTGCGGCGCGTGACCGAAGCGCTCGTGCAGGCGCTCGGGGGCTCGCGGTGGTGAACACACGCGTGCGGGTCGGCGAAGGGGCCGTACCATCGCCGCGATGAGCCGCTTCGCCGAGCCCCAGCACGACGACTTCCGGCGCTTGAACGACTCGATCGGCTTTGACCGGCGCCTGGCCCCGTTCGACGTGGAGCAGTCGCGGGCGCACGCGTCGATGCTCGCCGCCAGCGGGATCATCGCCGGCTCCGAGCGCGACGAACTGCATCGCGCGCTCGATCGTGTGCAGCGCGAGCTCGACGACGGCTCGTTCACCTTCTCCGCGGGCGACGAGGACATCCATATGGCAATCGAGCGCCGGGTGACCGAGCTCGCCGGCGCCGTCGGGGGGAAGCTTCACACCGCGCGCTCGCGCAACGACCAGGTCGCGACCGACATGGCGATGTACGTGCGCGCGCGTGCGGGCGATGCCGCCGGCGCGCTCGCGGGACTCGCCCACACGCTGATCGAGCTCGCCGAGCGCCACCTCGACTGGCCGCTGCCAGGCTACACGCACCTGCAGCGAGCCCAGCCGGTCTACCTCAGCCATCACCTGCTCGCATACGTCTGGATGCTGGTGCGCGACCGTGAGCGCTTCCGGCTGGTTACCGACGCGACCGCGCTGCTGCCGCTGGGGGCCGGCGCGCTGGCAGGCGTGAACTTCGACACCGACCGGCGCCTGGTGGCCGATGCGCTCGGCTTTCAGGGCGTCTCGGCGAACTCGATCGACGCCGTCTCCAACCGCGACTTCGTCCTCGATTACCTCGCGGCTGCGGCGACCTGCGCCACCCACCTCTCCCGCCTGGGAGCCGAGCTGGTGCTGTTCTCCAGCGAGGAGTTCGGGTTCTGCGAGCTCTCCGACGCGTGGTCGTCGGGCTCGTCGATCATGCCCCAGAAGAAGAACCCGGACGCCGCCGAGCTGCTGCGCGCCAAGGCCCCGCGGGTAGCCGGACACCTGGTCGCGCTGCACGGAGTGCTGCACGGCCTGCCGCTGACCTACAACAAGGACATGCAGGAGGACAAGGAGCACCTGTTCGACACCGCCGACACACTCGAGCTGTGCCTGTCTGCTGCACAGGGGATGATGGGCTCGATCGCCTTCAAGCGGGATCGGATGGCCGCCGCGGCAGCGGATGAGCTGCCGGCGGCCACCGACATCGCCGACCTGCTCGTGCGGCGGGGACTGCCCTTTCGCGAGGCGCATGGCGTCGTGGCGGGGCTCGTGCGAGCGGCGCTCGACGCCGGCAAGTCGCTCTCGGGCCTGGCCCCGGATGAGCTCGCGGCGCACTCGCCGCTGCTCGGAGAGGAGTACTACGCCGTGCTGCGAGACGGGGCCTGGTTAGAGGCGAAGGTCTCCGAGGGCGGGACCAGCCTTGCGCGAGTGCGCGAGCAGCTCGAGCAGGCGCGCGCCTGCCTGCCGTGAGCCCCGGCCGGGGCTTCTACGATCGTCCTGTGCTCGAGGTCGCGCGCGAGCTGGTGGGGTGCCTCGTCTCCCACGGGGAGTGCTCGGGCGTGATTGTCGAGACCGAGGCATACCACGACTCCGAACCGGCGTGCCACGCCTTCGCTGGGCTGACGCCCCGCACCCGGACGTTGTTCGGCCCGCCCGGCGTCGCGTACGTGTACAGGTCCTATGGCGTGCATGCACTGCTGAACGCGGTCTGCGAGCCCGAGGGCGTCGGTGCTGCCGTCCTGATCAGGGCACTCGAGCCGCTGCAGGGCATCGACGCGATGCGCAGGCGGCGCGGGGTCGCGCCCATCCGCCAGCTGTGCTCGGGTCCGGGAAAGCTCACCCAGGCACTTGCGATCGAGCTCGCGCACAACGGGGGGGACCTTCTCCGCGGCCCGGTCGTCATCTCCCGCCGGCCGGCGGTCTGGCGCGACCCGGCGATCTCAGTGGACCGCCGGATCGGGATCACTCGCGCGGTCGAGCTCCCGTGGCGGTTCTGCCTGACCGGTAGCCGCTTCCTGTCGCGGCGCGTCGCGGCCGCCTGACGCTCAGGCTCACGAGAAAACAGATGGCCGCACCAGACCGTCAGATGGTTTGTCGTGGGGCCTAATGACCGCCGAGCCCGGCACCGCCTGAGCCGCCAGAGCCCGAGCCACCGCCGCCGGATCCGCCTCCCCCGCCGGAGCTACCGCCTCCGCCGCCCGCGCTGCCGCCGCCGGAGCCGCGACCGCCGCCTCCCGAGCCGCCGGCGGAGCCACCGCCGGCGGCTGAGCCTCCGCCTCCGCCGGCGGAGGCTCCGCCTTGGCCACCGGCCGCGTTCCCGCCCGTGCCGCCGGCTCCGGTGCCGCCCACGCCCCCGTTGGTGGGGGGGGCGGCGGCTGGAGTCGTCACGCTCGAGGCCGGCGGACCGCCGGAGGCTGGACCGGTTCCGGCCGCGCTGGACCCGGTCGTGGTGGTGGTGGTCGTGCCCTGGTGCTTCTGTGCCTGCTCGTTGGCGAAGATCTGAAGCGCCTGCGTCATGAAGTTCTGCCAGATGATCGCCGGGTACGTTCCGCCCTCGACCGGTGCTCCGTTGTAGAGGGTGGTCATCGGGACGAGCTTGTTGGGGAATCCGACCCACACGGCGGTCGTCAGCTGCGGCGTCCAGCCCACGAACCAGGCGTCGGCGTAATTGGTGGTGGTGCCGGTCTTGCCGGCGACGTCGACCCCGGAGATGGCCGCCTGCGTCCCCGTGCCCGACTGAACGACCGTCGTCAGGATGTCGTGGACGGTCTTGGCGATGTCGGGGGGCAGGACGCGCTTGAGCAACGGCTTGTCCTTGATGTCAAAGCCGTGGCCGCAGGCCGGGCTCGGGTCGCACTGGATCTCGGTGATCCCCGTCGGGCCCTCGTCGTGAGCGCCGAGCTGCGGGTTGTAAACCCTGTTGCCACCGGTCGCAAACGTCTCGTAGGCGTGCGCGAGGTCGAGCGGGGTGACTCCTTCCTTGAGCCCGCCGAGGATCATCGCGTAGTTGTGGGAGACAGGCGAGCGGATGCCCATCCGCTGGGCCAGGCGCGCGATCCGCTCGGTTCCGGTCTGGATCCCAACCTGCGCGTAGACCGAGTTGTCCGAGATCGTCGTCGCCTGCGTCAGCGTGATCGGGCCGGAGTAGGTGTTGCCAAAGTTGTGGACGATGAAGTGCTCCTTGCCGGCGCTGTTGGGGACGATGAAGTCCTGTGGCGCCGAGGTGATCACCGAGTCCGGCGAGAACTTCCCGGACTCCAGCGCCGTCGCGAGCGTGAACGGCTTGAACGCCGATCCCGGCTGGCGGTGACCCTCGGTAGCGAGATTGAACGGCGAGTCCTTGTAGTCCTCCTGGCCGTTCACGATCGGACCGCCGACCATCGCGCGCACCTCGCCGGTGCGGTTGTCGATCGCCACCATCGACGCGCTCGGGAGCTGCGATCCGGACGGGAGCTCGGAGCTGATCGCGTCCTCGGCCGCCTTCTGCATGCCGAGGTCGAGCGAGGTGTGGATCTTGAGCCCGCCATAGTATGCGCGGTACTCGGCGACATTGGACGGCGCGCCGTGCGCCACCGCGGCGAGGATCTGGGGTCGCAGCCAGCTCGTGAAGTACGGCGCCGCCGTCGGCTCGGTGGGCTGCTGGATGTCGCTCGCGGTGGGCAGCGGCTCGTTCCGACCCTCGTTGTACTGAGCGGTCGTGATGTAGTGCTGGCTGAGCATGTCCTTGAGCACCAGGTCGCGCCGAACGGTTGCGTGGCCCGGGTGGGCAACCGGGTCGAACTCGGTTGGCGAGGCGATCATTCCCGCCAGCAGCGCCGACTCCGCCGGGGTGAGCACCGATGCGCACTTCGGTCGGATGATCTTGGGGGCCGAGTCGCCGCACCCGCCGGAGGTCTGGCTCGTCTGGTCGGGGGTGACGGACGCGTCGAAGCCGTGCCGCTTGCCGAAGTACACACGCGCCGCCGACTCGACGCCGTAGGCGCCGTTGCCGAAGTAGATCGAGTTCAGGTACTCGGTCAGGATCTTCGGCTTGGACCACTTGCGGGTCAGGTGGTACGCGAGCGCGGCCTCGCGCAGCTTTTCGAACACGGTGCGGTTGTTCTGCTCGGACAGAGCATTCTTGACGAATTGCTGGGCGATCGTCGAAGCGCCCTGGCGAGCGCCGCCGGCCACGTCGGCGACGAAGGCGCGGGCGATCCCGCGGATGTCGACTCCGGGCTCGCTCAAGAAGCGCTTGTCCTCGATCGCGATGACTGCACGCTGCATCGTCAACGAGATCTGCGGAGAGGTGTCGATCACCACGTGGTTGGGGGGGGCGAAGATCCCGATCGGGCGGCCCTGGTCGTCATACAGGTAGGAGTTCGCCTCCAGCTTGTACTGCTGCTTGTTCTCCAGCTGGGGCAGGTCGGAAGCGACCGCCATCATCATCCCGAACACGGTCGAGATGGCCGCGAGCGTCGCCAGGCCGAGCAGGATCAGCAGCGATCGAAGCTTGCGCAGCCGCGGCTTCGGGGGCCGCTGCCCATCTGACGGTGGGCGCGGGCGTCTTCTCACGGGGGCGAACACAATCGGGGCCCTTGGCGCGGGGGATCGTCGCCGTGGATGGGGGTGTGGACAACGTCGCTCATGCGAAAAGAAGGCGTCTGCGCCGGCGTGAACTCATGCCGCGCGGCCGCGCCGACGCGCGGGAGAACCGCATCGTGCCCGGGCGGCGGCGGGCAGCGGGTTCTGAGCCCCGCAAGCGTCGGAGTCTACCATTGGCGCGGATGGCTTCCGTGCCCTCCACGCCCGCCGAGCAGGCCTCGTGGCTGGCGCGCGATGCGGTCGACAGCCTGCCGGCGGGTGAGCTCGAGCGCAAGCTTGGCAGGGAAGGGCCACTGCGCGTCAAGCTTGGGATCGACCCGACGGCACCCGACATCCATCTCGGTCACACCGTCGTCCTGCGCAAGCTGCGCGAGTTTCAGGACCTCGGCCACCTGGTCGTGCTGATCATCGGCGACTACACCGCGCGAGTGGGCGACCCAAGCGGTCGGTCCGAGATCCGGCCGGCGCTGGCAGCAGAGCAGATCGAGGAGAACGCTCGCACCTTCGCCGAGCAGGCGTTCTCGGTGCTCGATTCCGACCGGGTCGAGGTTCGCCGCAACAGCGAGTGGCTCGAGCTGGCGATGGAGGAGCTGTTCCGGCTGGCGCGTACGACGACGGTCGCAAGGATCATCGAACGCGACGACTTCGCCAAGCGCCTCGCGGCCCACGCGCCGATCTCGATCCTCGAGCTGCTGTATCCGCTGCTGCAGGGGTACGACTCCGTCGCGGTGGGCGCCGACGTCGAGCTGGGGGGGACCGACCAGCGGTTCAACCTCCTGCTCGCCCGCGATATTCAGCGAGCCTACGGGATGCCCGAGCAGGTGGTGCTGACGATGCCGCTGCTGGCCGGGACCGACGGGGTGCGCAGGATGTCGAAGTCGCTGGGCAACTACATCGGAGTGAGCGATCCGCCCGAGGAGATCTACGGCAAGACCCTGAGCGTGCCCGACTCGCTGCTCGCGGCGTGGTACGAGCTGCTGCTCGGCGCCGAGCCTCCACGCGGGCTCAGCCCGCGTGACGCCAAGCGCTCGCTGGCGCGCGCGCTGGTCACGCGCTTTCACGGACCTCACGCGGCGCCCGAGGCCGAGCTCGCCTTTGACCGCATCCACATCCGACACGAGCTCCCGGACCGGGTGCCGACGGTTCAGTGGCCTGCGCCTGTCGACGGGGTTGGCTCCGTCATTCACCTCCCCGCCCTGCTGGCCCGCGCGTTCGGCGTCTCCACCTCCCAGGCGCGGCGAAGCCTCGCGCAGGGCGCTGTCAGGCTGGACGGACAGCCCTTGCCGGACGGCTCGCTGGACCTGGATGGTGCGGAGTTGGACGACCGCGTGCTGCAGCTCGGTAAGCGGCGATTCGCTCGCGTAAAGCTCGAGCGGGGGGCGTAGATGGCGGTACACGGCGGCCTGCTGCGAGCGGATACGCCAGGAAACGGACACGTCGTCGATATCACCGAAGGCGTCGCGAGCGTGGCCGCGACTGCCGGGGTAGACCGCGGGCTCGTCACCGTCTTTGCCACCGGCTCCACGGTGGCGGTGACGACGATGGAGTACGAGCCCGGCGGCGTGCACGATCTCCAGACGCTGCTGGACCGGCTGATCCCCCCCAGCGGGAGCTACGAGCACAACCGCCGAAACCACGACACAAATGCCCATGCGCACCTGCGCGCAGCCGTGATCGGACCATCGGAGTCGATCCCCCTGGTGGGCGGAGCACTCGCGCTCGGCACCTGGCAGCAGCTGGTCCTGATCGACTTCGACGACCGGCCCCGGACAAGGACTGTGACGGTGCAGGTATTGTCCTGAATGCGCCGTCGCGGCATCGTCCTGAAGCCGCGGCCGCCACTCCGTCAGCGTCGCCGCACTTCCCACCCTCGCCTGCTGGCGCTATACTCACCGGTCCGCCTTGGGAACCGCTTTGGCTCCCGGGCGTTGCCGCGGGAAGGACGCCCTTCCCGAAGAGGCGCGACGGTCTTTGAAAACTCAACAGCATGCGCACCCCTTGACCGATCCCTCGGTCGAGGAGTGTGTCCAGGTTCGACGCCGCCGCTCGATCGGTCCATTCGCTGGACCAACTGATCGGCGGTGCCAAGATTGACCCCGNNCCCCGTCTTGCGCCCCGGAGCCCGCCGTGTACATTTGGGCTCCACCGATGGGCGCAAGGGCCTAGTCCCACCAGGGACAGGCCCGTGGACCCACCCGCCATTCGGCGGGATCGTGTCCGCCACCTGGCGGGCCGGGTCCAGACGACTCTTTGTGTGAAGTTCTTCACGGAGAGTTTGATC
>QHBV01000261.1:5519-11468 GCA_003244035.1 Solirubrobacterales bacterium | reverse complement strand
CAGGGGATCTACCTGTGCGAGCACCGCGACCGGGGCGGGAGCCGCTCGCTGATCGCGACCGTATGGGGGTCACGGTCAGAGCGCGAGGCCGAGGACTGACCGGCGGCAATGCCCCGGCACACGAGCGGCACCTGCGTGGGCTCTTGCGATCTAGGCCCGCCCTATGATCAGCAGCGATGCGAAATCAGCTTCGGCCCCTGTTCGACCGCGTGGTGATCAAGGAGCTCGACCCTGATCGGGTCCGGCGCTCCGGCCTGGTGGTGCCGCCTGGCTCAGACGAGCCGCCGCCGCAGCACGGGATTGTGCTGGCGGTCGGCCCGGGGCTCGACTGGTGGGACCACGTCGGCGTGCAGATGCCGGTGAAGCCCGGGAACCATGTGGTGTTTCCCGCCTCGGCCGGGGCGTGGGTCGAAATCGACGAGGAGCGCTTGCTCGTGTGCCGCGTGGGCGAGCTGCTCGGCGTGCTCGAGCGGGCCGACGACTGCCCCGCGTGCGGCGGCCGGCCGCTGGCCGCGCTGGAGTCCTGCCCCGTGTGCGGGCGTGAGGGCTCCATGACCTCGCCCTGAGACGCTCCGTCCGCGCACCCGCGGCCACCCGCCTGCCCGGCCGCTACGCCGCGCTGCGCTCCGACACCCCGCGCGGCCGTACCGCCTGCATCCGCGCCAGCAGATCCGCGACCTCAGCATCCTCACCGTGCGCGAGCTTAAGCGCCCGCCGGCAGGCCGCGAGGCATTCGCGCACGCGGTCGGTGCGTGCCAGCGCGTGGGCGTAAGCGGACCAACCCGGCTGTGATTCGGGGTCCAGACGGGTCGCCGCCTGCGCAGCCGAGACCTCGGCCCCCACGTCGCCGGCTAGGTGGTATGCGAGCGCGAGGTCGATCAGCCCTTCGACCGTGGGCCCGAGCAGTCGCGCACGTTCGAGCGCCGTGATCGCGGCAGCGCGATCCATCATCCGCAGCCACAGGCGCCCGAGTCGCTCCCACGCGGATGCATCGCCGGGGCCGCGCTGCGCCGCTCGAGCAGCCGCCTGCACCGCCAGCGTCAGCGCCCCCATGTCCTCGTAGATCCGGGATGCGAACCGCTCTGGTGCGGGACGGTCTGACTCTGCACGCGCCCAGTCGCGCACGGTGCGGGCCGCGGCTGGAAGGTTGCCGGCCTGCCAGAACGCTGCGGTGAGCAGCCTCAGCACGACTGGATTTGCCGGCTCGGCGTCGCGGGCATAGACGAGCCGCTGGGCGGCGAGCGCGGCGTCACCCTCGGCGAGGGCGTGCTGTGCTGCGGTCACGAAACGCTGGACTCGGTCGGCGGCCGCGTCCGGCGTCGAGAAGTCCACGAACTGAAGCGAGCCGGCGGGCACCGTCCGGACTCCCACCGCGAACCTCATTCGCGCCCACTGCTGCACGTCCTCGCCCTCGCCGGAGAAGTAGATCCCGCTGACCGTGCCCACGCCCCACTCCGGATAGGAGAGGCAGCGGGCGTAGCGATGGACCACCGAATGATCGGGGACTCGCGAGCCGAACGGGTCGTACTTGGCCTGGTCCCGGGCCGAGGCCCGCTCGCGCTGCTCGGCCTCGTACGCGCGCCGACCCGCCTCCTCGCGGGCGCGACGGGTGGCGGCCGCCGAGACCTTCACCGCGCCGGCGCTGACGCGCCCGCCGCGAGCGGCATCGGCGAGCCGCGCGAGCTGGTCGGCGGCCTCGTTGATCGCCTGCAGGTGACGTTGGTGCTCGTGCTGGCGGCCCGCCGGCGCGATGTCCGGATGCCAGCGCTTAGCCATGCGCCGGCGTGCGAGCTGCACCTTGCGCTGATCGAACGGAGGATCGAGCTCCAGCAGGAGCAGCGCCTGCTCGACATCGAGGATCCGGGCCATGACGTACCAACGTTAGCGATTCGCGGTCAAACCGAGCCAGAACCGCAAATGCAACATGTTTGGCTCAATTGGCCCTAACCGCACTCAAATGCTCTACGGTCGTCGCTATGACCACCACCGACCAGAGCGGCCGCACGGGCCGGCGCCCCCGGAGCGGAGCCCTCCTGGCAGCCGGGCTGATCGCCGGGGTCGCCACGGCGGGGATCGGCGTGGCGTTGCTCGCGCTACTGATCAGCGCGCTCAGCCAAAGCAGCGACTGCACGGGCGCCGGCGAAGGCGCGGCCGGCGCGATCGTTCTGGGCCCACCGGGAACCGGCCAGCTCGTCGGCGCGAGCGAGTACGGCGGTCCGGGGGACCCAAGCTCGGGCACCACCGGGGCGCGCGGAGACGACCTCCTCGCGCACCCCGACTCCTACGCCGAGCTCGGGGGGCCGACCTGGCAAACAGCCACGGCGATGGGCGGCTTGTCGTACCTGACGCCGCTCAGAGTCACGTGGGCCGCGCACTCGGCGATCGCCTACAAGCGCGACTTCGGGTTTGGGGGCGGTCCGGTGGGAGGCCTCCCGCGGGTGATCGACCTGTGGTGGCAGCTCGCCGGGCGAATCGGGGTTCCCTATCAGAACGGCCTGTGGTCAGGAGCGGTGCGGATCGAGCGACCGCCCGACGCCGGCGCCGCCGGCGTCCTCGGGCAGGCGCCTGGTGAGGCGAGCGTGCTCACACCCCCCGCGGCGGCTTCGGTCGATCCCACCGCATGCGCGCCGGGAGCCCTGGCAGGGGTCGCGCTGACGCCCGGGCAACGTGCGCGCCTGCTCCCGAACGGGCTCGCGGCGGCTCCTCAGGATGCGCCGGCGGCGGTGAAGGAGATGATCGCCGCGGGCAACCAGATCGTCGGCAAGCCGTACGTCTACGGGGCCGCCCACGGCCTGCCGCTGTCGGAGATCACGCCGGCGTATGACTGCTCGAGCAGCGTCGAGCACCTGCTCTACGGGGCGCAGCTGCTGCCAGTCACCTATGGCGGCGCGTCGAGCGAGCTCGAGTCCTTTGGCCAGCCGGGACCCGGAAGATGGGTGACGCTGTATGCGGACGCCGATCACGTGTTCATGTACGTGGCGGGCCTGCGGTGGGACACCCACGACGCCGCCGGCCCCGGCGACGGGAGCACCGGGATCGGGTGGCACCCGCTCGTGCGTAGCTCGGCCGGCTTCGTCGCGCGACACCCGGCAGGGCTTTAGCGATGCGGGCCATGAGAACCGTGCTGGTCGCTGGCGCAATCTGCGCACTGACCGGCTGCGCCACGATCGCCCCGCCGAGCGCGCAGACGACGACGCAGTCGAAGCTCGCCCAGGCCCAAACGACCCACGAGTACCCCTCACCCGCGCCGCCGGCACAGCAGGCCGGCGGCGCGGCCAGCGCGCTGCAGGCGATCGGCGCCTTCGCTCAGCGCTACATCAACTGGACCGCGGACACGGTCACCGGGCAGATGCGCTCGCTCGCATCCGAGAGCGTTGGCCAGGCCCGCTCGGCGATGGCGCTCGCCGCCGCCCAGACTGCCGGGAATTACGAGCTCCAACGAGGCGGGATCGCCAACGGCGGCACGATCGAGGCAATCGCGCCGCTGATCGGAGCACGCAATCGCTACGTCGTCGTCACGCGTGAGCTGACGACCGCCACCAACACCTCTGCCTACCAGGGCCTGCGACCCGCCTGGCACCTGGCGCTGGCGACGGTGGTCCAGCTGAGCGCGAACCGCTGGGTTCTCAGCGGCTGGCAGCCCGAGGGCTGACGCCGCCGACCTGTACAGACGATAGGGAGTTATGTTCGGCTCAATTCTCGCCCGCCGCTGAGCCAACCAAGTCAGTTAGCGGTGCGCGATCACGTTGAGCACGACCGCCAGCGCGAAGCACAGCACCGCGAGCGCCCGGATCAGCCCCCCGGCCCGGTCGCCGGGGCGCCCGGTGACCATCCCGACGATCGCCAGCGACATGCAGCCGACCGCGATCAGCGCCAGCACCGCGGCGAGGACCCGCAGCATGGCTCACCCGCCGCGGGCCGCCCGGCGGGCGCGGACAGCTAACCTCGGCCCGGTGTCCGCCCAGTACATCTTCACAACGTACAAGCTCTCGCGCCGCCACCCGCCCGACCGCCAGGTACTCAGCGATATCTCGCTGTCGTTCCTCCCGGGCGCGAAGATCGGGGTGCTCGGCTACAACGGCGCCGGCAAGTCAACGCTGCTGCGGATCATGGCGGGACTCGACGACGGCTATGACGGCGAGGCGCAGCTCGCGCCGGGCGCGAGCGTGGGCCTGCTCGAGCAGGAGCCTCAGCTCGACTCATCCACCGACGTGCGCGGCAACGTCGAGCAGGGAGTGACCGAGACCGCAGCGCTGCTGCAGCGCTTCGAGGAGCTGTCGATGAACTACTCCGACGAGACGGCCGACGAGCTCGGCAGCGTGCAGGAGCGAATCGACGCGGTCGATGGCTGGAACCTCGAGACGACCCTCGAGATCGCGATGGACGCGCTCCGGTGCCCGCCCGGCGACGCCGAGATCTCGTTGCTCTCGGGCGGGGAGCGCCGCCGCGTCGCGCTGTGCCGGCTGCTGCTCTCCCAGCCCGACCTGCTGCTGCTCGACGAGCCCACCAACCATCTCGACGCCGAGTCGGTCGCGTGGCTCGAGCGTCACCTGGGCGACTATCCGGGCACGGTGGTCGCCGTCACCCACGACCGCTACTTCCTCGACAACGTCGCGGGCTGGATCCTCGAGCTCGATCGCGGGCGCGGGATCCCGTATCAGGGCAACTACTCGGGCTGGCTCGAGCAGAAGCGGATGCGGATGCAGACCGAGGCACGGCAGGACACCGCGCGGCGCCAGACGATCGAGCGCGAGCTCGAGTGGGTGCGCTCGAGCGCGAGCGCGCGGCGCACCAAGCCCAAGGCGCGGTTGAACGCTTACGAGGCGCTGCTGGCGCAGGACCGCAACGCCAAGCTCGACCAGGTGCAGATCCACATCCCCGCGGGGCCACGGCTGGGAGAGGTCGTGGTCCAAGCCGAGGGACTGCGCAAGTCCTTCGGCGACCTCCTTCTGATCGACGACCTGAGCTTCAGCCTGCCGCGCGGTGGGATCGTCGGCGTGATCGGCCCCAACGGCGCCGGCAAGACGACCCTGATCCGGATGATCACCGGGGCCGAGCAGCCCGACGCGGGGACGCTGCGCATCGGGGACACAGTCCAGGTGGCATGGGTCGATCAAACGCGGGAGCTCGACCCCGCCAAGACCGTCTGGGAGGAGATCTCCGGCGGCCAGGACCAGATCGCACTGGGTGAGCGGACGATCAACAGCCGGGCCTACGTCGCCGGCTTCAACTTCAAGGGCTCCGACCAGCAGCAGCGCGTCGCCAAGCTCTCAGGCGGGGAGCGCAACCGCCTGCACCTCGCGAAGCTGCTGCGCTCCGGGGGCAACCTGCTGCTGCTCGACGAGCCGACCAACGACCTCGATGTCGACACGCTGCGGGCACTCGAGGAGGCGCTGCTGGCGTTTGCCGGCTGCGCCGTGGTGGTCTCGCACGACCGCTGGTTCCTCGACCGGATCGCGACGCACGTGCTGGCGTTCGAAGGCGATTCGCAGGCGCGCTGGTTCGAGGGGAACTTCGAGGCGTACGAGACCTTCCGCCGCGAAACGGGCGGCGCGGAGACCGAACGGCCGAAGCGCCTTACATATAAGAAGCTCGTACGGGGCTAGGCGTCGCGGGTTTGATCCGAGGCCGTCCTCGTCACCGGGTGCTGGCGCCCCGGGGTCGTATCGTAGGCGGGATGACCGCTCCGGTTGTCGACCTCGACTGGTGCCAAGCGCAGCGCGAGGGGGTTGTCCTGGCCGATGCCCGCTGGTACCTGGACGGTCGCTCCGGGCGCGAAGCCTACGATCAGGGTCACCTGCCTGGGGCGGTTTTCGTGGAGTTGGAGACTTGGTGCTCGGGTCCGGGCAGTCCGGCGGCGGGGCGTCACCCGCTGCCCGACCCGGAGCGGTTCGCTGAGGGCATGGCGCGGCTCGGGATCGCCGACGAGGACACGGTGGTGGCCTACGA
>QHBV01000261.1:4374-5496 GCA_003244035.1 Solirubrobacterales bacterium | reverse complement strand
CGTGTACGACGGTCCGCTCGAGCGAGATACCCCGCGGCGTACGCGGGCGAGCTTCTCGGCCCGGCCGTGGCCCGCGGAACGGCTCGCCGGCATCGAGGAAGTGGCCGCGCGTGCCGGTGCGGGGGAAGCGACCATCGTCCTCGACGCCCGCAACCGCGAGCGCTACCGGGGAGACCACGAGGGCCTTGACCCTCGATCCGGGCACATACCGGGGGCGCGCAGCCTGCCATGCCGGGAGAACCTCGACGAACGGGGCCGGTTCCTGCCGGCCGAGCAGCTCCGCGAGCGCTTCGCGGATGCCGGCGTCAGCGCGGGCGCCTCAGTGGTCTCATACTGCGGCTCCGGCGTCACCGCCTGCCACAACCTGCTCGCGCTCGAACTCGCCGGCTACGGTCCCGGGCGGCTCTATCCCGGCTCGTGGTCGCAGTACAGCCACGCGAGCGGACGCCCGATTGCGACGGGAGATGTCCCGTGAGCCCCGAGATCAAGCTCTACATGGCAGGCCAAGCAGCTCTCGCACCCCCGCCGCGTCGCGTGCGACCGCGTCAGCGGCCGCCAGCTCCTCGATGCGATACGGCCCGGTCGCCACCGCCACGCAGCGCACCCGGTCCGCGCGAGCGCAAGCGATGTCCCGTGGTGTGTCGCCGATCAAGATCGTCCTCGAACGGGGATGCGGGTGGCCGGTCCGGCCCGCCCGCAAGCGGGCGATCACCGGCAGCGCCACCCGGTCCTCGGCGTCTGAGCCGAACGCCCCCTGGCCAGAGGGGAAGTAGCGCCCGATCCCGGCTCGCGCGAGCTTCAGCCGGGCAACCGGCTGGAAGTTGCCGGTGAGCAGGGCGAGCGTCACATTCTCGCGACCCGACAGCCAGGCCAGCAGTTCGGGCACGCCAGGCAGCACGGTGTGGGATAGGTCGTCAGTCGAGAACCGTGCGTAGAGCTCGCAGCACGCTTCGCGAACCGCATCCGCACGCTCGTCGATCTGCTCCGCCGAGACCCCTGCGCCGAGCAGGATCAAGCGGGCAATCTCTCCGTCGGTGCGACCAGCCGGGGCCACGACCGGGGTGGCGAGCTTCGCCGGAGCGATCCCGTGGACCTCGGCCAGCGCCGCATGCAGGGCTTCGC
>QHBV01000261.1:3920-4348 GCA_003244035.1 Solirubrobacterales bacterium | reverse complement strand
ACCGCCGCGCCATTTCAACGCTCGAACGAGATGCCAGGCTGCAGCCGGCCCGCAAACGCTGCGATCAGCCGCGCGGCTGCGTCGACGTCGTCGAGCGCGACCATCTCGACAGGGGAGTGCATGTAGCGGCAGGGCACGGAGACCAGTCCGGTCGGCACCCCCGCGCGGCTCAGATGGATCGCATCCGCGTCTGTGCCCGTCCCTTTTCCCAGCGACTCGACGGTGAATGGGATTTCCTGCGCTTCGGCGGCCTCGTACAGCAGCTCGAACACGAGTGGGTGCAGCGTGGTGCCGCGGGCGATCACGGGGCCCGAGCCAAGCGTGTGCTTGGTGATCGGGCCGAGCTCGATTCCGGGCTGATCGGTGGCAAAGGTCAGGTCGACGACGATCGCCAGGTCGGGCCGGTGGGCGAAGACGCTGGTCCGCGA
>QHBV01000261.1:3129-3858 GCA_003244035.1 Solirubrobacterales bacterium | reverse complement strand
CCAACCGCGCCGCCTCCGCCGCCACGTAGCAGCCGACGCGGTTGTCGAGCGCGCGCGCGACGACACGGTCGTGGCGGAGCTCGAGGGGCGCCACGTCGATCACCGCCACGTCTCCGATCCGCACCAGCGAGCGTGCCTCGTCGCCGTCCTTGGCGCCGACGTCGATGTGGAGATCCTTGAGCTCGGGAACCCGCTTGCGATCGTCCTCCTTGATCAGGTGGATGGGCTTGCGGCCGATCACGCCGGCGATCGCACCGCTCCGTGTGTGCACCAGTACGCGCTGTCCGATCAAGACCACCGGGTCCCAGCCGCCGACCTGCCCGAAGCACAGATACCCGCCGTCGTCGATGTGGGAGATGTGCAGGCCGATCTCGTCGATGTGGCCGATCACGGCCAGCGTAGGCCCGCCGCCAGTCCCGGGTACGCGCGCGAACGAGGACCCCACGTGGTCGGCCCCGACCTCTTGGGCAAACGTGCTGCACCACTCGCGCCATACGCGCGCGGGGCCGGTCTCGTGACCGGACGGGCCGGCCGCGCTCAGCAACCCTCGCAGGAGCTCCGGAACGGCCACTAGGACGCCAGTAGCTCCCTGAGCACGCATTGCAGAATCCCGCCGTGGCGGAAGTAGCGCTGCTCCTGGGGGGTGTCGATCCTGACCGTGACTCGGAGGTCCCGGTCATCCGCACACACGGTCACTTCCCGTGGAATCACCTTGGCCCCGGCGAGGCC
>QHBV01000261.1:2326-3070 GCA_003244035.1 Solirubrobacterales bacterium | reverse complement strand
CCCATGCCGACCAGGTTCGAGCGGTGGATCCGCTCAAAGCTCTCCGCGAGCACGGCGCGCACGCCGAGCAGGCTCGTACCCTTGGCCGCCCAGTCCCGGGAGGAGCCGGACCCATATTCCTTGCCGGCGAGCACGACCAAGGGCGTGCCCTGCTGCGCGTAGCGCATCGCGGCGTCGTAGATCGGCATCTGCTGGCCGTCCTCGCCATCGAGGTACAGGGTCACGCCGCCCTCGGGAAGCGGATCCCCCTCGCCCGTCTGCAGCCGGTTGCGCAGGCGGATGTTGGCGAACGTCCCGCGCATCATGATCTCGTGGTTGCCGCGGCGCGACCCATAGGAATTGAAATCCTTGGGCAGAACGCCGTGCTCGACCAGGTACCGCCCGGCCGGCCCGTCGCGCCTGATCGAGCCGGCGGGCGAGATGTGGTCGGTGGTGACGCTGTCGCCCAGCACGGCGAGTACACGGGCCCCCTCGATGTCTCTCACCGGCTCCGGCTCTGGTGGGAGGTCCTCGAAGAAGGGCGGGCGACGGACGTACGTCGAGTCCCGTGCCCACGCGAAGCGCTCTCCGGTCGGAACCTGCAGCGAGGCCCAGCGCTCGTCTCCGTCGAACACCTCGCCATAGCTCTTGCGAAACATGTCCGACTGGACGGCCTGCTCGACGGTCGCGGCGACTTCGGCGGTGCTCGGCCAGATCTCCTTGAGGAAGACGGGCACGCCGGCGGCGTCCTCGCCGAGTGGCTCG
>QHBV01000261.1:2147-2299 GCA_003244035.1 Solirubrobacterales bacterium | reverse complement strand
GGCGGCGACGCAAGGTAGTTCATCTTCACGTCCGGGTTGATCCGACCCTCGAAGTTGCGGTTGCCCGAGAGCACCGAGACGACCGCGAGGTCCTCTGCGCCCACCGCATCCGAGATCTCCTGTGGCAGTGGCCCGCTGTTGCCGATGCAGGT
>QHBV01000261.1:0-2117 GCA_003244035.1 Solirubrobacterales bacterium | reverse complement strand
CCGATGCAGGTCGTGCAGCCGTACCCCACGAGGTGGAAGCCGAGCGCCTCGAGGGGCTCGGTCAAGCCGGCGCGGTCGAGGTACTCGGTCACGACCTTCGACCCCGGCGCCAGCGAGGTCTTGACCCAGGGCTTGACCGTGAGCCCGCGCCGCACGGCGTTGCGCGCGAGGATGCCGGCGCTGAGCATCACCGATGGGTTCGACGTGTTCGTGCAGCTCGTGATCGCCGCGATCACCACGTGCCCGTGGTCGACGTCGGTCTGGGTTCCGTCCACGAGGGTGACCGCGGTGCGCGTCGGTCTGCGCTCGGCCAGCTGCGTCCCGCCGGCGTCGCCGGCCGTGGGGAGCGCGGGGGCCGGCTTCTGACCCACGCCATTGAGCACGTGGGTGGCCACGGGATCGCTCGCGGGGAATGAGCCCGCGAGCGCCTGGTCCTCGCCACCATTGCCGCGGCCGTGCGCGGGTAGCTCATCCGCGGGCAGATAACCCTCGAGCGCGATCCGGAATGCCGCCTTTGACTCCGTCAGCGATACGCGGTCCTGCGGGCGCCGTGGACCGGCGATGCTCGGCACCACTGTCGCGAGGTCGAGCTCGAGCTCGTCGCTGAATACGGGCTGCGTGGAGTCCTCGTCGTGCCACAGCCCCTGCTCCTTGGCGTACGCCTCCACCAGCTCGATCAGCGAGCGTGGCCGTCCCGAGAACTCCAGGTAGCGCAGTGTCTCGGCGTCGATCGGGAAGATCGCGCAGGTGGAGCCGAACTCCGGCGCCATGTTGCCGATCGTCGCGCGATCCGCGAGTGGGAGCTTGGGAAGCCCCGCGCCGTAGAACTCGACGAACTTGCCGACCACTCCATGCTCGCGCAGCCGCTCGGTAACGGTGAGCACGAGGTCGGTGGCGGTCGCCCCCTCCTGCAACTCACCGATCAGCTTGACCCCGAGCACCTGCGGGATCAGCATCGACATCGGCTGCCCCAGCATCGCGGCCTCGGCCTCGATTCCGCCGACGCCCCAGCCGAGCACCCCCAGCCCGTTGATCATGGTCGTGTGCGAGTCGGTGCCGACCAGTGTGTCCGGGTACGCCTGACCGAGCTGGTCGTCGGTGAAGACCACGCGCGCGAGGTACTCGAGGTTGACCTGGTGGACGATCCCGGTGTCGGGGGGAACCACCTTGAAGTTCTGAAACGAGCCCTGTCCCCAGCGCAAGAACGCGTAGCGCTCCTGGTTGCGCTCGAACTCGAGCTCGGCATTGCGCTCGAACGCGGCACTGGTTCCGAACACGTCGACCTGCACCGAGTGGTCGATCACGAGCTCGGCGGGCACCAGCGGGTTGATCTTCCCCGGATCGCCGCCCATCACCGCGATCGCGTCGCGCATCGCGGCGAGGTCAACGACCGCCGGCACCCCGGTGAAGTCCTGCATCACAACCCGTGCCGGCGTGAACGCGATCTCCTTGCTCGGCTCCTCGCCTGGGCTCCAGCCGGCGAGCGCCTCGATATCGGCCGCTCGAATCAACTCCCCGTCCTCGTTGCGCAGCAGGTTCTCGAGCAGGATCTTCAGCGAGAAGGGCAGACGAGCGACATCGAACCGCGGTCGCAGCGCATCCAGCCGGAAGATCTCATACGCACGCTCGCCGAGGGTGAGAGTCGCCCTCGTACCGAAGGTATTGCTCGACAATGCCGTCTCCTGTTCGGGGCGGCGTACTTTATGGCCTTTAGCGGGGTGGTCGCCGGGCCCGCAGGCCCGGCGACCTTGAACGGGATCCCTATAGACCCGGAGGATGGCGCGCGACAAATGCCGATGTGTCCTCGGACATCGACGTCGACCACCTCGTCCCGCCCTGCGCGAGCGCGACGGTGTCGAACCGACGTCCGTCGACGACCATGAACGCGTGGCCGGCGTTGGCGTACACCGTGATCCAGCGGCCGGGACCGGGAAGTCCCCAGCTCTCAAAGCCTGTCGAGTCCAGTGGGGAGCTCAGCAGGCCGGCGGCCGCCAGCGCGTAGCTGACCGAACCCGAGCAGTCGTAGCCGCTGGCCTGGAAGGAGCCGTGGCCCCCGCCCCAGATGTACGGCAGGGTCGCGATCGCGTTGCCGGCGGCGATCACCTGGGCGACGGCGG
>QHBV01000260.1:5731-7295 GCA_003244035.1 Solirubrobacterales bacterium | reverse complement strand
TCCCGCCCGCGCTGCGCGATCCGTCGAGCTGTGTCCTCCAGTGGATCGCTCACGGCATCTCGCTCGCGGGCGCGCCTTGGCGTGGTTGGGGTGGTTGGGGTGGCGTCGCCCCTCGCTCCATCAGGGCCTTGATCCGCGCCAGGAACATGGCCGCGTGTGCGCCATAGAGGATCCGATGGTCACAGACTAGCTTGAGCGTCATCGCGTGGCCGGGGACGATAGCTCCGTCGCGGATCACGGGTATCTCTCGGATTGCTCCGGCGCTCAGCGCCGCTGCCTGTGGCGCGAGGACCAGCGGGGTCGAGCTTCCAATCCCCCACGGTCCCAGGTTCGAAACGGTGAAGGTCGCGCCGGCGAGCTCAGGCGGGGAGAGCTCGCCCTCGCGGGCGCGCGCTGCGAGCTGCGAGATCTCGCCCCCCAGCTCCCACAAGGACTTACCGTCGGCGTCGAACACCGTCGGGATCGCGTACGTCTCCACGGATGCGAGGACCACGCCCACGTTGACCCTCGAGTACAGCTCCAGTCGGCCTTCACGATATGCACCGTTGGCGCGGGGGAGCTGGCGCAGCGCGAGCGCGCTGGCCCGTACCAGCAGCGCGGTGCTCGCGCACGGGAGCTCGTCCGGGAGCGCCAAGCACGCCTCCATGTCAACCTCAACGGTCAGGTCGAGGTCGGGGATGGTCGCCCTTGCCTCGGCGCTCCGCCGGGCAATCGCACGCTGCGCTCGGTCCAGCTCCCAGACCGAAGCCTCTCCCTTTGCGCCGGCCATCGTGTGCAACATAGTCGCTGAAGCGATCGCCGGCGAGCTACTCCCCCACATCGGCGCCCTCCCACGTGCTGATGAACTCCGCGGCGTCCATCGTCACGAGATCGGCGCGCAGCGACTTGAGCAGGCGCGAGGCGTCCTTTGGCGGCATCTCCCAGTACAGAACCACTTCGCCGTCGTCGATCGAGACGACCTCGATTCGATCCAGGCGCTTGGGGTCGGCCAGGAACGCGGGCTCAACCCCCTCCCGTGAGACGATCAGGTGGAACGCCCGGTTGGCCCTCACCGTTCCTCCTCCAGCGCACGGCTGGCGCCATCGATCGCCGCATCGCCTTCGAACACGCGCGAGCCGATCTGAATCGCCGGCAGCGATCGCACACCGGCCAACCGCGCTCGCGCACTGGCCTGCTGCAGCGAACCTCCCACCGACCGGCGCTTCATCGCCCCCAATACGGCGGCCGGGTGCAACTCGCACGCGGCCGCCGCGATCAGGACCGTGTCGCGATCCGCGAGATCCCGCCCGCCCGCGAACTCCTGGCGAAAGGCCGCGAGCGAGAACGCGACACCACGGCCGACACGCTTGCAATAAGTCGCAACGAGCATCGCGAGCTGTGAGTCCACCGGCCAGCTCCCCGGCCAGCGCAGCGGCTGCAGGGCCAGCTCGGCGGCCCGGCGCTCGATCAGCTCGCGGTCGGGATGGGGTTCGGGCGCACCGGCGCACACCAGCGTTCCGAGCACCGGCTCCCATTCGGGCGGCTGCGGCAATGCGGCCATGATCTGCTCGGCGACCAGGTAGCA
>QHBV01000260.1:5107-5637 GCA_003244035.1 Solirubrobacterales bacterium | reverse complement strand
TTAGCCGTGAATCAGCCAGCCATCGGTAGCGCGGGCAGCTTCCATCACCGCCTCCGACAGGGTCGGATGGCCATGGACGATGCGCGCGAGCTCTGGATACCCGCCTTCGAGCGAGCGCGCGGTGACGAGCTCCTGGATCAGGTCGGTCGCCTTCGCGCCGACGATGTGGCCGCCCAGCAGTTCCCCGTAACGCCGCTCGCCGACGATCTTGACCAGGCCCGTGCGATCTCCATATACCGTGCCTGCTCCCACCGCCCCGTACTGGAGCTTGCCCACGACCACGTCGTGCCCCGCCTCGCGCGCCTGCGCTTCGGTCAGGCCGAAACTGGCGACGTTCGGGGCGCAGAAAGTGGCCCGCGGGATGTAGATGTACTCAATCGGACGGGTCGTCATGCCGGCGGCATCCTCCACCGCGACCACGCCCTCCTCGGAGGCTTTGTGGGCGAGCGCGGGCCCGGCGACGAGATCCCCGATTGCGTAGATCCCCTCGGCGCTCGTACGCAGCGCTTCGCCGACCTCGATCAGGCCGC
>QHBV01000260.1:4400-4998 GCA_003244035.1 Solirubrobacterales bacterium | reverse complement strand
GTGCTCGTATGGATCGCGATGCCCTGCTTACGCAGTCCCCGCTCGACCAGAGCGGAAATGTCGGCATCCTCGGCGGGCAGCACGCGGTCGAGCGCTTCGAACAGGAGCACCTCGACCCCGAGCCGTGCGTACGCCGAGGCGATCTCCGCGCCCGACGCGCCCGCTCCGACGACGGCGAGCGTGCTCGGCAGCGCGGGCAGCGCCCACGCTTCCTCGGTTCCGATCACCCGGCCCCCAAACCGGGCCCCTGGAATCGGCTGCTTGACCGATCCTGTCGCGAGCACGATCGTCCTCGCCGCCAGCTCGCCGCCGCCGACCTCAATGGTACCTCCGCCGCGCAAGGTCCCTTCGCCTTCGATCAGGTCGATGCCGTTCTTCTTGAGCAAGCTCGAGACGCCGCCTGTAAGCGTCGAGACCACCTTCTCCCGGCGGGCGCTGATCGCCGCGTAGTCGATCGTTGGCTCGCCCACCTCGATCCCAAACTCATCGGCGTCGCGCACCTCGGCGAGCACGTCGGCGACTCGCAGCACCGCCTTTGCCGGGATGCAGGCGTAGTTCAGGCAGCGACCGCCGACCTTGTCCTGCTCGATCACCGCCG
>QHBV01000260.1:828-4345 GCA_003244035.1 Solirubrobacterales bacterium | reverse complement strand
GAGCCGATCACCACGCAGTCGTATGAGGCGTTCGGCATCCGTCCGGAGCGTATCGGTCGTTTGTGCGAGCGGTGTCGATCCGCCCCTACTGCTCCTTGTACTTCGGCAGCTGGATCCGGCTGAGCGTCCGTACGAGCTTGTAGAAGAGCAGGCCGCCACCGCCGACGACGACGATCGCGACCACGAAGCCGAGCAGGTTGCTGGCACGAATCAGTAGCAGGGTGAAGATCAGGATCACCAGCACAAGGATCGCCTGGAAGCCGAGTACGGCCCAATAGCGCAGCTGCCACATCCCGACGGCGCAGACGATCATCAGGACCGAGAACAGCACCACTCCGGGAACCCCGGCGTGTGTGCCGCCCAAGCCGATCCGTGCCCCGGCGATCACATCGAGCAGATTGCCGGCGCCCACCAACAGCGCGATCACCACGCCGATCCTCACAGCCCACGGCCGCTCCCCCGGGGCGAGCGGCGCCAGCGTCGCCCGGACCGCCGCGTTGCGCTCCTCCGAGCGGCTGACCGCCGGCTTCCGTGGAGCGGCGCGCGCTGGTGCGGGCTGCTGGGGAGCGGTCTCGCGACGAGAGCGCTCGCCAACATCACACGTGGGATCGGCCGGCTTGTCCCGGCGGCCGCGCTTGCGGCTACGCTGCCCCAACGCGCTCGCTCTCCGCGGCCGCCGCGGATACTCCCGGTCCTCTCAGGGCCGCCAGCAGTTCACGCGCGGTGCGCTCCGGGTCCGAGGACTCGACAAGCGCGCGCACGACCGCGACCCGCTCCCCTCCCGCGGCTCGCACGTCCCCGACGATCGCGAGATCGATCCCGCCGATCGCAAAGAAGGGCAGCTGCGCGTTCGCCGCCGCATACCGCACGAGCTCGAGCCCGACCGCGGGCCGTCCGGGCTTCGTGGGGGTCTGGCGCACCGGGCCCACGCCGATGTAATCCGCTCCGTCGATGGCGTCGCCCACCTGTGCGCGGGTGTGGGTCGAGAGCCCGATCAGGCGGCTCTCGCCGATCAGTTCCCGGGCGTGCGCGACCGGCATGTCGTCCTGCCCGATGTGCACGCCATCGGCGCTCGCGGCCGCTACCAGGTCAGGGCGGTCGTTGAGGATGAACAGCGCCCCGTATGAAGCGCATACGCGCGCATAACGACGGGCCACGGCGAGGACCTGCTCGTCGGAGGCGTGCTTGCACCGCAGCTGCACGATGTCGACGCCGCCCCGCAGGGCGGCGTCGATGAGCTCGTCCGGCCGCTCGTCGCAGACGAGGTACAGGTGCGCGGCGACGAGACGCTCACGCCGGTGATCGATCATCGGTGCAGTCTGGCAGGGGCGTCGCGCTAGCCTGAGCACGGAGGTTCCTTGCACGAGCACACCGGAGCATCAGCAGACGTCGTCGTGATCGGCGGCGGGGTGATCGGGCTGTCAGTCGCATGGCGGGCGGCGCAGCGCGGGCTGCGCGTGACGGTGCTCGAGCGCGGCGAGCTCGGTGGGGCGACCTCGTACGTCGCAGCCGGGATGCTCGCGCCCGTCGCCGAGGCCGACCCATGCGAGCAACCGCTGCTGACGCTCGGGATCGTGAGCGCTCGTTCGTATCCGGCGTTCGTGCACGAACTGGCGGAGGCCTCCGGGCGCGATCCGGGCTACCTGCGCTGCGGCACGCTGCTGGCCGCCCGCGACGACGACGAGGCGGAGGCGCTGACCCGGGAGCTCGCGATGCGTCATGGGCTCGGCCTGACAGCGCATCGGCTGCGTGCCAGCGAAGCACGTCGGCTCGAGCCCGCGCTCGCCCCGGCACTGCGACTCGCGCTGGAGCTCCCCGAGGATCATGCGGTCGATCCCCGCCGGCTGACCGCTGCGCTGGCCGACGGCGCTCGTGGCGCCGGCGCGGTGCTGCGGGCTGGCACCGAGGTCGCAGAAGTGATGGTGGCCGGCGGCCGGGCGCGGGGGGCGCGGCTCCGCGCAGGCGACCAGATCGAGGCGGACCAGGTGGTGATCGCCGCCGGGCCCTGGTCGGCGACCCTGGGAGGAATCCCGCCCGAGGCACGCGTGCCGCTGCGCCCGGTCAAGGGTCAGGTCCTGCGCATGCACGATCCAGCGGGACCAGGCCTGCTGAGCAGCGTGCTACGAATGGGTCCCGCCTACATCGTGCCCCGAGGCGATGGCCGGTACGTGCTCGGAGCGACGATGGAGGAGCGGGGCTTTGATACGAGCGTCACCGGGGGCGCTGTGTTCGAGCTGCTGCGCGACGCTGTCGAGCTGCTGCCAGGGCTCTCCGAGCTCGTGATCGACGAGCTCTCAGCGGGGCTCCGGCCGGCGGCGCCGGACAACGCCCCCGTGATCGGACAGAGCGTGACCCCGGGGCTCATCTGGGCGACCGGGCATTACCGCAACGGCGTCTTGCTCGCGCCGGTCACGGCCGAGATCGTCGCGAGCGCACTCGCCGGCGAGTGCGCGCCGATCGGAGACAAGGAGCTCGAGGCATTCGCCCCCGCCCGCTTCGCGCCGGCGCGGCTGGCGCCAAGCACCGTCGAGATCGGCGCCTGACGATGTTCGTCACGGTGAACGGCGAGACCCGCGAGCTCCCGGCCGGGGCGACGATCGCGAATGTGGTCGCGTCGCTCGGAGTGTCCTCGCTTGGAGGCTCTCCTTCAGAGGGCCCCGGTGGCCGCGGCGTGGCCGTGGCACTCGCCGGCGCGGTCGTGCCGCGGAGCGCGTGGGCCGGTACCCAGCTCTGCGACGGGGCCAGGGTCGAAGTGCTCGCGGCGACCCAGGGGGGCTGAGGGGCGTGGATGACGTGCTCACGATCGCCGGCCGCGAGTTTCACTCCCGCCTGATCCTCGGCACCGGCGGCTTCACCAACCACGAGCTGATGGCGCGGGCACTTCAGGCGTCGGGAGCCGAGCTGTGCACGGTCGCGCTGCGGCGCCTGGACCCCGCGGCCCAGGGGTCGATCCTCGAGGTACTCGACGCAGCTGCGGTCGCGGTGCTGCCCAACACCGCCGGCTGCTACACGGCGCGCGACGCGATCCTGACCGCCCAGCTCGCGCGTGAGGCGCTGCAGACCAATTGGGTCAAGCTCGAGGTGATTGGTGACGAGCGGACGCTGCTACCGGACGCCGTCGAGCTGGTTCTCGCCGCCGAGGCGCTCACCGACGACGGCTTCGTCGTGCTCCCGTATACGTCCGATGACCCGGTCCTCGCTCGCCGGCTGCAGGACGTAGGCTGCGCGGCGGTGATGCCCCTCGGCTCTCCAATCGGCAGCGGCATGGGAATCTGCAATCCGTACAACATCTCGCTGATGGTCGAGCGGGTCACGGTGCCGGTCGTGCTCGACGCGGGTATTGGCACCGCGTCAGACGCGGCGCTCGCGATCGAGCTCGGGTGCGACGCGGTGCTGTGCGCCAGCGCGATCTCCCGCGCGCATGATCCTGTGGCGATGGCTCACGGGATCCGGCTGGCGATCGAGGCCGGCGTGCTCGCGCGGAGCGCCGGGCGCATTCCCCGTCGCCGCTATGCGC
>QHBV01000260.1:499-753 GCA_003244035.1 Solirubrobacterales bacterium | reverse complement strand
CCCGGGATGACGGGCGACGAGCTGATCGACGGCTGGGAGGCGGCCTGGTGTGACAAGGATCCAGCCGCGTTCGTCGAGGTCTGCGCAGCCGGGCTGCACTATGAGGACCCGCTGACCGTCGAGCCGCTCGAGGGGATCGACCAACTCGCACGCCACGCCGAGCGCCTGTGGGCCTCGTTTCCCGACGTGCGCCTGCAGCAAGCCGGCGAGCGTCTCAACAACGGGCGCTTTCTCGCCGCGCCGAGCAAGCTGCT
>QHBV01000260.1:0-367 GCA_003244035.1 Solirubrobacterales bacterium | reverse complement strand
ATCCTTCCGTCCCGCGGGACGCTGGGCGAAAAGGCGCTGCTGATGCTGCGGGGGTTTGGGCTGCGGTCGGCGCGGGGGACCTGAGAGTCGCCTCGCCGGACCCGTCCGGGGTCCTCAAACGTGAGCGTGGGACATTTTCCCGCAAGGATTTCATCCCACGCTCACCGCCACCGGTGCGTGGTCTGAGAGATCGCCACGGTCGAGCACGAGCGGCTCCGAGAGCCGCGCCAAGCCGCTTGCGAACACATGGTCCACGTCAGCGCCCCCCATATACGCGAAACCCGCCAGCGACAGGGTGCGGACGTTGAAGTCGCCCCCGAGCACGGCCGGCGCACCGTCAGCCCACTCCAGCAGGGTGCGCGCCGCC
>QHBV01000259.1:2095-2376 GCA_003244035.1 Solirubrobacterales bacterium | reverse complement strand
GTGAAGACGCTGTGCTCATAGAGCGCGACCAGGGCGCCCAGCGTGTGCGGGTCCAGCCGCTCGGCGAGGATGACGTTGCTCGGCCGGTTGCCGTCGAACACGCGGTGGGGGACGATCGCCTCCTCGACCCCCTCGGCCCTGACCTCGTCCGGGGTCCTGCCAAACGCCAGCGCCTCGGCCTGAGCGAAGACGTTGGACATCAGCAGGTCGTGGTGGTCACGCAACGGGTTCAGCGCGTTGGCGAAACCGATCAGGTCGACCGGGATGAGCTTGGTGCCCTG
>QHBV01000259.1:0-2080 GCA_003244035.1 Solirubrobacterales bacterium | reverse complement strand
AGCTGGTAGAAGCTGTGCTGGCCATTGGTGCCCGGCTCGCCCCAGTAGATCGCGCCAGTCTGGTAGTCGACATGGCGTCCGTCCAGGGTGACGTGCTTGCCGTTGGACTCCATCGTGAGCTGCTGCAGGTAGGCGGGGAAGCGCTTGAGGTACTGCTCGTAGGGCATCACGCCGACCGTCTGGGCGTCGAAGAACTCCCCGTACCAGACCGCCAGCAGGCCCATCAGCACCGGCAGGTTGCGCTGAAACGGTGCGGTGCGAAAGTGCTCGTCCATGGCGTGGAAGCCCGCCAGCATCTTGTGGAAGCGGTCGGCCCCGATGGCCAGCATCGTCGAGAGGCCGATCGCGGAGTCCATCGAGTAGCGCCCGCCGACCCATTCCCAGAAGCCGAACATGTTCTCGGTGTCGATCCCGAACTCCGACACGCGCTCGGCGTTGGTCGAGACGGCGACGAAGTGCTGGGCGATCGCGGACTCGTCGCCCAGCGCCGCGAGCGCCCACTCGCGCGCCGACCGCGCGTTGGTCATCGTCTCGAGCGTCGTGAACGTCTTGGAGCAGATGATGAACATCGTCTCCTCGGGATCGAGGTCCCGGGTGGCCTCNNTGACGCAGCGCCTCATAGGCCATCACCGGTCCCAGGTCAGAGCCGCCGATGCCGACGTTGACGATGTTGCGAATCGCCCTGCCGGTGTGTCCCTTCCACTCACCGGAGCGCACCCGGTGCGCCAGTGCCGCCATGCGGTCGAGCACCTCGTGCACCTGGGCGACCACGTCCTCGCCGTCGACGATCAGTGATGCCGACCGGGGCATGCGCAGCGCCACGTGCAACACCGAGCGGTTCTCCGAGACGTTGATTCGCTCGCCGGAGAACATCGCCGCCGTGCGCTGGGCCAGCTGGGACTGCTCGGCCAGCGCGACCAGCAGCGAGACCGTCTGCTCGGTGATCCGGTTCTTGGAGAAGTCCAGGAAGAGTCCGGCGCCCTCGGCCACCAACCGCTCGCCGCGCGTGGCGTCCTCGTCGAAAAGCTCGCGCAGGTGGCGGGCGCCGACCTCCTCGAAGTGCTTGCCCAGCGCGGCCCAGGCGGGACGCTCGCGGAGCAT
The DNA here is from genome assembly GCA_003244035.1 of Solirubrobacterales bacterium. Classification (GTDB taxonomy): domain Bacteria; phylum Actinomycetota; class Thermoleophilia; order Solirubrobacterales; family Solirubrobacteraceae; genus Palsa-465. The sequence goes on along the minus strand of QHBV01000259.1, from coordinate 979 downwards.
GGGGTTGGCGGTCGGCGTGCTCATCGGGCCTCCAGTGGTCGATGCGGTCGGCGGTCAGGCGACAGTAGCCGGGACGAGTGGGGGTTGGCGCCCACGGGCGCCACGGCCACGGTGACGCTCGCGGCGGCGGGCAGGGGGATGAGCTTCAGCACGGGTGCGTTGCGCGCCGAGACGACCACCGCGCCCTGCACGGCGACCGTGTAGCCCCGCGGATAGTCAGAGGGCGAGACGACGATCTCGCTCGGCGCGTGCACGCGCCGGTCCACTGCATAGGTGAAGCGAAACGTCGCGGTGAGGGAATCGAAAGTGTGGGTCCCGGGGGTCCCGGCGGTGGCGAACGGATACGGGGCCCCCAGGACCTGCGCCTTGGCGAGCCAGGGGCGCCGCGTGCGCTGATCGAGCAGGGTCTCGTCGGGCGCTCCGGTGGGATCGTGCAGCTGCAGCGCCGACCAGTAGCTCCAGGAGAGCGACGCCCGGCGCGCGAGGTCGGCCACCTGCGCGATGTCGGGCACGTTCGGTCCGCCGCCGAACTCGTCCATGATGATCGCCGGACCTCCCGGCTGGCGGGTTCGCGTCCGGGCGCGATCGGCGATGAGCGCATCCACCGTGGCCTGCTCGGAAGGCAGGCAGACCGTTCCCGGGCAGCCGAGCATCCCGGGGGGCGGGATCCCGTAGACGTGGAAGGCGAGGGCCAGTCCGGGAAAGCGCAGTGGCTCGGTGATGCCCACGGTCTCCGGCTGCCCGGCGAAAGTGGTCACCATCGGTTCAAACAGCACGACATGCGTGCGGTCGGCCGCCTGGATCGCGCCGATCAGGCCGGTTGGCAGCGCCTGCACGTGCTCGCCGGCGCACGAGCTCGGCGCCCGCCGGCGACCGGCGTAGGCGCACTGCAGCTGGCGGTTGAAGCCGGGCTGCGCGAAGTCCGTCGGTTCGTTGAAGACCTCGTAGCCGAGCACGGCGGCATTGCCGCGGTAATGAC
>QHBV01000258.1 GCA_003244035.1 Solirubrobacterales bacterium | reverse complement strand
CACGACCTTCGTCACACGTATGGGTCTCTCCTCGTCGCGGGTGGCGTCGATCTCGCGTCCGTTAAGTCTGCGATGGGGCACTCACGTATCACAACGACCGAGCGATACCTGCATGCCCGCTCCGCAAGCGAACTCGCTGATCGGTTTACGCGCGCGCTCGGGGCGGCATAGCGGAGATCCCAATCTCTTCCGAATCTTTTGAAAAGTTTCGGAAGGCACTAGACTTCGGAGGCATGTTGCAAGGACGTCCACTTCTCGCGACGGCTGCCGATGCACAGCTGTTCGTCGACCGCGACGAAGAGCTGGCCCAGCTCGAGCGCAGCGTCGGGCGCTCGTTCAACGTTGCCCTTCACGGTGAGCGGGGGGTGGGGAAGTCCTCGCTCCTGCACCAGCTCGAGCTTCGGCAGCGCGCTTCCCGCCGAGTGGCCTACGTCGAAGCCACCGGGGTGAACGATCTCGCAGAACTGGTCGATCAGGTTCGCACGGCCGTTCAAGGCCCGACGGTCGCCCTCCAGGACGCCATCCATCAATCCAGCAGTGTGTCTCCATCGGCCACTGTGCTCTCGCACCCCGGAGTCGCGTCGAGCCGGCTGACCGATCAGGTGCGGAGCTTGAGCAGTGCAGATCCGACGCTTGTCCTGGTCGACGCGTCGGGCTCGCCGGAGGCGGCCTATGGCCTGTTCGGACGGCTGCGCGACGAGCTCTGGCAACTCGATCACCGCTGGGTGGTCGCGATCGACGAACTGGATTGGCCGCATCTGCAGCGGCCGCCCGCAGACGCGTTCTTTGACATCACGTTCGACCTCCGCCCCCTGGAGGCGGCGCAGCTGGTGAAGCTTCTGGCGCGCCGGGACCCAGGTCTGAACAAGCTCGCATTGGTCCAGATCGCCGAGCACAGCAACGGGAATCCCCGGCGCGCGCTCGAGATGGCGCGGCTGGCGGTCGTGGAGGACCGGCCGATTGATGAGATCTTCAATGCGCGGGGCATGCGCGAGCTGGCCGCCGCTCGTCTCGGCCGGCCGACCAGCATGCTGCTCGCCGAGCTCGAGAACTCAAGAGGGCCGCTGAGCCCCTCAGATGAGGCCCTGCTGCAACGTCTCGGCTGGACTCGGGAGCGCGCAGGTCAGGTCTTTCGCGAGCTCGAAGAGGGGAGAATCGTCGACTCGACCCAGGAGCGCCAAGCGCGTGGGCGCCCGCGCAAGCTCTACTTTCCCAACCCCCACTATCCGTCATGAGCGCCAAGCACCTACTCGCCCTCGCTGCGCAGGATGCCTTCCGTCCCACCAGCCGGTTCGATGTGCTGGCCGGCGATCATGTCCCCTTTGACGAGCTCACCGGCCGGGACCGATACGAGCGGCTGCTGATCAACCGGGTGACCGGCCCTGAGGGCGTTTCGCTCATCTTCGGCGCGACGGGCAGTGGCAAGACCTCCCTGATCTCATGGGCGTGTCACCACCTGCCCGAGAGCCATGTTGCGTTGCGGGTCCCGGTCGCCGCGCTCGAGGATCCCGGCGACGTCAAGGTTCTGGCTGGGACGATGATCGTTGCCGCTGTGCGCGCCACGGCCGATCTCACCGACGAGCAGCGCACCGACCTGTCGGCCACCGCAGCCGATCGTGTCTCGACTCGTCCGGCGGGCGCACTGGTAAGTGGCGCGAGGCTTGGCGGAGCGATGATTCCCGCCGCGCTGACCCTCGATCTCGGCGCACTGCATCAGGAGTATGAGCGCGAAGATCTGCCTGTGGATCGGCTGCACGGCCTCGATCGGCTCGTGTCGGTGTTCGTTGCGCGTGAGAAGCATCTCGTGTTGGTGCTCGAGGACACCGACGCGATGGCCGGCGGGCCCGGCGAGCAGGCCGAGCGGTTCCTCGCCGCCGTGCTGGTGCTCGCCCGCGAGCTCGACGCGCCGATGATCGTCGCGGTTCAGGAGCACCATCGAGGCGCGATGTACGACCGCCTGCGCCAAGAAGGACGGGAGATCGCGATCCCGCTGCTCAGCGAGGCGGGCCACGCCCTGCGGCGTATCGTGTCTCATCGGCTGCACCGCGCGGAGCTCGACGGAGTGGCCGTAGAGGAGGTAATCGACGATCAAGCCGTGACCGCGCTGGTCAGCGTCTACGACGAATCGGGTGGCAATCTGCGCCAGATCCTCGCCGTCCTGCAGTTCGCGCTCGATCACGCCGTCGACGAGCAGGCCGAGCTGCTGACGTTCCCGCACATTCGCCATGGCATCCAGGTCGCTCGTCCAACCGGCTGAACATCACCAGCTTTGACGATGCTCACATCTGACCCCCTCCCCGTATGACGGTCGTGGAGCGCGTGCCCACCGCGCCGCCTGAGGCGCCCGCGACCGGGCAGCTCGCGCGCGTCCGTGGCCGCACCTGGGTCGTCGGCGACGTCGCCCGGGATTCGCAGGCGTCGCTGGACGGGCGCCCGGTCCAGCACCTGGTCTCGCTGGTGTCGGTGGAGGATGACGCGACCGGCGAGGAGCTCGAGGTGGTGTGGCAGATCGAGCCGGGGACGGCGGTGATCGAGCGGGGGGAGCTGCCGGCGATTGCCTCCGGTGGCGTCGATGATCCGGTGGAGCTGGATGCGTTCTTGGATGCGGTGCGTTGGGGTGCGGTGACGAGCGCGGATCGTCGTTCGTTGCAGGCGCCGTTTCGCAGCGGGATCACGATTGAGGATTATCAGCTCGAGCCGCTGGTCCGGGCTCTGCGGATGCCGCGCACGACGCTGTTGATCGCCGATGATGTCGGGCTGGGCAAGACGATCGAGGCGGGGTTGGTGGTGCAGGAGCTGTTGTTGCGCCATCGCGCGCGGAGCGCGCTGGTGGTCTGCCCGGCGTCGCTTCAGTTGCAGTGGCGCGATGAGCTGCGGGAGAAGTTCGGGCTGGAGTTCCGGATCGTCGACCGGGAGCTGCTCGGGGCGCTGCGCCGCTCGCGGGGGGTGGGCGCGAACCCGTTCGCGCACTTCCCGCGGTTGATCGTCTCGATCGACTGGCTGAAGGCCGAGCTGGGGATGCGGTTGCTGGCCGAGGCGCTGCCGTCCCATCCTCAGATCCCGCGCCGCTACGACGTGCTGATCGTCGATGAGGTGCACAACTGCGCGCCCGCTGGTGCTGGGGGGCGGTATGCACGGGACACTTTGCGCACGGCCGCGATCCGGACGCTGGCGCCGCACTGCGAGCATCGCCTGTTTCTGTCCGCAACACCGCACAACGGCTATGACAACTCGTTCGCCGCGCTGCTCGAGCTGCTCGATCCGCATCGCTTCGCGCGCGGGATCAAGCCGACGCGGGAGGCCACGCGCGAGGTCACGGTCCGGCGGTTGAAGCAGGATCTCCTCGACGAGGACGGCCGCCCGCGGTTCCCGCGCCGCACGGTGGTGATGCTCGAGGTGGAGCATCCCGACAGCGAGCGCCGCGTGCACGCGGACCTGGTCGCCTACGGGGCCGCCCGCGCACGGCGCCTGGGCAGCGATCCGTCGGGCGCGATCGCGGCTGACTTCGTGGTGACGCTGCTGAAGAAGCGGTTGTTCTCCTCCCCCGCGGCGTTCCTGCGCACGCTCGAGGTCCACCGCGCGACGCTGCTCGGCGGTCGCCATCGCCCGCAGGCGCCGGCCCCCTCCGTGCTGGCGCTGATGTTCGACGACGCCGCCAATGCGCTGGACGCAGAGGCCGCCGAGGATGGCGTGGGCGAGTCGATGCGCGAGGCGATCGACGCCGCCGCCGCGGCGGAGCTCGACGCCCCCACGAGCGAGGAGCTGGCGCTGCTGGAGGGGATGATCGGGTGGGCTGGGCGCGCGGCGGTGACCGAGGACGCGCGCACACGGCGGCTGCTTGATTGGGTGCAGGAGCACGTCAAGCCGGAAGGGCGGTTCACCGACGAGCGGGTGATCGTCTTCTCGGAGTACCGCGCGACTCAGCGCTACCTCCAGGAGCGCTTAGCCGCACGCGGGATCGCCGGCACGCGCGTCGAGCTGCTCGACGGGACGACCACGACGGAGGACCGCGAACGGATCAAGAGCCAGTGGCAGGAGCCGCCCGGCGACTACCCGGTCCGGGTGCTGCTCGCAACCGACGCGGCGTCGGAGGGGATCTCGTTGCAGCGCCACTGCCATCTGCTCGCGCACGCGGAGATCCCGTGGAACCCCAATCGGTTGGAGCAGCGCAACGGCCGGATCGACCGCCACGGCCAGACCGCCTCCGAGGTGCTCGTGCACCATTGCGTCAGCGCGGGCTGGCAGACCGCCTCCCACGGCTCGCTGGAGGGCGACCTCGACTTCCTCGCACGGGTGGTAACGAAGGTGGCGCAGATCCGCGAGGACCTCGGCAGCGCGGGTCCGGTGATCGCCGCGCAGGTCGAGGAGGCGATGCTCGGTCGCCGCACGACGCTCGACGAGACCCGGTTTGCCGGCGGGGCGCCGTCCCGAGAGCTGCTGGGTCAGGAGCGCCGTATGCGCGAGCGCCTGGCGGTGCTGCGCGATGAGCTGAACGAGAGCCGCGTGACGCTGAACCTGCACCCCGACCGCGTTCAGCGCGTCGTCGCGACCGCGCTCGCGCTCGCCCGCCAGCCCCCGCTCGAGCCCGGCGGCGAGCCGGGGACGTGGGTGGTGTCGGCGTTGAGCGGGAGCTGGTCGCGCGCGAGCATCGGCCTGGAGCACCCGGCGCGGCCGGATCAGCGCCGGCCGATCACCTTCGATCACGAGCTCGCGCGCGAGCGCACCGACGTTGTGCTCGCGCACCTCGGCCATCCGCTGGTCCGAATGGCGCTCGCGCTGCTGCGCGCCGAGGTGTGGGGTGCCGGCCATCACCTGCACCGCGTGACGGTGCGCTACGCCCAGGCGAGCCTCGAGGCGCCGGTCGCGGTCGCCCACGGGCGCCTGGTCATCACCGGCGGGAGCGGTCACCGCCTGCACGAGCAGCTGATCTTCGCCGGCCTGCGCCTGGGCGTAGAGGGGCGAGGCCGCTTCGGCACGGATCGCCCCGAGCGCCTCGGTGTCGAGGCGACGCAAGCGGCCCTCGCGCTCGCGCGCGACGCGGCGGTCCTCGCGACGCTGCGCGACCAGCTGATCCCCACCCTGCAGGCGAGCGCCGACGCGCTGCGCGCGGCGCTGCAGGCCCGCGCCGGGGACCGCGCCCGCCAGCTCACCGCGACGCTCGCGGGCCGCGCGCGCGAGGAGCAGGCGAACGTGGAGGCGACGCTGAGCGAGCTGGCGGCGACGATCCGCCGCGAGGCGCTCGGCGAGCACGGTGATCAGCTGGCGCTGATCACCGGCCTGGAGCTCGACGCCGGCGAGCGCAGTCAGGTTGAGCGAGATGTGCGGTCCTTGCGCGCACGGCTGGACGCGATCCCCGGGGAGATCGCCACCGAGCAGGCGGCGATTGCCCACCGCTACGCCGACCCGACCCACCGCCTGTTCCCGGCGGCGGTCACGCTGCTGGTCCCCGAAGGCATGCGGCTGTGATCGCTCGCTCAAGGCCACGCGCCCGTCCGCGGATCGAGGATCACCACGCCGAGTGGCTCTCGCTCGTCGAGACGAGCGGGCCGTTCCTGACCGTCCCGGCACTGAAGCGCGCGCTCCCCGACGGCCTCGACGCGGCGCCGGGGTGCCTGCCCGATCTGCGCGTCGCCTACGCCGAGTGGCGCCAGGAACCGGGATTGCAACCGCGGTTCATCCGCTGGGTGCTCCAGGAGCTGCTCGAGCTCCGCGGTGCCGTCTGCGAGGCGACCGACGCCGACCCGCTCCACCACGTCTCCGAGCAAGCGGTGACGCTGCGCCCGTCCTACGTCGTGCGCGACCGCACTCGCGACGGGGCGCCGGCGGTGCTGCTCGTGCACCGCGTGGCGGCGAGGACGGCGCTCGATCGCCCGATCCCCGGGCAGTCGTGGGCCGCGAGCCCGATCGACCGCGCGGCGGCGCTCGCCCGCGCCTCGGGTGTCCCGCTCGCGCTGGTCACCGACGGGGGCCGCTGGACGCTGGTGTGGGCGCGTGAGGGGGAGAGCACCGGCACGTGCACGTGGCGCAGCGAGCTGTGGCTCGAGGAGCCGATCACGCTGCGCGCGTTCGTGACGCTGCTCGGCGCCAAGCGGTTCTTCAACCTGTCCGAGGCAGAGGGGCTCGGCGCTCTCCTGCGGGAGAGCGCCGGACGCCAGCAGGAGGTCGCCGACCAGCTCGGCGCCCAGGTCCGCCGCGCCGTCGAGCTGCTGATCGCCACCCTCGACCGCGAGGACCGCGACCGCCACGGCGAGCTGCTCCAGCACCTGGAGAGTGCCGAGGTGTACCGCGGCGCGGTCACGGTGATGATGCGCCTGGTGTTCCTGTTCGTCGCCGAGGAGCGGCGCCTGTTGCCGATCGACGTTCCGCGCTACGCCGAGACGCTCGCCGCGAGCACGCTGCGCGCGCAGTTGCAGGAGCGCGCCGACCGCGACGGCGAGGATCCGCTCGAGCGCTCGACCGCCGCGTGGCACCGGATCCTGGCGCTGTTTCGCGCCGTGCACTCCGGGATCGAGCACGACGCGCTGCGCCTGCCCGCCTACGGCGGCGGCCTGTTTCATCCCGACCGCTACCCGTTCCTCGAAGGCCGCCCGCCGAAGAGCAGCTGGCGCGAGGTCGCCGCGGACCCGCTGCCGGTCGACGATCGCACGATGCTGCACCTGCTCGACGCGCTCGGGACGCTGGCGCAGGGCGGCGCGCGGGTGCTGCTGTCCTACCGCGCGCTCGACGTCGAGCAGATCGGCCACGTCTACGAGGGCCTGCTCGACCACACCGCCGTCCGACTCACCGACACCGCCCTGGGCCTCGGCGGCAGGCACGAGCCGGAGCTGACGCTCGCCCGCCTCGACGGTTGGGCCGCCGGCGGCCGGGACACGCTCGTCGAGCGCCTCGCCAGGCAGACCGGCCGCTCCGCCACCGCGATCCGCAAAGCGCTCGACATCGAGCTGAGCGAGGAGCAGCGCTCGCGGCTGCGCGCCGCGTGCGCGGGCGACGACGCGCTACTGGGTCGCGTCGCGCCGTACCACGCGCTGCTGCGCGCGGACCTCCGTGGCGACCCGCTCGTGTTCCTGCCCGGGTCGCTGTTCGTCACCCAGACCCTCGACCGGCGCTCCTCGGGCACCTACTACACCCCCCGCCAGCTCGCCGAGGAGGTCGTCCGCCACGCGCTCGACCCGGTCGTCTACCACCCCGGTCCCGCCCAGGAGCGCGACCCCGCCCAGTGGAAGCTGAGGAGCGCCCGTGAGCTGCTCGACCTGAGGATCGCCGACATCGCGATGGGCTCCGGCGCGTTCCTCGTCGCCGCCTGCCGCTACCTCGCCGCTCGGCTGCAGGAAGCCTGGTCGGCCGAGGACACGCCGATCGGACTCGACATCGCCGCCCCGCCGGCGGCTCTGCGCGATTCGCTACCCGCCGACCCGATCGAGCGTCAGGCACTTGCGCACCGCCTCGTCGCCGAGCGCTGCCTCTACGGCGTCGACAAGAACCCCATGGCGGTCGAGATGGCCAAGCTCTCGCTGTGGCTGATCACGCTCGCCAAGGACCGCCCGTTCTCCTTCGTCGACCACGCCCTGCGCGCCGGCGACTCGCTGCTCGGAATCACCCAGCTGCAGCAGCTCCGCGTCGCGCACCTCGACCCCGGATGGCACCGGCAGGCGAGCTTCGAGCTCGGGTTCGGCGAGATCGAAGCCGCCGTCGACCGGGCGCTCGAGCTGCGGCGTGAGCTCGAGGCGTTCGTCGTGCGCGACATCCCCGACGCCGAGCGCAAGGCCACGATGCTCGACCAAGCCGACGCGGCGCTCGGCGACGCGCGGCTGCTCGGCGACCTGGTCGTCGGCGCGGCGCTGGCCCAGCTCGATGACTGCGACCCGCTCGGATGGGCCGAGGTCGCCGGGAGCGTGCGGACGATGGTCGACCCCGACGCGGCGGAGACCGATCGACTGGTGGCTCGCACGCGGCTGCGAGCGCTCGCCGACGACTGGCTCGTCGAGCGCCGGCGCGCGGTCGGCGAGGTCCGCGAGGTCGTCTGGGCCGACCGCGACCCGTTCCACTGGGCGCTCGAGTTCCCCGAAGTGCGGGCGCAGGGCGGGTTCGACGCGATCGTCGGGAATCCGCCGTTTCAGGGGGGCAAGAAGATCAGCGGGGCGATCGGGAGCCAGTACCGCGACTACCTTTTCCACTGGCTCGCGGGCGGCGTCCGGGGCAGCGCCGATCTCGTCGCGTACTTCTATCTCCGCGCGGCGCGGCTGCTGCGCCCCAGCGGCGGCTTCGGGCTGATCGCCACCAACACGATCGCCCAGGGCGACACGCGCGAGGTTGGCCTCGATCAGCTCGCCGCAGGCGGCTGGTCGGTCCACCGCGCGATCGCCAGCGAGCCCTGGCCCGGCGGCGCGAACCTCGAGATGGCCACCGTGTGGGGGCGTCGCGACGGCTGGGCCGGCGACCGGACGCTCGACCGGGTCGCGGTCACCGGGATCACCTCGGCGCTGACTATCAGCGGCCGCGTCGGCGGGGCCGTGCACCGGCTGGCGGCGAACGCGGGGCAGTCGTTCATCGGCTCGCTCGTCAATGGGATGGGATTCGTACTGACCCCAGAAGAAGCCGACGCGATGCTCACGGCTGACTCCCGCAACGCCGACGTCGTCCGCCCGTACCTGAACGGTGAGGACCTCAACTCCCGCCCGGACTGCTCGCCGGCGCGCTGGGTGATCGACTTTCGCGGCTGGCCGATCGAGCGGGCGCGCGACTACCCCGAGCCGTTCGCGATCGTCGAGCGGCTCGTCAAGCCCGTTCGGGCGAACGTGCGCCGGGCGGTGTATCGCGAGAAGTGGTGGCAGTTCGCCGAGCGGGGACTAAACCTCTACCGCGCGATCGTCCCGCTGGAGCGAGTGATCGTGATCGCGCTCGTCAGCAAGACGGTAATGCCGGTGCTTCTCCCCAACGTGTCCGTCTACTCGCACGCGCTCGGCGTGTTCGCCTACGACGACGACGCCCACTTCGGCCTGCTCTCGAGCGGCTTTCATCGCTGGTGGGCGATCGCCCGCGCGTCTACCTTGGAGACGCGGGTCCGCTACACCCCCACGGACTGCTTCGAAACCTTCCCCCAACCGGACCACATAACCAGCGCCGTAGGCGAAGCCGGAGGCGCTCTAAATAGTCACCGGACCGCGCTGATGCTCGACCGCGGCGAGGGCCTCACGAAGATCTACAACCGCGCCCACGACTACCCGGCGGAGCGCTCCGCCGACATCGGGCGGCTGCGGGAGCTGCACGTCGCGCTCGATCGCGCGGTCGCCGCCGCCTACGGGTGGTCCGATCTCGACCCGCTCGAGCCGCCAGCCCGCCGGGAGATCCTCGACCGGTTGCTGGAGCTGGGCCATGAGCGCTACGCGCAGGAGGTCCGCCAGGGCCTGCACGGCAGGGCGAAGCCGAGGGGTGGCCGCCGGCGCACGCCGGCCGGGGCGATCAGCTTGGAGCTGGAAGGTGTCTGAGTCGCGCATCGCCCGCTCGCCGCGCCAGCTCCGCGACGAGGTCGAGGCGCTGATCCGCGATGACCTGATCGGTCCGATCGGCGGTCCGGTGGAGGAGCTGTACGACGCGCCGATCGATCGTTATCTGCTCGGGCTGCTCGCGCCGCGCTCCGGCCCGCGGCCTGGCTCGACGGGCGACGGTGGTGGCAGTGCGGAGCGGGACGGCGATGATTCGATCGCCGCCGACGCGCTGCCCGAGGATGACCTGGCGGACGCCGGAATCACCGCCGATACGGGGGAGGAGGGGACGGTGGAGGATCGCCCGCCGGCGGCCGATCAGCTCGTGCCTTCGTCGTTCGGGTTGACCTTCGC
>QHBV01000257.1 GCA_003244035.1 Solirubrobacterales bacterium | reverse complement strand
CACAGAAGCTCGGACAGTCTCCCCCGCGGCGATCGGCGCCTGGGCCGCAGCGCCCGATCGACCGACCTACGCGGTCACCGGCGACGGTGGCTTCGCGCAGTACATGGCCGAGCTCCTGACCGCCGTAAGCACGAGATGAAGATCACCCACGTTCGGCTTGACAACGGGCAGCTCGGGAAGATCGCGAAGGAGCAACGCGCCGGCGATTGGGATGTGTGGCAGACCTCGCTGCACAACCCCGACTTCTCAAAACACGCCGAGATCTCCGGCGCCCTCGGAATCCGCGTCACCTCCGCGGTCAGCTCGATGACGTGCTCAGCGCCGCCGCGGCCCACGACGGACCGGCGCTGATCGAAGTCATCGCCGACCCAGAACTCGTCTAAACCAAATCGAAAGGACCACCAGATGGCACTCCCCGGACCGATCCAGACGTTCATCGACCAGCAGTGCGACGCGGCGCCCTGGCGTTACGACGACCTGCGCGCCGTGATCTTCAACGGCACCCTCAAACGATCACCCGAGCCGAGCCAAACCGACGGACTGCTCGCGATCGTGCGCGGGATCTTCGAACGCACGGGCGTGACCGTCAACCACGTCCGGACCGTCGACCACGAGATCCCGCCCGGAGTATGGCCCGACATGCGCGACCACGGATACGACAACGACGACTTCCCGGACATCTACCGCACACTCGTCGAGCCCGCCCACATCATCCTGATCGCCGGACCGATCTGGCTCGGCGACCAATGCTCCCAGACCCGCAAGATCATCGAACGGCTATACGCATACTCGGGAGATGTCAACGCCGGCGGCCAATGGTCCTACTACGGCAAGGTCGGGGGCGCCCTGACGACCGGCAACGAGGACGGCGGCAAACACGTCAGCGCCCAGATCCTCTATGCCCTCCAGCACATCGGCGTCACCGTCCCTCCACAATCTGACGCCTACTGGGTCGGAGAAGCCGGACCCGGACCGTCATACCTCGACCCGGACGGCGGCGGTCAACGCAACGCCTGGACATCACGGAACACCGTGTTTATGACCTGGAACCTGCTCCACCTAGCCCGAATGCTCAAAGACGCCGGCGGTATCCCCCATACGGCAACTCAACCCGCGACTGGGACCTCACCCACGCCGAGCACCCCAACCCCGAATACCGCTGAATCACCACACGCTTTCGCAAGCATGGTTCCTCACGCCGAAGGATCCGGGCGGCGGCACCACGCCGGTTTCGGCGAACGGATTGGCCCCACGCTTGGTCGCGCAAAGCCGTCGATGAGGCCGTAGCCGACCGGCCCGGAACGTGTCGCGTGGCCGGCCAGCGCGCCCGTACCGCCTCGTGGTCGGACGTGAGCGGGCGGCTCCGGGGGCAGCCTGGTTGGTACTTGACCTTGACGTCGCCCCGGAGTTCGGCAGCTTCAGCAACCCTGACGTTGGGCAGCTGGCGTAGGCGACCATTAACTGCCGCTGAACTCGGTGGCCGACCCCGACCGCGGCCACTCCCGCCCCGCTACGTTGAGACGGTGCCGGTGCTTCATGCTGAGGGGCTCACTAAGACCGTCGGCGTCGGCCGAGCCAGGCGGCGGGTGTTGCACGGGGTGAGGCTGACGGTCGAGGTCGGCGAGGTCGTTGCGGTGCTCGGACGCTCAGGCAGCGGGAAATCTACGTTGCTTCACCTCCTCGGTGCGCTGGACACCCCGGAGGAGGGACAGATCATCCTGGCCGGTGAGTCGATCACCGGACGCAGCGCTCGCGCCCTGGCCAGAATCCGTCTGCGCCACGTCGGTTTCGTGTTTCAGCAGTTCCAGCTGATCGAGGAACTGAGCGGCGCGGAGAACGTTCTTCTCGCCACCCGCCTGCCGGGAGCGCCGAGGGGAGGTACTCGCCGGGCAGCGAACTTGATCGACGAGTTGGGCCTCGGTGACGTCGCTGCTCATCTTCCGCACGAGCTCTCCGGGGGCGAGCAGCAGCGGTTCGCGATCGCGCGGGCGCTGGTCAACGATCCGCAGCTCGTGCTGGCTGATGAGCCGACGGGGAGTCTGGACGCGGAAAACGGATTGGCCGTGCTGGGCTTGTTGAGGGGGCTGACCGACCGGGCCGTGGTGATCGTCACGCACGAACCGGAAGCCGCCGGGATCGCCGACCGCGTGCTCAGCCTCCACGAGGGACAGCTGGTCCCGACCGTCGCGGCCGGGGGAGCTCCACCCTGGTGAGCGCGATGCGCATCCTCGTCGGTGCGTTCGCGGAGGCGCGGCGAGGATTGCTGGCGCTCCGGTCGATTTGGGGGT
>QHBV01000256.1:7381-24928 GCA_003244035.1 Solirubrobacterales bacterium | reverse complement strand
TGGCACAGCGCGAGCGCCAGGCGACGCTGGGCTCGGTCGCCCACGAGCGGACGCTGGCTCATCGGCGAACTCTCGTTCATCGAGCACCCTCAAATCCAGGCCAGCGTGTCATCTACGGCGGATTGAACTTCAACACCTCGGGCCAGTGAGCCGCGGGCGCGGGAGCGCTCTCCGCCTCCCGCATCTCGCGGAGCGGGGATCACCCTTACGCGCCCGAACCGAGCGGCACGGACGTACCGCAGGCCGCTCGCAGCAGGGACCGCAGGGCGCTCGTCTCGTAGGAGCCGTCTGCCAGGCGCACCTGCGGCGAGTCCCCCTCGATCGCTGCCTCCGAGCGGGGCAAGCACCGATCGGCCGCCAGCAGCCAGAACAGCGACGGCGGCTTGATGCGCAGCACGGCCTTCGTCGGCAGCCGCGCCAACAAGCCGACGCACGCGCCGGACACGTAGCCGCTCATCCCCTCGGTACCGGTCGTCAGGCTCCATCGCGACGCAGGCGGCGGCGAGGGCAGCCGCGCGTCGTAGACGCCGGTCAGCGACAATTGTCCGCGCGTCGAGCCCTGCCACGGGCCGAGCCCGAGCGCGGCGCTGGGCGGGGCGGGCATCGGCGCCCGGTCGAGCGACGCCGCCACCCTGCCGGCGTCCTGCTCGGCGCAACGGGCCGGGTCGCGGCCGACGATCGCCGAGGCGAACGCCCGGGCGGCATCCTGGGCGGCGACGAGGTTCGTCTCGGTGGCCAGCGCTAGCCGAGCCGAAGTCACGCCGCCGGGCACCGACGGACGCGCGGGATCGTTCAGCACGGCGGACAGGGCGGCGGCGGCCACGAGCAGCGCGACCGCCGAGGCGATCAGCAGCCACGTCCACCTGCGGAGCCTGCGCGCGTCGGGTGTCATCTCGAACTCCTCCTATCGGTGGTGGTGGAACAGACAGTGCTTCAACGCGAACGCCTGGAACAGCGCGAAGCCGTTGTAGCCGTGGCGCACGTCGTGGACGAGCCGCCAGCCGTGATAGGTGCAGAGCGCGGCTCGGGCGACGCCGTGGGTGCCCGAGCCGCGCGAGGACGGTTGTCCGCAGCCCGCTACGGAGACGACCAGCCCGATGACCAGGGCGAAGGTGACGGCGAGCCTGCGCATCACGGTCCCAGCGCGAAGTCGCGGGCGGCGTCGAGGTCCCCGGCGCGCAGCGCCTCGTCGATCGCCTCGGCCTGCTCGGTCTCTCGCTCGCGTCGGTCGTCGAACGGGATCGCGGCGTCGCGCGCCGCGGCGTCCAGCACCAGCCGATCGAGCCGGTGCAGCTCGCGCACGGCGAAGCCGCAGTTCGCGCCGAACCCGTACGTGACGCGGGGATGCGAGTCCAGCTCGTAGGCGGCCTCGGTCAGCGGGTCGTAGCCGTCGATCTCGAACGTGGCAACGGCCGCCGGGTCGAACGCGGACGACAGGCCGACGCCGACCAGCCAACGGTCGAGGTCCCACACGAGCCGCCAGTCGCGGTCCGGGCCGGTGGCCTCCCCGGCGTGGCGGCGTGCCAGACGGACGGCCTGCACGAGCGAGCGGTTCAGCAGCGCGTGCGGCTCGGTCCTGATGTCACCCGTCGGCACGCCCTTGCAGGCGATCAGCCTCTCGATCGTCTCGCGTTCGCTGCGGTCGACGTTGGCGAGCGCGTCGCGCGTCGCCTTCAGGGCGACGACCACGCGGGCGTCCGGGGGCTCGGGTTCGAAGGGCGCGGGCTCGAACGCCGTTTCCGGAGTCGGATCGCTCGCGTAGGGGTGGTATCGGTTCACGTCACGTCCTCTCGAAGGGGTTCGAGAACACGGTGACGTCCGGGTCTGAGGATCACGCGGACGCTCACGACTTTGCTCCCGAGATCGCGCGTTGGAACGCGGGCGCGAACCGGATCACGCGGGCTCCTCCCAATTGACCGTCCCGGATGCGGGGGTTTACCCGGGTCGGGCGTGTCTCAATTGCTCCGAGGCGCTGGGAGGCCCCGCAGGGGCGTATCTGCGGATGATGTCCCGGTACACGCCGCCCAGAAGGTCGATGTCATGCGGTTCGCGGCGACCACCGTCGACCTGCTCGCGGACGTAGGCGAGCTTGCGGAGGTCTTCCGCCTCGACGTTCTCCGGGATAGGAGCCAGCTCGGGGCCACGCGAACGGCGGACCTCCACCCCCAGCTCCGCGAGCCGTCGCGATGCCGTGGCCGGAGAGACGCCGAGCCGGTCGGCGATCTGCCGGTGAGAGCAGCCGGCTTCGCTGAGACGGGCCAGCTCGTCCGGGTCGACGGCGAGGCGGGCCTTCACGATCCCGCCTCGGGCTCGTCGTCGTCCAGCGAGACTTCGATGCCGCCGCCCTCGGACGGATGCGCGAGGTGACGGTCCAGCTCGGAGAACATCTCCGCCAGCGTCGGGTCCTGCTCCGGGGCCGGCGCGGAGGGCTCGGGCGACGGCGACTCGTGCTCGGCGCTCGGCACGGGTTCGGGGTCGTCGGCGACGCCCGCGACGGCCTTCACGTCGGCCGGGGACACGTACGCGAACTGGACCTCGACCGGCGCGTCGGCGCCGACCATGATCCGACCGCGACCCTTCGGGAGCTTGCCCGTGTCCGGGTCGACGGTCAGCGGTGCCACCTCGTCGTCGTCGAACGCCATCCGCAGGCCGATCGAGTCGCCCTTCCCGGTGACGCCGCGCGTCCCCAGGTTCGACTTCACCTCGCCCGGCAGCAACGTCGCGTCCGGCCGCTGCGTGGCGACGACCAGGAAGATGTCCACAAACCGGGCGAGGCGGGCGAGCCGCCCGAGCATCGTGGTCGCGGCCTTGTTCGACGCCTTGTCGCCCAGCTCGACCAGCTCCGCCATCTCGTCGATCAGCACCAGGCACGGAGGCTCGTCGGCGGGGTCGATCAGCCCGGCCTCGATCGCCTCGGTGAAGTTGCGCACCTCGTCGTGCTCGACCTGGATCGCTTCGAGCACGGCGCGGCGGCGCTCCATCTCCCGGAAGGCGGCTTCGAGCCCTTCCTGCGAGCGCTCCACCGGATGCCACGACGTGAGCGGCAGGTTGCGGGTCCACACGTAGTCGCTGCCCTTCGGGTCGAGCACGTACGTCCGCCAGCCGCGCGCGACCGCCTGCGCCAACAGCACCGTCAGGACGACGCTCTTGCCGGTCTTGGTGCGGCCGACCATCAGCAGGTGCGGGTCGGCGGCGTCGGGGTCCCACACGCTCCACGCCAGCCCGCCGTCCTCGCCGCGCATCCTGCCGAGCAGGAACACCCGGCCGCTCGGAAGCCGCCGGAGGTCGATGTCCACGCGGGACGGCAGCGGCTCGGGAGGCACGGTGCGGGACAGACCGATCAGGCCGGTGTGGTGGTCGAACTCGCGCACGTCCCAGGCGTGGCGCGCGAACTCCTCCGCGACCTTCTCGCGGTCGCCCTGGCGCAGCACCCGCCAGCTCGGCACGTGGATCGCCGCCGCCGTCGGGGCGCCGTCCTCGTCGTACCCGTACACGTGCGCCGACAGGTCGTCGCGCTCGTCGGTGGGCGCCAGCTCCGCCATCCCGAGCGCGCTTCGGGCGTCCGCGAGCACCGTCAGCTCGTGCCCGGCGATCGTCCGCACCGCGCGGTCGCGGTGACCGCGCCTCCGGCGACGCTCGACGATCAGGACGACGAGCGAGGCCGCGATCAGCCCGGCGACGACCCCGCCGTGCAGCGGCCCGACAACCAGCGCCACCAGGAGCAGCGCGAACGCGAGGTACGACCACGCCGACGCCGCGCCGAGCGCGGCGGGTGTGGGGGACTCCGACGGCGGCGCGACGCTCCCGTCGATCACGCGCCGCCCGTGGACCGCGGCCAGGACCGCGCAGGCCACGAACGCGGCGCCGGCCAGGAACGCGACCGGCACGAACGCCGCCACGAGCAGGCAGGCGCCCGCGGCGGCCGGGACGCGCCAGTCGGGCGCGGTCAGCGCCTCCCACGCGCCGGTCCGTCCCGTGCCGAGGGCGCGGGCGTGGTCCTCGTGCGCCCGTTGCCGGGCGGCGCGGGCCTGCTTGGAGATCGACAGCAGCGCGGCGATCGATCGCGCGGTCCGCCACGACCACGCGATCGTGGCGAACGTCAGCCCGGCGCGAAGCGCCATCAGCAGGCAGCCGGTGGCAGTGCGCACGCTGCGCGTCTCCCTCCACTCCGCCCTGCGCTTCGGCAGCTCGGCGAGGGCGTGGGATCGGCGACGCTGCCTCTCGGCGTCGCGGCGCTGCTTGTCGCCACCGCCGCCCGAGCGCCCCCCCTCGCCGACGTTCCGGAACGCGTCCCAGAACTCGCTCATCGGACACCCCCGATCCGGGCGACCGACGAGTGGCGCGTTGCCACTTTCGTTGCCACCCTCGCCCAAATCCCGCTTACGACACGGGCGCGACTCTCAGGAAGGCGCCGGTATGCAGGGATTTCGGAAACGGGAGCGACGGGACTCGANNAACCCGCGACCTCCGGCGTGACAGGCCGGCGCTCTAACCAACTGAGCTACGCCCCCGAGGGGAGCGCAAGTATGGCAAGGGCTTGCCGCGACAAGCGCTCGCCCTGCGGCGGGCTGGTATGCCGGCGTGCGCGGAGAGATCGAGCCTCGATACGATTCCCTCGGCACCAAGATCGCTTCGAGTCTCCCAGGCAGGGTCGAAGGGCAACGGGGGTGCAGCACCACGTTCGACTCGACGACGACAGATGACCGGCACGTGTCCCTTGCTTTATGCCGCGGCGCGCCGCGGCCACCTTACCCTGCCGATCGCGCCGGCATGGCGCCAACACCCGGACGGCTGAAGCTCGTCTAGGACTATGTCCAGCCCGCCGAGCGATCCGATGCCGACGGTCAGCGTCGTGCTTCCTGTCAAGAACAGCGAGGCTACGATCGGCGCGACGGTGGCCGCCCTGCTCGGGCAGGACTATGGCGGCACGGTCGAGCTGATCGTCGTCGGTCCCGCTGGCGATCGCACATGGGATGCGCTGGGAGCAGAGCTGCAGTCCGGCGCCGTCAGGGCGCTGGAGATCGAGTTGCCGCCCGGCCGCGATACACCGGCTGTGAAGCGCAACATCGGGCTTGCTCGGGCACGCGGTGAGGTGCTTGGGCTGTGCGACTCCGACGTGGTGCCGGCGGCGAACTGGGTCTCGACGGGGGTCGCACTGCTGCGGTGTAGCTGGGATGTCGTCGCCGGACCGATCGAGAGCATCGAGCCCGGCTACTGGGGCCTGTACGTCGATGCCAACAGGCTTGCCAGCAAGACCCCGCGCATGGACGCCGCCTACCGGCTCGACGCGGACAGCTTCGGCCGGTGGCGCCGCAAGCCGCCGGTCACGGCGAACGTGCTGGTGAATCGCGCGACGTTCGAGGACACCGGCGGCTTTGACGAAACGTTCACTTTCGCCTACGAGGACTACGACTGGTTTCGGCGGATCGTCGATCGGGGTCACCTGATCCTCTGCACGCGGCTGCTCGCCGCACGCCATCACCATCGCCGGGGCTTCCGTCCGCTGATCGGCGAGTACCTGCGCTCGGGCCGGGGCTGCGCCCAGTACCTGCGGAGTCAACCTCACTGTCGCCTCTCGCTTCGGCGCGGCCGGCAGCTGGTGGCCTGCTACGGGGCAGCGCTGGCGTCCGCGGCGCTCGCGGTAACCGTGGGGCCGGTGGTTGTCGCGGCCGTGGCGGCGGCCTGCGCGCTGGTCCTGGCGCTCGCATCGGCCGCTGCTGCGCGCCGAGCCGTGGCCGTCACCTTCCCGCTCACGACGTTCGTGCTGGGCAGCGCGTTCGTGGCCGGCCTGACAAGGGGCCTGCTCGAACGCCCCCGGACCGCCTCGGTTGCTCCGGCGCAGGGAGCGGGACCCTCGGCGCGCGCGCCGAACCCGTGGGCGCGCGCGCGCCTCCTGTTCGCCGCGCTCGGCGCGAGCCTGAGACGGACCGCCACGGCGCTGTTCCCGGGTGCGCTTCTGCAGGGCGCACCCGCAACTGCAGCCACGCCCGAGGTACCCCCGCTCACGCCCACCATCCCGCTACTGGAGCTGTCGCTCGCCGAGGAGCCGGCGCGCGCAGGCCGCCATCGGAGCCGGGGCGAGGCGCTTGCGTTGGCCGGCGTGGTCGGGGTGGCCGCGCTGCTGCGCTTCTGGCAGCTGAGCGGCCGGCCGGGCTTCGAGGTGGACGAGCCCGTCTATACACACATCGCAGCCAGCGTCGCCGCGAGCGGGCGGCTGCTGGGCAAGCCGGTGTCCGGCCTGCCCAATCCACCCTACCTGTACCACCCGCCGTTCTACTTCTTGTTGCTGGGCGGCTGGTTCTCGCTCGTCGGCAGTGGGATCGCCAAGGCCCGGCTTCTTGCCGCGGGAATGTCGCTGATCACGCTGGCGCTCCTCTACGGCTGCTGCCGTCGCTTCCTCGGTCGGGCCGCGCTGCTACCGGTGGTGCTGGTCGCCACCGATGGCTGGATCGTGTACTCCAGTCGCATCAGCTGGATGGAGAACACGCTGATGGTGCTGGGCGTCGGCGCCATCTGGCTCTACGGCCGGGCCGTCCAGACGCGCCGGATCGAGGCCTACCTGGCCGCCGGGGTCTGCCTCGGGGCTGCTGTGGTGTTCAAGCACGTGGCCGGCTACCTGGTGCTGGCGGTGCTGCTCCACTGGGCGCTCATACGTCGCGATCAGCGCCAGCACCTCGTAATGCTGGGTGCGGCAGTCGCGGTCGCGTGCATCTACCTCGTCGGCATGACGTTGGCCTTCGGGCATGTCTACTGGCAGGAGACGGGCGTGCAGTTCGACCGGACGCTCGGCATCGGCGACGTTCGCGGGACCGTCTCGACCCTCGGGCAGGCCGCCAGGGCGGTCCTGGGGCAGTACGGCGTCTTCTACGTGACGATCCTCAGCGCTGCGCTCGGGATCGTACTGGTGTTCGGGCGGGCGGTGCAGGCGCTGCGGATCCGTTCCCTCTCGCGCATCCTCGAGCACAGCGTCCTGTACGCGTGGGCCGCGGCGGCGATCGTCTTCTTCGCGGCGATCCAGCTGCACTTCTCGAACTACTTCGTGATGATCCTGATCCCGCTGTACGCATACATCTCTGCCGAGCTCGTCGGCCTTCTGCGCCGCCGGCCCCCCTGGCGGCCAGCGGCGTACGCGACGCTCGCGGCGGTGCTCGTCGCCAACCTCGCGACCTTCATGCAGCGCATCGCCGAGCGTCACGACAATGCGCTGGTCGCGGTGAGCAGATATGCCTCGGCGCAGATTCCGTCCGGTGCGCTGGTCGTCACCGAGGAGTATGTGGCGAACATGATCCCCCAGCCCTACTGCCCCAGCTGGCGAGCCTCCGCGTGTGCCGCGCGCGCCGACTACGTGATCACCTACACCAGCCGCACCGAGCGGCCTCCGCCTGTCCCCGCCCTCTACCGCCTGATCGCCAGCTCCACCCCGCTTGCCACCTTCACCGGCTTCAAGGAGCGGATCGTGGTCTACCGGATCCGGCGCACTTCCGCCCCAAGGACCGGATTTAGCCCGCTCCGCTCCGCGCGCGCATGACCCCGGGCCGCCCGGCGCTCCGCTGGCGGCGCCGGCTGCGCCGTGCCGGCGCCGCCGAGGCGTGGGTCACCTATCTGCAAGATGTCGAGCCCGCGCTCGCCTCCTGCGCGCGCGCGCACCGGTTCGCACAGGTTCCAATCGTGCGCGACGCGTCGGTCCGCGCGGCGCCGCTGGTGGTCTGGATCGAGTCGGGGGACGAGGCGGCGGTGGCGCGCACCCGGGCGTCGCTCACCGCCGGCAGCCTCGCCCCCGCGGACCTGCTGGAAGGCGAGCTCCACGCAGCCCTCGCCTGCTCCCGCGCCGCGCGAGTCGTGCTCGTCCGCGCGGGCGACGAGCTCGCGCCGTTGGCGCTGGAACGGCTCGGCCAGGCCGTGACGCTCGCGCCCGATGCGGCGGTGATCACCTGCGATGAGGATGAGCTAGACGCCCAAGGCCGTCGGCGCGCGCCGCGCCTTCGACCTGGGCCCTCGCCCGACCGCTGGCTCGCGTGCGACGACAGCGGCCCGCTGCTGCTCGTGGCCCGCGAACGCGCAGGTCCGCTCTGCCGCGAGCTGACCAGCGGGCCTGGCTGGCGCCACCAGCTCGCGCTGGCGCTCGCCGGCCGCGCCTCGGAGCACCATGCCCACGTTCCGCTGATGCTCTGCCACCGCGCGGCCGTCCCCCGTGCGCAGCTGGCCTCACTCGCCCCTCGCGAGGTGCAGCGGCTGCTCGCACGCTTCGATCCGGCGGCGCGGGTCGAGCCGGTCGGCTCGGTGCGCAGGGTGCGGCGCGCGCATCCCGGCGAGCCGAGCGTCGAGGCGATCGTGTGCTTCCGCGACCGCCCCGAGCTGCTCGCGCGCTGCGTCGTCTCGTTGCTGGCGCGGACCCACTACGAGCATCTGGCGCTCGCACTGGTCGATAACGGCTCGTGCGCGGCCGAGACGGCCGAGCTCGTGCGGGGTCTCTCGGCGCATCGGCGGGTTCGTGTCATCCGGGATCCGCGGCCGTTTCACTTCGCGGTGCTGAACAACCGCGCCGCGGCCAGCTCGAGCGCGGACGTGCTCGTGTTCCTCAACAACGATACCGAGGTGATCGATCCAGCTTGGGTGGAAACCCTGCTCGAGGAGGCGCTACGCGCAGAGGTCGGAGCGGTCGCGCCGCTGCTGCTCTACCCCGACGGCACCATCCAGCACGCGGGTGCCGCATTAGGCCTGCACGGCTACGCCGGTCATCCGTTCGCCGGTCTCGCGCCGGATACCGAGACGCCATTCGGCCGCGCCGCCGGCGGGACCCGCAACTGGCTCGCGGTCACGGCTGCCTGCATGATGGTGCAGCGCGAGAAGTTCCTCGCGGCAGGCGGATTCGACGAGTCGTTCGTGGTCGCGGGCAACGACGTCGACCTGTGCCTGCGCCTGACGATGGCCGGTCACCGCAGCCTGTGCGTGCCGCACGCAAAGCTGGTGCACGACGAATCGCGCTCGCGGGGCGCCCACATCGATCCCGGCGACTTCGTAGCATCCGAGCGCAGCTATGGAGACTTCCGCACGGTGGGCGATCCCTTCTACAACCCGAACCTGACACTGCGTTCGACCGACTGCGCCCTGCGCGGGCCGGCGGAGCTTCGATGACGGTTCCGGAGGGGACGATGGCGCGATTCGGCAGCGTCCGCCGCCGGCACATCTGGAGCATCGTGCAACGGGGGCCGACCGAGGTCGGCTATGCGTACTTCCGCGCCCGCCGCCGCCGGCGCAACCTCGCCGACGACGAATCGCTGCTGAGCGAGTCCGACCAGCTGGCCCTCTCGGGTGCGTTCGACCTGACCGAGGACGTGCTGGCCGCCAATGCGCGGCTGATCGAGCGCTACCAGCGCGCGGCCCCATTTCAAGTCGACTCGATTCAGTGGTTCCTTCCCTACTTCCGCCATGCGTACTTCGGGGGCGTCCACACGCTGCTTCGCTTCGCCGAGCACTTCGCCCGCGCGCATGACGTGGAGAATCGCTTCCACTGCTACGACGTGGCGCCGGGTGCCGTCGCCGGCATGGCGTCCAGGGTCGCCGGCGCGTTTCCCTCGCTCGCGGCCGCCACCTTCACCTCGTCGGCGTGCAGCCTGGAAGAGCTGCCGCCCTGCGACGCCGCGATCGCGACGCTGTGGTCTAGCGCGTATCCCGTCATGCACCTGCGCCGGGCGCGGTCGAAGCTCTACTTCGTCCAGGACAACGAGCCCCAGTTCTACCCGGCTGGGGCTGCCTCGGCACTGGCGGAGGCTACCTATCGGTTCGGGCTGCCAGGGATCGTCAACACCCCCGGCCTGGCCGATCTCTACCGGTCATACGACAACCCCGCGGTCTCGTTCGTCCCGGCGGTGGATCTCGACCGGTACCATCCGCCGCCTGCGCCGCGAGCGCCGGGAGAGCCGCTCCGCGTCTTCTTCTACGCACGCCCCGGCTCACCGCGCAACGCCTTCGGGCTCGGGATTGCGGCGCTGACGAAGCTCAAGCGCACCTACCGCGAGCGCGTGGAGATCGTCTGCGCGGGGGAGACGTGGAACCCCGGCCAGCTCGGACTGCATGGCCAGATTCGCAACCTCGGCGTGCTCTCCTCGCTCGACGAGGTCGCCGCGCTGTATCGCAGCTGCGACATCGGCTTGGTCTTCATGCACACCAAGCACCCCAGCTATCAGCCGCTCGAGTTCATGGCCTCGGGGATGGCCACGGTCTCCAACGTCAACCCGGCGACACAGTGGCTCATGCGCGACGGCGAGAACTGCCTGCTGACCCCGCCGCTGCCGAGCGCCACCGCTGAGCGGCTCGGCCGCCTGGTCGAGGATGCCGAGCTCCGCGCGCGGATTGCCGCCGCCGGGCTCGTGCAGGTGCGCCGCTTCGGCTGGGAGGAGCAGATCGAGCGCGTGTGGCGGGCGATCTGCCGGCAGGACGAGTCGTTCGCGCTCCCACCGCTCACAGCTCCTCTGCGATCCGCGGCGCCTCGCGGCTGAACACCCAGTAGCCGAGCGCCCATGTCCCGACGATGATCCCCACCGGGACGAGCAGCCACCCGTAGCCGCCGATCAACGTGGCCGTGCTCAGCCCCCCCGGCGATTTTCCTCCCACCATCCAATGGCGTGCCTGCTGGAGGATCGCGGCGATCGGGTTGAACAGGTAGTAGCGCCGGTAGTGCTGGGGCACGCTGTCCAGCAGGATGAAGATCGGGCTCGAGTAGAACAGTGCCTGGCTGACTACCCCCCAGATCGGAGCGATATCGCGATAGCGGACGTAGAGCGACGAGAGCAGCATCGCGGCGCCGCTCGTGAGCAGCCACAGCGGCACCAGAACGAACGGCAGCAGCAGCCAGCTGAGCCGCGGCGTGACGCCGTAGACGAGCATGAACACGATCACGACCAGCAGGTTCAGGACGAGCTGCATCGCAGCCGTGCTCACCACCGCGAGCGGGACCACGAGGCGAGGGAACTGCATCTTGCGCACGAGGTTCTCGCGCAGGACGAGCGACGCGACAGCTGCGCCCGTCGCCTGCTGGAAGAAGCTGAACAGGACGATGTTCATCAACAGCAGGACCGGGAAGTCGCGGACCTTGGCGAAGTGCCCGGCGAGGATCACCGCGAACACGAGGTAGAGGACGCCGAAGAACAGCAGCGGCTGCATGAACGACCACAGGTAGCCGAGCACCGAACCGAAGTAGCTGAGCCTGAAGTCGGTGGTGGCGATCAGCCAGGTGAGGCTCACGAACCGCCGCCAGCCGCCGCCGACGGCCGACGGTCCGTGAACCCGGCGCAGCGGCCGCGCGGCGGAGCTCACGCGACTGCCTCGCGCGATCGCGTCCGCGTGAGAGATTGGACATGCGCGACCGCGACGAGCCCGTACAGGTCCGCCCCGTAGGAGAGCAGGTCAGCCGCCCGCTGGCGCAGCAGCAGCACGTCGAGCCCGGCCGAGCCGCGGGTGACGCTGGCGCCCAGGTAGTAGCGGCCCGCCGAGAGCGGGTTGTGGAGCTCGACCGTGAACTCGGTGCGCTCCCCTGGCTCGAGATCGGCGAGCGCGCCGCCACCGTCCTCGCGTGCGCCCACCGAGAACACGCGCACCTGATCCTCGTTGGTCAGCCAGATCGTGATCGCCGGCCCGCGCACCAGCGCGATCGCCTCTATCGCGACATGCAGACGCATCGGCTCGCCCTGGGCGATGGTGTCGACGCGCTGTCCACCTGCGTCGCTGACCCAGGCGTCGCGCAGGCGGACCTCCTCCCCGCGGATGGCACCGCGGTCGTCGCGGGCGCTGTGGAGGTTCTCGCTCATGTACGTACGACCGACCTCGGCCGGGTCGCCGATGTGCGTGATGTGGCCGTCGGAGAGCATCATCGCCCGGTGGCAGAAGCGCTCGACCATCGCCATCGCGTGGGTGACCAGGACGATCGTCTTGCCCTCGTCGCGGAGCCGGTGAAAGACGTCGATGCACTTCTGCTGGAAGGAGGCGTCGCCGACGGCGAGCACCTCGTCGATCAGCATCACGTCGGGGTCTGACTGCACCATCAACGAGAAGGCGAGGCGAACCTGCATGCCCGAGGAATAGTTCTTCAGCTTCTGGTCGGTGAACCGCTCGAGCTCTGCGAATGCGATGATCTCCTCGAAGCGGGCACGCGCCTGGCGCGGGGTAAGCCCCATCATCACGGCGTTCAGCGCGACGTTGTCACGGGCCGTCAGGTCCGGGTTGAACCCGACCCCGAGCTCGATGAAGGGCGACAGCGCTCCCGCGATCTCGATCGTCCCGCCGTCCACTCCGTAGATCCCGGCGAGGCACTTGAGCAGCGTGCTCTTGCCCGAGCCGTTGCGTCCGACGATCCCGAAGAACTCGCCCTCGCGCACCTCGAAGTCGATCCCGCGCAGCACCCGTAGCTCGTCATACCTGGTCGGGCGCAGCGGATGCAGCGCGCGCTCCTTGAACGTGTGCACGCGCTGCCTGGGCATCCGAAAGCTCTTGTGCAGGCCCGCCACCCGGATGGCGGTGTGACTGGACGGCATCGCGCTGGAGGATAGGCGCCCGGTCGAGCCGGGGCCGGTGCTGGTATGTTGGTCCGCAACTTTGGGCGCAAGCACGGGTTGGTGCCGTGTGGGTGCGATCGGGGCGCACCCGATCGCACGAGACCGAAGGGAGCCGTGATGCTGCGCAGGTCGTTCCAACGTCGTTTGCCGGCCGCCGCGCTGGTGCTGATCGCCGGCGTGCTCGTGCTCGTCGCGACGCGGTTTCTGGCCGGCGGCGCTCCCGCTGATCGAGGTCAGGCGCTTCCGACGGCCGCGCATCTCGCGACGGCCGCGCAGCTTCAGGGACACGCGCGCTTTGCCGACAACGCCGGCAGCGTCGACGGCTTCAAGGCGTCCTCCTCGCCGCGGCCAAAGCAGCTGCTCGCGCTCGGGCGCAACCGCAAGTTCCCCGCCTCGGTGCTGCCGGTGGGCGCGACTGGTCCGCGCGGGCCGGCGGGGCCCCCGGGGGCGGCCGGCGCCAACGCGGTGACCAGCGACTCGCTGACGACCAGCCCCCAGGTCAACAACGGCGACAACCCGGCCAACCCGGCGTCCGGATCGGTCATCTGCAAGGCGGGCCGCGTCGTCGGCGGCGGTTACATCGACGAGACCGGTGCCCACCCTGGCTCGTTCGACGAGGTCGAGCAGGACGCGCCGGTCACCCACTCCGACGGCACCAGCGGCTGGTTCGTGCAGATGACCAACGTCCCTCAGGCGCTGGGGGCGGGCGGCAGCGCCGGGCCGGCGCAGGTGGCCGTCTACTTCCAGGTCTACGTCCTGTGCCTGAGCTAGCCGGTCCCACCCGGGGCGCCGGGATCTGATGGTGCGGATCCCACGCATGCGCCCCCGCCGCCGCACCCCGGTCGCGGTGCTCGGACCGCTCGCAGTGATCCTCGCCGCGACGCCGATCGCGATCGCCGCCGCTGCGTCCGCGCGCGTGTCCTTTGCGCAGAACGCCGGTCGCGTCGACGGCTTCAGGGCGTCATCCTCGCCGCGGCCCTCGACGCTGCTCGCGCTTGACCGCAGCCGCCGGTTCGCCGCCTCGGCCCTTCCCAGCCTGAAGCGGGGCCGGCTTGGCCCCCAGGGTCCGCCCGGCCCCGCGGGGCCGGGCGGCACGAGCGCGGTGGGATGGAGGATCGTGACCGCGTCCGGCACCACCTTCGGCAACGACCGGACGGCGCCTGGCGGGACCGATCCGACCAAGGCCGCGGCCGCGTTCGCCGCGTGCCAGCCCGGCGAGCACGTCGTCGGCGGTGGGTTCAAGGACCTGACCCGAACCACCAGCCACCCAGCGGCCAACTCGGTCGACGAGGTGCAGGCGAGCGAGCCGGTCCAGGCAGCCGACGGCACCCCAATCGGCTGGTTCGTCAAGGTCCTCAACGTTCCGCCGCTGGCGGTACTAGGCGTGACGGGCCCGAAGGGCAAGATGGGCCCGGTGCCCGGCCCGCCGCCGGCCGACGTCATCTTCACCGCGTACGCAATCTGCCTGTCGTGACGCCGACACCGCTCTTTCACTGTCAACCAACTCCTGAACGGAGGTAGTGCCATATGCATCGCTCCAAGTCCATCGGCGTCGCAGCCGCGCTCTCAGCCGGCCTGCTCGCGCCTTTAGCCCTCCCGCTCGCCACGGCGAGCGCAAAGCCCCGCGCCCACGCGGCATCCAGCCATCATGCCCGCAACAACGAGGGGTACGTCGGGACGACTTCGCAGAAGTCGGGCAAGCTGGCGCTTCCCGCCGACCTGCGCTCCTCGCGCAACGGCAAGGCCGTGTCGCGCTTCGATCTCGAGTGGATCGCCACCTGCCAGGACAAGTCGAGCCTCACGGGCCTGTCGATCAGCCTGAACAAGGCGATCAGCTCGAGCGGCCATTTCTCCTCCTCGAACTCGTTCAAGGAGAACACAGCCAGCGGCGGCAGCGCGACGTTCGGCGTCAGCCTGGCCGGCTACTTCAACCGGCCCAACCTGGCGACGGGAACGTTCGACATCAAGATCACCTACGCCGACAAGTCGGGCAAGACCACGAACAGCTGCGACAGCGGCAAGGTGACGTGGAGCGTGACGCCATAGATAAGCGCAGCTCCGAAAAATCGAGCATCGGAGCTTCAGCGCTGAGAATGGAGCTCCGGCGCTTGTAAACGTCCGGGGCAAGCCGGTATATTCCGCTACAGTTCCATGACAAGGGGCAGGGATCATCCGCAGCGTGCGCGAGATCTGCCAGATCTGAAGGGAGGGTGGGGCAGCGAGACATCGAGCTTCTGAATGCTTGGGGCCAGCCGCGGCTGCCCCAGAATCCGACGTTTCCCGTAGGGACGCCGAGGAACGACCGCCAAGAGCGAAACTTCCAAGGCCCAGGCCAACAGCGAAACTTCCAAGGCGGCGAACCGTTGCTTAGAGGGAAGACAACCAGCGACGACCGTCGCAAAGACGAAAGGCAGGCAAGCGTGCTTCATCCCAGATCAATCGTGTTGGGGCTGTTCGGAGCCTCGACGCTCGCGTTCGGCGTGACCGCCGCGCAGGCGGCGTCGGTGACCGTCGGCAGTCCGACCCAGACAAACAACCAGTCGGCTACGACCGGTCAGCTCGCCGCGCAGAACGTCGGCGGTGGGGTGATCGTCGGCGACACGTCCCAGTCCGGCAAGAACTCGAGCTCGACTGAGCTCTCGAACACCCAGAAGGTGGGTGGAGGCGGCGCCGTGGTCGTGGGCAGCCCCAGCCAGAACAACAGCCAGACCGCTGGCACCTCGCAAACGCTCGACCAGCAGACCCCGCCGGCCACCGGTCCGGGCGGCGTGCACATTGGCAACACGACGCAGTCGGGACTCAACAGCTCCTCGACCGAGGCGGAGAACACGCAGAAGGTGGGCGGCGGNNTGCCGTGATCGTCGGCAGCCCGGCGCAGAGCAACACCCAGAACATCGTCACCGGTCAGCTGATCGCCCAGAACGCGGGCGGTGTTGGCGGCGTGATCGTCGGTGGCGTTAGCCAGAGCGCGAAGAACAGCTCCTCCAGCGAGGCGAGCAACACCCAGAAGGTGGGCGGCGGCTTCGACGCCGTGCTCGTCGGCAACCCGGTGCAGCACAACGGTCAGACGCTGGGCACCTCCCAGGTGATCGGCCAGGGTGCGGCTGGCGGCGTGATCGTCGGCGGCGCCCTCGGTGTCAGCCAGAGCCAGCTCAACAGCTCCTGCCAGGACGTCAGCAGCACGCAGAATGGCGGAGGCACTGACACGGGCTGCTCCGGTTAGCGCGGCCTCGCCATGAACCACCGCCTTCGTCTCCCGGTTGCCGCGATCGCCGCGCTCGCTTTGGGCGCGCCCAGCGCGGCAGCCGGGAGCGCGGGCGTGGCGCCCGTGCCATCCGGCTCGATCGTGCTCGGTGACCCGGGCCAGAGCCAGAGCATGCAGAGCTCGACCTCGGCGAGCAACGCCCAGCAGGTCGGCGCGCCCGGCTCGACCTCGGTGGGGACGCCGAACCAGTCCAACACGCAGCAGTCGGCCACTCACCAATCGATCAAGCAGAGCGAGTCGGGCGATTTCATCATCTTCAACGGGGGCCTGCACCAGCATGCCAGCGAAGCGGCGTCCACCCAGCAGTCCAACGACCAGCTGCTCGGCGGGTCCGTCGGGGTTGGAAGCCCGACGCAGTCAAACGTGCAGCAGGCGACCACCAATCAGAGCATCACCCAAGCGTTGTCGGGCACCTTCGTCATCTTCGGCGGCACCCGCTCGGATCCCGCGGCGGCCCAGAGCGTCAACCGCCTGACCGCCTGCGGCGTCTGCGCCGACCAGCTGGCGGGCGGGCCCGTGCTAGCCGGCGGCAACCTCTCCCAGACCACCGGCGCTCAGCAATCGCAGGCCGGCACGTTCGTCGTCTTCGGCGACCTCAAGCAGCAGGCCAGCAACAACTCGTCCACCGTCGAGACCAACAACCAGGTGCTCAGCGGCAGCGTGATCGTCGGCTCCCCGGTGCAGGCCAACAACCAGGCGGCCACGACCAACCAGGTGATCGGCCAGTCGATGAGCGGCACCTTCGTGATCTTCGGCTCGCTGGACCAGGGCGCGACCGAGAACGCCTCGACCGTGCAGTCCAACAAGCAGCGGCAGGGGCCCTGACCCGGGTTACGGCGCCGGCTGCGGTCGGGAGCACACAGCGCTCAGAGCGGCATCTGACGGCGTGACAGCCGCGTAACAGCGGAGTAACAACGTCTGCTGGTTCGTAAGGTTATGTTCAAGCAGACCTACCGCCCTCGTCTCCCGGTCGCGCGACGCCGCCCTCCGTGAGACGAGGGCATTCATCGATCAGCCTCGCGTGGGAGGAAGGGAACGAGATGTTGCACCCCAGAGTGATCGCACTGGGCCTGGTCGGGGCTTCGACACTCGCGTTCGGCGTAACCGCCCGCGCAGGCGTCGGTGACCGTCGGGAGTCCGACGCAGGCGAGTAAGCAGTCGGTGACGACGGGTCAGGTCGGCTCGCAGACCGTCGGCGGGGGCGTGGTCGTGGGCGACGACGCAGTCGGGCAGCAACTCGAGTTCGACCCATCTAGGCAACGCCCAGGCGGCTGGCACCGGCTCCGGGGCGGTGCTCGTCGGCAGTCCGAGCCAGGAGAACAGCCAGAGCGGGGGCACGTCGCAGACGCTCGGGCAGAGCTCGGGCAAGAGGCGTGCACTCGGCGCCACGACACAGACCGGGAGCAACAGCTCGTCCTCGACCGCGGACAACCTCCAGGCGGTCGGCAGCGCGTTGAGCCTCGAGGGTGACGCGAGTGCGCTCGTGGTCGGCCACCCCACGCAGGCAAACAGCCAGACGCTTGTCACCGGACAGGCGATCACCGGCAGCAAGTCGGCCAGCAACAGCTCGTCCTCGACCGCCGTCAACGGCCAGGCGGTCGGAAGCGCACTCGCCGGCTTTAGCGGGTCCGACAACGCGGTGCTGGTCGGCAGCCCGCTTCAGTCGAGCAACCAGCCGAACGGCACCTCGCAGGTGATCGGGCAGAACGCGAGTGGCGGCGTGATCGTCGG
>QHBV01000256.1:0-7332 GCA_003244035.1 Solirubrobacterales bacterium | reverse complement strand
CGGTGTCCTGAACAGCGGTCGGCTCGGTCCGAGCCGGGCGCACAGCATGAAGAATTCCGGCCGGGCGCAAGCTTGCGCCCGCCGGGGTTGTTCTACGCTATTATGGAGCAATGAGGGGGGAACCATGTTTCGCATCGGCAAGCGCTTAGCTTTCCTTTGCTGCGCCAGCCTGGCCGGCCCCGTGGCTGCGGCGCAGGCCGAGAGCCTGACGCTGACTGCCTCGGATCATCCCACTGCCGGCAGTCCGGTCACGATCACCGCGTCCGGCAGCACCGACTACCAGGTCAACTCGCTCTCGCTCTCATACTCGCCGCCTGGTAGCAGCGCGAGCTGCGGGAGTGGCCCCCCGCCTGGGTCCGTGACGCTGCTCTCGAAGGCGCTGCCCGCGGGAGCGTTCAGCGTCGCTGGCCGGTTCACCCCCGCGCACGCGGGAACATACGGGGTCAACGGAGAGCTGACAGGCTCGAGCTCGAGCGGTGGCAGCAGCACGACCAAGAGCGGCTCGACGACCTCGACCACCTCGAGCTCGTCCAGCAACACGGCTGCGGACGTGCAGTGCCTCTCGGTGAAGGTCGCGCCGGCGGCTCATCACTCGAGTGCACCCTCATCCAGCTGCCACGTGCCGACGCTGAGCGGCCTCATGCTGAAGACCGCCCGCCACCGGCTCGGGGCCGCGCACTGCAAGCTCGGCAAGGTCAAGCACAAGCGCTACAAGCACAAGCCGAAGGGCAAGACGGTGGTGCTCTCGCAGGCCTCGCGACGGGGTAAGGTGCTCAAGCCGGGCGCGGCCGTGGGAGTCACGCTCGGCGTCGCTCCCCACCACACGTCCAAGCACTGAACGCCTGAGCTCGAGTTGGTTGTGCCGCCGCCTTTCTGTGAGCCGGCGGTGACGGTGAGCGCTCGCTCACAGGCCCGGGGGTCGTCCGGCACTCGCACAACGTGAAACACCCCCGGGGCGGGGAAGGGGTCCTCATCGTTATCGCAGCTGGAGGATGGATAACGTGAACCACCGCCGGCGGCGGGCGCGACCGTTTCACGTTCCCGCTCTCCAGCTCGTAGATCGTGAAACACCTCCGCTCGGGAGAGAGGTGTTTCACGTTATCGCGTCCCGCGCCGCGCCCCACGCCTGCGCCCCGCCCCCCGGCCCGGGGCGCCGCGTCCCATCGCTCCTCGCCCGGCCCGGCGCCCCGGCCCGGCCTCGCGCCGGCTCGTAGGAGCGTCGCTACGCGGAGTCAACGGCGCCGGCGTGCGCGAGCGGCGAATCCCCGCAGCGGCGCCGTCAGGCGCCAGCTGCGGCTCGAGTACACGACCTCGCGCGAGGCCGAGAGCTCCTCGATCGAGGTCGAGAGCTCCCGGATTCGCTCGGCCTGCGATGCAGCGATCCTCGCCGTGTCCCTGATCATCACGTTCTGCGCGACCTGCAGCGCGATCGGCTCGCGCGGCTCGCCGGGCTCGGGACGCTCGAGATCCCGCGCGCAGAGGTCGACCTTGCGCTTGCGCAGGAGGGCGGTTCCCTGGCGCGCGCGTCCGTCGACCCACCCGCCCGGCTCGAGGCCGAGCACGTCAAAGGCTCGCCCCCAGTGGGCTTCCAGCCACCAGCGGGAAACCACGGTGCACGGCCCGCCCTCGTCCCACGGCCTGCCCGCTCCGAGCACGAGCATCCCCACGTGGTCCTCCTCCAGGTGCTCTCCCGCGAGCTCCGCGGCGAACTCAGGGCCGAGGAACGTTGCCAGCATCAGCCCATCGTCGCGCATAACCCGGTGGAGCTCCAGCATCCACCCGGCCCAGTGCTCGCTGAGGTGCGTGAACACGGAGAACGCGTAGACGAGATCGAAGTGGCCGTCGGGTGCGTCGAGCCCGGGGGCATCGGACACCCGGCGCAGGGTGAAGCGGTCGCCGGCGTGCTCGCGCAGCCACGCGATGCTCGCATCGTCCACGTCGCAGCCCCAGAACTCGGCCTCACCGGCCTCGTCGGCGAAGTGGCGCAGCGTGCGGCCCGCGCCGCAGCCGAAGTCGAGCACGCGGCGGCCCGAGAACGACCAGTCGGCGGGCAACGCCGCCAGCAGCTGGTCACGACACTCCTTGCCCACCTGGTCGTAGGAGGGCACGTCGCCTGGCTGCCCGACGCGGCGCCGCAGCTCATCGGGCGGATACGGGAGTTCGGTCTGGGCCACCACGCGGGCAATCGTAGCCGCGTGAGCCCGGGGCGGCCCAGGCGCCGGGGCGCCCGCTTCGCCCCGACTTGTCTATGCTTGCCGCGCGTGAGAAAGGCCCTGGCAACGACTACAGTCCTGATCGCGCTCGTGGCCGCCGGGTGCGCCGGCTCGAGCCATTCCAAGTCATCCTCGGGCTCCGGGACTGGCCACCTGTCGACCAGCTCTCCTGCCGGTGCGGGCGACACCGTGACCCGCGAGGCATACGTCGCCAACGCGGACAAGGTGTGCACGGCCGCCCACGCCCAGCAGGACGTCCTCAGGCGCCAGTCGCAGGGACTCACGCTCGACCACGTCGCCCCGCTCCTGAACCAGCAGGCGACGGTGGCCAGCGACCTGGCGGCCAAGCTCAAGGCGCTGGCGCATCCGCCCTCCGACGACGCGCCGGTGGCCACGTTCATCAGCTCCGTGCAGCAGATCGCGACCGACTCGACCAACCTGGCGAAGGCGATAACGGCTGGTGAGACGACATCCGAGACGACCCTCCGAGCCCAGCTGATCCAGGATCGCCTGACCGAGCACGCGATCGGTGAGGGGTACGGCTACAAGGTCTGCGCGACCGGCACGAGTTACTGACCGAGCGGGCCGGCGCTCCTTACTAGAGCAGCCTGGTCGCCGCATCTGTCCATAGGCGCCACGCGATTCCACGCGCCAGCAGCAGGTCGAGCGTGAGCGTCGTGCTCGGGCGACCCCAGCGCGACAAGCCCCGCGCGGTCATCCACAGCAAATGGCCCACCGAGCTGTCCAGGCGCGCCATCCGTCGGATCGCGCGTTGCTTGGCGGCGTCGGGCCGATCGCCACAGCGAAGCTCGAGCGTCATCGCGTGCAGCACGATCCGGCGTACGTGCTCGAAGTAGTTGCATCGCGCTCGCCATAGCGTGTCCGCGTACTCCCGGCCGCGCGGCAGGCGCTCGCGGAGCATGATCGCAAGCTCGTTCGCCGTGGGCCATGGCGAGCCCTTGAAATGGCCCAGCACGTTGGCGCTGTGCTGGATGTAGTGATAGAGGGGCTCGCTTACATACCCGACCTCGCCAAGCGCGAGCGCGATCGTCCCGATCCACCAGTCGTGCATGGCGCCGTCGATGCGGGGCGGGAACGGCAGCACGTCCTCGAGCAACTCAGCGCGAAACAGCGAGGCGGCGCCCGTGATCGCGTTCGCGACCAGCAGGGAAGCGAGGTCGGTGTGATTGTTGAGCCGCCCCGTCCAGTAGGTCGCGGCGAGCTCGCGCCCATCGTGCGCGACGATCCACATGTCCGAATAGACGAGCGTCGTGCGCGGTCCCTGCAGGCGCTCCCACAGGATCGCAAGCTTGTCGGGCCGCCACTCGTCATCGTGGTCGCAGAGCGCGATCGCCTCCGCCCACCGGGGCACCCGCGACAGGACGCGCTCGAAGTTCTCGTACACGCCGAGCCGGGGACCGGGGGTCGGTGCGAGCACGAAGCGCTCGTCACTTGCAGCGGCCCTCCGCACGAGCGCCGCACCGGTCGGCGAGGAGCAGTCGTCGCAGATCACGCACCGCCAGCTTTGTAGCGTCTGCGCGCGGAGCGATCGCACCTGGCGCTCGAGCAGCTCGGGGTCGGGATCGCAGGTGGTCATGCAGACGACGATCCGCGGGCCATCCTCGGGCGCGAGAATCTCCAGCGGCGCCCTGGCCGTGGGCACGAGGCCGATCGAACCCAGGCGGGTGAGGTGTCGCGAGCCGTCCCGGCGTCTCAGCTCGAGCTCGAGCTCGATCGTTCGTTCGCGCTCGACCGGCCCAAACGAGGCCCATGACCAGAACGCGTGGCGCTGGCTGCGGTCGAAGCGACCCGGCCACGGCTCGAGCCAGGCGGGGTTGGGCTCGCCGTCGACGAGCAGCTTCGCTCGCAGGGCGCCGGCGCCGGGCCGGTGACACAGGCCGTGGACGGGGAGCACGATTCCCCGCCCGACCGCCTGACGGCCGGGGAGCGCCGGCGCGAGCGTCGCCTCGAGCTCAGCGCTCGTCGCAGCGAGCAAGGAGACGGTCAAGGGCCGCGATCGTCGGGTTGTCGAAGGTCTCCCGCCACGAGCGGCTCCAGCGCACGTCCGCCCCCTCGGCGCAGAGCTCGGGCGAGGCGGCGCGCTCGACCGCGGTTCGCAGCCCGGCCACCACCGCCTCGACCGACGGAGCCACCGCGATGATGTTGGGCGAGAGCGCCGCCATCCGTGCCGGCGTCTTGGTGGCATAGGTGGTGGTCACCACGGGCATCCCGGCGGCGGCCATCTCCAGGGGGACGAGGCTCGGGTGTGGCGTGTGCATCAGGCTCAGCCCCAGCTGGTGCGTGCGCAGCAGGCCGCGGTACCGCCCGATCGGCTGCTTGGGGATCATCTCGAGCCAGGTCCGCCCGGCGAGCGGAATCGCGCCCCGACCCGTGCCGGGGCGTCCCACGCCCGTGAGCTCGAAGTCCGACGCCAGGACCCCCGTGCGGATCGCCGCGCGCAGGGACATGACCGCGAGCTCGAGCATGTTGCGAGCCTCGGTCGCTTGCGGTCGTGCATAGACGAGCATCCGTCGCGGCGCTCGCCGCGAGAGCGCGTCGGCGGTGACCGCGCCCACGTCGGTGATCGCGTTCTCGAACGCGAGCGAGAGCTCGTCACCGGCCGCTCGACCGCCCTGGTATACGCCGATCTCCTGGTCGGCGAAGAAGTCCCGCAGGAGGCTCGAGGAGAAGACCGCCACCTGGGGCAGGGCGTATGCCTGCTGGGCGATCGCCTGGAAGGATCCGTTGGGAAACGCGATCGGGTCGTACTCCTGGATCAGGTGCAGGAAGCGCGCTCGACCGAGCTGCCTGCTGGCCGCGTGCGCGACGTGCGCGCTCCAGGAGGTGGTGGCGATGAAGCGATCCGCCGGGTTGACCGCGAGCTTGCGCGAGCGGTCCTTCATCCCCACGAGCTCGACGCCGGAGAGCGCTCCGGTGAGCCCTTCGAACGCGTGGATGCGAGCGCGCGTCGTATCGGCGCCCTGGGTCATGTCGTCGTCGAGCGCGACGATGCGGAGTGCCCGGTGGGCGTCGCGCAGCCGCATCACCAGCTGGTAGGCAGCCATGTAGGCCCCGAACACGTGGTCGGTGTCAAACGAGGACAGCAGCACGTTCAGGCGCTCGGGCTCGGTGCGCGCGAGCTCGAGCGCCAGCGGGGCGATCCTGTGCTCCAGGAAGTCGACGACGCGCACCACGTCGCCGCTGACCTTCTCCTCCGGAACCGGCTGATCGAACATGCGGTCGCCGTTGGCGGGAAACACCACCGGGGCCCCATCCGATCCCTCGGCCGGCAGGGCGGGGGCATCCCGGCGGAGCTCCCGCAGCAGCTCGAACACCTGGCGGGTGCGCATGTTCAGCAGGCGCGGCAATGTGTTGTCGGCCTCCTTCGCCGCGACCGACGCCAGGCACGGATCGACCTTGATCGCGATCGGGTGCGGCGGGCCCTCGTAGTGCAGCTCGATCACGCCGTCCTGCACGTATCGGCTGAGGTCGTCGCTCTGTACGCGATCCCGCCACCGATCGAGCAGCAGTCCCAGGTTCTGGCCGGTCTCATCGTCGTGGCTGTCCAGTGCGCGGGTGGCCGACTCGAGGTGGTACACGACCGCTTGGTGGCAGTAGTGGATCTCGCCGCCGCGCTCCCCGATTCGCAGGCACAGGTCGACGTCCTCGTAGCCGTTGCGAAAGGCCGTGTCGAATCCCCCCACCTGCTCGAACGCCTGGCGGCGGACGAGCATGCAGGCACCGGTGACCGCGCGCATCGCGCGCGAGCGGTTGACCGCGGGATGGTCGCTGGGAAAACCCCGGTAGACAGGGTGGGGCCAGCCCT
Source organism: Solirubrobacterales bacterium (assembly GCA_003244035.1). GTDB lineage: Bacteria > Actinomycetota > Thermoleophilia > Solirubrobacterales > Solirubrobacteraceae > Palsa-465. The sequence continues at coordinate 1,293 of QHBV01000256.1, read as the reverse complement.
GCGGGGTGAACACGATCCCTGCGTGCTGGACGACGTTGTCGGGCCACAGCAGCTTGGCGCCCACGACCGCGGCCTGCGGGTTCCGATCGATGTAAGCGATCAGCGCAGCGAGCCAACCATCCACCGGCACGGTGTCGTTGTTGAGGAACACCAGCAGCTCGCCCGTGGCCGCCGCTGCACCCGTGTTGCATGCGCCGGCAAAGCCGAGGTTGGACGCCAGGCTGCACACCGCGATCCGGTCGTGGTAGCTGGCCAGCAGTGTCGCCGTGGCGTCGCTGGAGGCATCGTCGACGACCACCAGCTGGGTGTGCTCGAGCTGCTGCTCGATCAGCACATCGATGCAGCGACGCGTGAGGTCGGAGCGATTGTGGACCGGGATCACGATCGAGCAGCGCGCGAGGCCGCGCGGTGGAGCGGGCGTGCCCATGCTCAGCCCAGCAGTCGGCGCTTGAGGTGCCGCAGCAGCACGACCAGCCGCCACGCCCGGCTGCCCCGGACCTCTTCGAGCGCCTGGTGGGCCGCGGCGCTCTCGGCTTCGAAGTAAGCCCGCGCCGCGTGGTCATCCTGGGCGTTGCGCTCGAACTCCTGGAAGCTTCGCGTCAGCTCCGCGAGCTCGAGGCGCAGCTCGTCGAGCGCGAGATCGCGCTGCGCCAGCTGCTCGTGGGCGCTGCGCAGCAGCTCGAGCGACTCGGCCCCCCTCTGCGCCGAGGCAACCAGTGCCTGAGTCAGCCTGCCGATCTCGCCGCGGCTGCGCTCGAGCTCGTCGCGCTCCGACTCGGCGGCGTTAGTGCGCGCCGCGTGCTCGCGCCGGGGCTCGATCGGGCTCCGCTCGGGGTCGGGGCTCGGACGGCCGATGACGATGAATTGGAACGCGCTCGCGTCGGGATCGGCCGCGGCGTCGGCGAGGATCTGCTCGGCGAGCTCGTCTCGCTCGAACGGTACGTTGGCATCCTCGGCGTCGACCTGGTGGGCGACCATGCGCACCACCTCCAGCCCGGCCTGCTCGAACAGCTCGACGGCGTGCTCGCGATCGAAGAAGCGCAGATGGGTGCGATCGAGCAGGCCGGTCGAGGAATACGGGAAATGTCCCTGGAGCAACGCGAGGCGCACGCTCACGTGCGTGACGTTGGGCAGCGAAGCTATGACGTGGCCGTCGTTGCGCAGATATGAGGCGGCCCGCCGCAACGCGGCGACAGGGTTCTTGAGGTGCTCCAGGACGTCCGCGGCGAGCACCAGGTCAAAGCGCTCGTCCGCGAGCTCGTCGAGCAGCTCAGGATCTGTCTCTTATACACA
>QHBV01000255.1:11970-13695 GCA_003244035.1 Solirubrobacterales bacterium | reverse complement strand
CGACGTACTCGCCGACCTCGGTCGGCGCCTCCCACGCGAACGGGGTCACATGTGCGATCGCCAGGCGCTCGGGCACGATGTTCATCTTATTGGGGCCGCTTGCGCGGCCCTGTTCGTGCCTGCTCGGTGGAGCCGCCGCTCAGCAGGATCCGCCGGCGCGCAACCGGGCTCGGTAGGCCTGCATGTCAGCGTGATCGAAGTCGTCGTGGGTCTGCGCGCGGAGCGCTGGGACGTGCTCGCGGTGGTACGGGCTCGCCAGGCTTTCGTTGTGCCCGATCACGTTGGCGATGCCGATGTGGTAGCGACAGCGCAGCCAGCGCACGAGTGCCAGGCTTGCGGCCATCTGCCGGTGGTCGTGCAGCACCTGTGCGTCGCTGTAGCCGACGTGCTCGATCCCGATCGCCGTCCAGTTGAGCCCGACGGTGTGGCGACACATGATGCCCAGCGGCACCAGCTGGTGGATGGTGCCGTCTGCATCGATCACGAAGTGCGCGCACGTGCCCGGCAGCTCGTGCAACTCGCTGTCCGGAACGTCCGGCGCGAAGGTGTTGAAGGTGGACTGGAAGTCCGGCGTCACGGTGTAGTGGATCACGATCACGTGCGGGTTGATCAGGCGGTAGGTATGCAGGCCGTAGTGGCGTGCGGCATAGGCGACCATCTCGGCCTTGCGCCTGGGGCCAAACGGGATCGGGCTCTGCACGATCGGCGGCTTGGGAGGTAGGGCGTCGGCGGTCGGCGCCCGAGACCGCATTCGCGGGTGCGTCGAAGCTGGCGCGAGTGCCAGCGGTGCCGCCGCAGTCGTCGAGGTGGCAGTGGCGGGGGCGGTGGACCGCACAGCTTGGCTGGCCTTGCCACAACCGGCCGCGGCCAAGGCGATCACAACGGCGGCGATGGCGGGCAGGCGGATGCTCATCGGATCAGGGTGGTTGCCGCCTGCGCACGACACTGTGACGGTGTCGCTCGTGCAGTGCATGCTGTAGGACGTGTGCGTCACGGGACTGGCGGCCGTGACCGCGTTGGCGCTCTGCTGCCCGTTCGACTTGTAATCGGCAGCGTAGGCGGCGAAGACGTTCTCGGCGAACTGGCAGCTGGTGCCTGTCCCGGCGCAGCGGCCGATAACGGCCCTGCACCGATCCTATGCCCCTTCGGCCCTCGCCACCTTCGCGGCCCGCGGCTTCGCCTTGATCGCCGGTGCCCGCGTGTACTTCGCGATGAACGCCTCGGTCAGCTCGCGGGCCTCCGCGTCCGGGCGCTGGTGCATCGGCGACTTCATCAGATAGGAGCTGGGGCCGTCGAGCTGGCCGCTGAGACCGTGGTTGAGCGCCAGCTTGCAGCAGCGGACGGCGTCGATCACGATCCCGGCCGAGTTGGGCGAGTCCCAAACCTCGAGCTTGAGCTCGAGGTTCAGCGGCACGTCGCCGAAGGCCTGACCCTCGAGGCGGATGTGCGCCCATTTGCGATCGGTCAGCCAGGGCACGTAGTCCGAGGGGCCGATGTACACGTCATCCTTGGGCAGCGCGTGGCCCATGACCGAGGTGACGGCGTTGGTCTTGGATACCTTCTTGGACTCCAGCCGCTCGCGCTCGAGCATGTTGTAGAAGTCCATGTTGCCGCCGACGTTGAGCTGCGAGGTGCGGAGCATCTTCACGCCGCGCTCGTGCATCAGCCGCGCTAGCGCGCGGTGGACGATCGTCGCGCCCACCTGCGACTTGATGTCGTCGCCGA
>QHBV01000255.1:10790-11927 GCA_003244035.1 Solirubrobacterales bacterium | reverse complement strand
ATGAACACCGGGATGCAGTTGACAAAGCCACAGCCGGCCTCGAGCACCTGCTCGACGTACCACTTGGTGGCCTGCTCGGAGCCGACGGGCAGGTAGGAGACGACCACGTCGGTGCGGGTCTGCTCGAGCACCTCGACGATGTCGACGGTCGGCCCCGGGGCCTTGACGATCTTCTCCTTGAGGTACTTGCCCAGGCCGTCGTGGGTCATCCCGCGCTGGACCTCGATGCCCAGCCCTCGCACGTCCTCGCAGAACTGCAGGGTGTTGTTCTGGCCGGCGAAGATCGCCTCGCCCAGATCCTTGCCGACCTTGTCGGCGTCGATGTCGAAGGCGGCGCTGAACTCGATGTCACGGACGTGGTAGCCGCCGAGGTCGACGTGCATCAGCCCGGGGACGTCCTTGCGCGCGTCGGCGTCGCGGTAGTGCTGGACGCCCTGCACGAACGAGCTGGCGCAGTTGCCCACGCCGATGATCGCCACGCGCACCTTGTCGTCCCGACGCTCCGCGCCGTCGGCCTTGCCGTTGGTCGTGCTCACTGGAAGATGTATCCCGGGTCAGGCAGTTCGTTACACCGGGGCGCTTGCCCGCATCTGCGAGCGGACGTGCGCGATCCGCTGGATCGTCGTCACCACCGTCAGCGCCGCGAGCACGTACACCGCCGGCGCCAGCAGCTCGAAGCTTCCCAGCGAAGCGCCCTTGGCGAACACGAGCCCAACCGCCAGGATCACGACCCGCACCGGCCTGGTCGCGAGCCCCACCTTGCACGCGATCCCGAGCGCCTCGGCGCGGGCGCGCGTGTAGGAGACCATCACCGAGAACAGCACGGCCACGACCACGGCCGCGGCCGCGACCTGGTCGTGGCGGGCGGCGAAGTACGCCCCGATCGCGGTCAGCACGATCCCCTCCTCGATCCGGTCGAGCGTCGAGTCCAGGAACGCGCCGAAGGGCGTGCCCTTGCCTGACATACGCGAGTAGCGCCCGTCGAGCGTGTCCATCACCGATCCGACGATGAACGTGATCCCGGCGAGGAAGAACAGCCGCCCGACGACGAGCCCCGCCGCGGCGAGGTTGAGCGCGAACCCCGTCAGTGAGATCGCGTTCGGGGTCAGGCGAGACTCGATCAGGCGCTCGCGCATC
>QHBV01000255.1:3076-10716 GCA_003244035.1 Solirubrobacterales bacterium | reverse complement strand
CGTCCGGCCGCGCACGCGCGAGCAGGCGCCCCGCGATCAGTGCCGATGCGGCCGCCGTCAGCGCCCCGAGGAACACGTCGGTCAGGTAGTGGTTGCCGGTCGCGACCACGACGAACGTGATCAGCAGCGGGTACAGCAGCCACAGCGCCTTCAGCCACCGCCGGCGGACGAGCTTCGCCATCGGGATGCCGATCAGCAGCGCGAAGCACACATGTATCGACGGCACCGCGGCGTACAGGTTCAGCAGCGCGCCCGATGGGCCGCTAGTCTCGACCTGGATCCCGGTGAACTGCGCGATCGAGTCCGTGAACCCCCACTCGGGCAGCAGGCGTGGCGGCGCGGTCGGGTACACGGCATACCCTACGAGCGCGATCGCCATCGAGATCATCAGCATGTTGCGGATGAAGTAGAACGAGTCGTTACGGCGCGAGTAGATGAAGATCAGCGCGGCCGCCGTGACGACGAAGTGCGCGTTCAGGTACGTCCAGTCCGCGAAGTCCATCAACCAGTGCTTGTTCAGGGTCCAAGCCTGGATGCTCGGCTCGACGAACACGTGCAGGGCCCGCTCGAGGTCGATGATCTTGGTCGCGTCCCCGAACGGCTTATACCCGGGCTCGAACGCGCTGCCGTAGACGAGCGAGCGAACCGCGCCGTACACCCCGAAAGCGGCGAAGAACAGCGACAGCTGACGGATCGGGTCGATCCAGCCGCGCGGCAGAGCCCGCGCCTGGAGCAAGCGGAGTGCACGCGGCATGGCAACCACGCATCCTACCCGTGCGAGTTGTCCGGTCTCTGTCAGTGCTCAGCTGCAGCGCGGCGAGCGCGCGCCGATCCGGCGCAGCGAGAAGCCGATCACCAAGCGCACCGGCCCTGCCCGCGCCAGCCGCAACCGCGTGAAGCCTCCCGCGGGCGCCACGCACCCCGCTCCCGCCTCCGAGAGCTTCCAGTAGGGCGAGAAGCGCACGCGCACGAAGGCAGGCCCGGCCCGTGTGGCCCGCAGCGTGAGCGAGTCCGGCCCAAGGGTGGTCAGGATCGCGGCGCCGGACACGATCGGGGTGGCGTCGTGGACCGCGTACACGCGCCAGTGGCGGCTTTCAAACGCCAGGCGGAGGTAGGGCAGCCCGGCGTCGATCAGCCCCGTCTCCTTGTGCGCCGAGTAGTCGAGGTCGACGTCGTTCGAGACGGCTACGAACCGGACCGCGAGCTCCCGCAGCCACGCCTGGTAGGTGGCCGGGGTCAGCGCGGAGCCGTAGAAGAGCGGGTTGTCCTCGATGTCGAGCTGGCGCTCCCAGCCGCGCGCGAGCGGGAAGCGGGGCGCGACCTCGTACGCCTCCCAGTGAAAGCCTGTGAACGGGATCTCGACCCGGAACGGCGGCCCCGGTTGGCGTGCCAGGAACGACAGCAGCGGCTGGTAGTAGCCTCGCGATGCCGACGGGTCACCCGCCGAGCGGGTGACATCGCGAAACGGAGGCTGCCACTGGATGTACAGCAGCGGCGCGGTCGCCGCCAGCAGCAGCACGGTGTGCCGGCGCCACCACAGCAGCGCCGCGAGCGGCCCCGCCAGCAGCGGGCCGAGCCGGGCGGCGTTGCTGCCGACCGGCGTCGCGATCTCGAACGACGCGATGCACCCGAGCGTGTACAGCGCGATCCCCGCCTTGAGCGTCCACTCACGCCGCCCGAGCGCGAGCAGCGCGACCACGGCGATCACCGGCACCGGCCACAGGGTCGAGAACGTGAACGGCTCGCTCCCCCCTTCGGGGAAGGCAATCGCCAGCAGCCCGACCGGCGCGAGCGCCGCGCTCGCCACCGCGATACCGGGCCAGAGGCCGCGCACCCGGCGCGTGCCCGCGTATGCCCCGATCGCGCTCGCCACGCCGGCGAGCGCCGCGAACAGCGCCGCGACCGGGCTGCAGAGCGCTGAGAGCAGCGCCAGCGCGCACGCGAGCCGCGGCCGTGAGCGCTGCAGCGCCAGCGCGCTCGCGAGCGCCGGCAGTAGGCCGAACGCGAATGCCAAACGCCCGGTGAACAGGTCGGTCGCGGTCGCCGCCCCGAACCACAGCGCGCCCAGCCAGGCCCTGGAGCCGAAGTGCCTGTGCGCGAACGCCTCGAACACCGTGGCGGTCAGCGTCGCGGCGATCCCCGCCGCAAGCTGCGGTGAAAGCGCCGCTGAGACAGCCGGGAACAGCACGCTGTAACCGGGGAGGTTGTGACCTCCATACCACCAGTTGCTCCAGATCCCGAACCCCTCGGCGTCGAACAGCTTCGCGCGGAGCAGGTGCGCCGCGAGGTCGAAGCTCGGGGGAGAGACGATCACGTATACGGCGGCCAGCACGCCCGCGACCAGCGTCGGCGCGAGGCGCCTGAATCCCATCAACCGCGCTCGAGAAACGCGACGACCTGCTCCACCACCTCGGGCTGCTCGAGCCACGGCCAGTGACCGGCTCCGGCAACAAGCTCGAGTACGGCCCGCGGGAGCCGGCTGGCGTACGCCTCTGCGAACGTGGCCGGCAGCCAAGGGTCGCACTCGCCCCAGATCACGAGCGCCGGCGCCCGCAGCGTCTCGAGCTCCGCCCCAGCCCGCGCCAGCGCGGGCTCGTCGGCGGAGCGGTGCAGCCGCAGGATCGCTCGCTGGGTGCCCTGGTCGAGCTGCTCCCAGACTCCGGCGACGCGCTCGGGCGGCCAAGCGCCGCGCCGCGCGCAACCCCGATCCAGCATCCGCGCGAGCGCCCAGCGGTTGATCGACCCGACCGCGAGCTCGCCGAGCACGCGCCGGCGCCAGATCCGCGCCAGCAGCGGCCAGTGGAACCCCTCCAGCAGCGGCAGCGCGTCGATCAGCACGAGCGCCGCGATTCGCTCGGGGTGACGCTGGGCGAACGCCAGCCCTCCGGCCGCGCCCCAACCGTGTGCGACCAGCTCGATCCGGTCGATCCCCAGCCGGTCGAGCAACCGCGCGACGAAGTCTGCGTGGCCGTCGATCGAGTAGTCGAGGTTGGCCGCCTTGCCCGAGCGGCCAAAGCCGATCAGGTCAGGTGCGACCCCGCCGCCGCGCGCCAGGAACGGGACCCAGTCCTCCGAGCTCGTCGGCAGGCCGTGGAGGTACAGCGTCGTGGTGCCGGCCCGCGGGCCAGCACCAGCCCCGGGCGCCTGCGCGCTGCGATAGAAGACGGGTGAGTTGTCGATCTCGATCGTGTGCTCGGCGACACGCACCCGGCCGCGAGGATAACGTGCGCGCCGGTGAACGCGATCCAGGCACCACCCGGCGAGGGCCCCCCTGCGCGAACGCTGTGCCTCGGCGAAGCGCTCGTGGACCTGATCTGCGAGCGGCAGATCGAGGATCTCGGCGAGGCCGATGCGTTCGTACCGCATTTTGGGGGCGCCGTCGCCAACGTCGCGGTGATCGCGGCTCGCGCCGGTGGGCGGGTGGCACTCGCGGGCGGCGCGGGCGAGGACGACTGGGGATCCTGGCTACGCGATCGGCTGGAGGACGAGGGCGTCGAGCTCTCGTGCTTCGAGCTTCTGGCCGGGCATCAGACGCCGGTCGCGGTCGTCACGGTGGACTTCGCCGGCGAAGCGCGCTACCACATCTACGGCGAGACGATCGCGACCGTCGCGGGCGCGCTGGGCGATCGCATCGAGCAGGCCGTGCGGGAGTCCGCGGCGCTGTTCATCAGCTCCAACACGCTGGTTGGAGAGCAGGAGCGCGCCGTCACGATGCGCGCCCGGGAGCTCGCGCTCTCACTCGAGCGACCCGTCGTGCTCGATCCCAACCTGCGCCTGCACCGCTGGCGATCGCACGCCGACGCGGCCGCGAGCGCGAACGCGTGCGTGCCGGGAGCGCTGCTGGTTCGCTGCAACCAGGCCGAGGCCGCATTGATGACCGGGGAGCAGGACCCCGAGCGGGGCGCGACCGCGCTGGTGAAGGCGGGCGCGCGGATGGTCGTGATCACGCTCGGCGCCCGGGGCGCGATCCTCCGGGGGGAGCTGCGGGCGGACGTCCCCGGCGTCGGGGTCGAGGTCCGCAGCACGATCGGGGCCGGAGACGTACTGACCGGTGTGCTGCTGGGCAAGCTCGCCCTCACCGGCTACTACCCGCCGGCGGTGGCGGCATCGCTGCGCGATGCGGTCGCGCAGTCGGCGCGGGCGTGTGAGCGATGGGGAGCGATCGAGTAGGAGCGCATGCCACGGCCCCGGCGCGTGCGCGCGATCCGCGATCGGCTGCGCCTGCTCTACGGCGTCCCTCTCGCCCCCCCACATGGCCAGCCGATCGCCGAGCTGATCCTGACGGTCCTCTCGCAGTCGACCAACGACCGCAACCGGGACATCGCTTTCCTCGCGCTGCGCGAGCGCTGGGTCACGTGGGAGGCGGTTCGCGACGCTCCGGTGGACGAGCTCGAGCAGGCGATTCGTCCGGGTGGGATCTCGAAGGTCAAGTCCGCCCGGATCAAGGCGATCCTGCGCGCGATCACTGATACGGCCCCTGCGGACTCGGGGCTGTCGTTGGACTGGCTCGCGGATCTGAGCGTGCCCGAGGCGCAGCGTCGCCTGATCGCGCTGCCGGGCGTGGGCCGTAAGACCGCGGCGTGCGTGCTGCTGTTCGCGCTCGGGATGCGCGACGTCCCTGTCGACACCCACGTCTCGCGGGTCGGCACGCGGCTGGGGCTGCTGCCTTCGGGCGCCCCGTTCGAGCGCCTGCACGACGCGATGCTCGCGATCACCCCGCCGGGGCAGGAGCTCGAGCTCCATCTCAACCTGCTCCGCCACGGCCGGCGGACGTGCCACGCGCGTGCTCCCGAGTGCGGCGGCTGCGCGCTGCGGCGCATGTGCCCCAGCGCTTCCCGCTTCTACCGTTCCTGATGAGTGAGCACAAGTGAGTTCCGTGCGCTCATCGTCCGCTCCGAACGGTGCTGGGCGGGCTTCCCCTGACCGTGGCCGGGTCGCCGAGTCGCGTCTTGCGCACCTTGGGGTGCCGCGCGGTCGCCTTGCCGTCATGGCGGGGGGCGGGTGCGCACGTCGTGCTTGGCGTCCGGCCGGGGCAGCTCTCTCGCGGCGATGCTCCGCTCGCCAGCAAGTCACGCCTACGGCCGCGTCGGACGCCAAGCCCGCGCGCGCGTCTTCCGATCGTCACGCTCGCGGCGTGATGACGAGAAGCCTTGAAAGTCTTGGTGCTGATCGGACGCTGCCAGTGTTGGGCGCCCCACCGGCTCGTGTACGCCGGGTCTACCGCGATCACGCGCAGCCCGGCGCTCGCGCACATGTGCGCGAGCCGATCACGGAACCTTGCGGTCGGCAGCCCCGCCACGGTCTTGCGGAACCGCTTGCCTCGCTTGCCGCGGCCCATCGTCTCCCGCCCCGTGTCGCGAGCGTCGACGAAGTTCAGGTTCTCGACCGCGATCGCTTGGACACCGGCCGTCTTGGCGTGGTGGATGAGCGTGGAGATCGCGTGTCGGATGCTCGCGTCTCGCAGGCCCGTCGCGCCCTCATCGACGATCGGGACCGTGAACGGCTGGCCGGTGGGGTTCCCGGCGCTCTCGAGCGCGCAGCAGGCGAGGTGCCCAGCGTTGAGGTCCAGCGCGAGCACGCCGTGCCTGGTGGCCTGCGCGACGGTGACCGGCTCGCCCACAGCGATCCTCCACGAGGCGTCGAGATACCAGCGTTTGCGGTCAGGGTCGTGCACGATGTCGTACCGGACGGCTCCCGTTTGCGCTTGCGCTGCCCACTTATCCGCGCGGTGCCTGAACGCCACCGGCACAGCGAGCCGCAAGCGACCATCCTTGACGCTCGCGTGCTCGGCGAACACGCCCGGAAGCTTGACCTCCACGATGCCCGTGGTTGGGTCTATGCGGATCGTCTCGTTCCCATGCCGCTTGCACCTCTCGCCGTCGGCGGTGATGAACATCCGCTCGGCGTGCCAGCGCTCCCGCCACTCACGCTCGGTGAGCCTGGCGTCTTTGAGATGATGCCGGGTGCTCGCGAGCCTGCGCCCTCCGCGCACCACGCTCACACGCCCCTCAGCGATCCGCGCGTCCACGGCAGCGAGACGGGCAGCGAGGATCTGGCGGCGCTGTTGCTTGTGGAAGCGATCCGCTCGGCTCGCGTACCCATGCACCCCTGTCTTCTCGTTCCGCCCGCCGACAGGCGCGGAGAGCCTGCGGTCGATCGTCGCCAGCGCCCGGCGCAGCCCCCGTCGCCGGTCGAGCAGGTTCAGCCAGGCGCGCTGCCACTGGTCGTTGCTGGTGCGGGTGATCGCCCCCGCCCACCGCGAGCTCGACTCTGCGGTCAACTCCTGTTTGCGTCGAGCGCGCTGCGCGTCGCCGCGCCCCAGGCGACAGCGCTCTGTCAAGTCGCGTCCCGCGAGCGACCCCAAGTGCGCGCCGAGCGCCCAGAGCGCCCGCTCTTCACCGGCCGTCGGGCGCAGCCGGGTTCTGATCCGCCGACCAGCGGGCGGAGCGACCACGAACGGCGCGGCGATCTCTCTCAACGATTGGCCCACAGACACGAGCATACGTTCGCCTTCGGACACCCGGACTCCCACCGGCCCCTCCTCTGCCCACGACTCACTAACCCAGCCACATGCTCACTTGTGCTCACTAAACCGGCAACAGTTGATAACCCTGCGTGCAGGCCGTGAGCACGCGCGCGGATCTCGACCGCGTTCGCCGGCTGCTCGGCGATCCCCGTGCGCCGCTGGTGGCGCTGGCGGCGATCCTCGCGCTCTCGCTCGGCGCGCGGGTGCTCCAGATCCAGCAGCCGTGCCAGTCACCGTGCACCACGCCGGCAGAGCACACTCTGATCTTCGACGAGGCGTTCTACGTCAACGCCGCCCGGGTGATCGCCGGCATCCATCCTCCGGCCTCGGCGGCGTACGGGACCGCGCCGCTGGGCAGGGACCCCAACGCTGAGCATCCCCAGCTGGCCAAGGTCGTGATCGCCGCCGGGATCGGCCTGTTCGGCGATGACCCCTGGGGGTGGCGACTGGGCAGCGTGCTGTTCGGCCTGATCGCGATGGGCGCCCTGTACGCGCTCGTCCGCGGCGCCGGCGGGAGCCGGTGGCTGGGCGCCGGCGCGGTCGCGGTGATGGCGCTCGACAACCTGATGCTCGTCCACGGCCGGATCGCGACGCTCGACATCTACGCGGTCGCGATGATGCTGGTCGCGGGCGCGCTGTACGTGCGGCGGCGACCATGGCTGGTCGGGGCGGCGCTCGGTGTCGGGGCCTGCATGAAGGTCGTCGCCCTGTACCTGCTGGTCGCGCTGGTGCTGTACGAGGCGGTCCCGATGCTGCACCCGCCCGCGGGGCACCGTCGCCGGCTCGCCGATCTGTGGCCGCTCCTCGCGTGCGTATTCACGTCGGCGGTCTGCTTCTTCGGCCTGCTGTGGGCGCTCGACCTGCTCGTGCCGGCGTTCGATCCAGGGACCGGCAAGCTGTACGCCGGCAGTCCCTTCACCCACTTCAGCCACATGATCACCTACGCGGCGTCGCTCAAGACCACTCCGCACGCCCATGGGATCGCCTCCACCGCATGGCAGTGGCTGCTCGATCAGAAGCCGATCGACTACGCGCGGGTGGCCGTCAACGAGATCGTCCGCGGCAAGACCGTGGCCAGTCACGCGACGATCGACTTCCGCGGGGAGATGACCCC
>QHBV01000255.1:0-3008 GCA_003244035.1 Solirubrobacterales bacterium | reverse complement strand
TGGGCGCTCGGCACCTACCTGCCGTTGCTGGTGGCGAGCGAGGTCCTGCACCGGATCTCCTACATCTTCTACATGCTGATCGTCATGCCCGGCGTGTACGTGCTCGCGGCGCGGCTGTTCTCGCCGCGGTACCTGCCCAGGATCGCGACCGTCGTGTGGGGCGCCCTGGTCGTGTACGGATTCGTGCGCCTGTACCCGCTGCGGACGCTGCTGGGCTGATGCGAGGCGCGCGCCCGAGCGCGCGCGCCCGAGCGGCTACGCTGACGCAGCGATGCGGCGCGGTCTCATGCTTGCGAGCACCCTCTGCGTCCTGGCGCTGGCCGCCTGTGGCGGCGGCGGCAAGACGAGCACTTCCAGCACGGGCTCGAGCGCGAGTGCCACGAGCACGACCGCGACCTCGACCGCGCGTCGCGGGGTCACGACCGTGGCCCGTGCGCCGACCAAGCGAGGCGGCACCGCGCCGGCCGAGCGCCACGGGCCGATCCCGGCCGTCCCGATCCCCACCGCGGCATGCCACAACCTGCCACAGCCGGCGGCCGGCCCCGCAGGCGCGCTGAGGCTCCGCGACGGGCTGCAGCCGTCGATCGACTCGCTCTCGGCGTTCGTTGCCCACCGGGCTGCCGGTAGCCTCGCGCGGTCCGAGCAGCTGCGAGCCGCCAGCGTGCTCCGCGCATTGCGCGGGGCCCAAAGCGCCGCCGCGCGCTACGTCGCGTCCCCCACCAGCGCCAACCAGAAGGCGCTCTCCACGGCGGTCCAGCTCGAAGGAAGCACGGCCCACGCCGAGACGCTCTCCGTCTGCACGATCCCCGGCGCGTGAACCGGCGCCGGCCTCCTGCCGGCTCCTGTATCATCGAGCTGGAAGCATCCCCGGTAGGCGCGTTTCGGGTATGGCCGGAAGCCGAACCGAAACCGGGAACTGATGAAGGTCCCCACGCGTCTTTCAAGGAGGGCTCCTAATGAGATCCGTCTCGTCGAGCACAGCCGGCTGGCTGCGCCTCTGCCTCGTCGGTGGCTTCGCCGCCGCGCTCGCCCTCGCCGCCGGGATCGCGTTCGCCGCCCCGCAGGGTGGCGCCTCACAGGTCTCGACCTCGGTGCCCGACCTGACCTCGTTCACGGTGGTCAAGAACGGCACGACGACCGGCGGCCTCGCTGTCGCCGCGCTGTGCTTCGACAAGGCGATCGACGCGAAGGGCCTCGGCCCCGGCACGGCCATCGCGATCACGCTCTACGGCTACGGCGCCAACAAGCTGTCGCTCGCGGGCGCGAGCGCTGCGAGCATCCCGGGCAACGGGTCCTGCGCCAGCATCACGATCCCCCCCGTGGGCGGCGTCGGGGTCGACCTCGATGGCTTCACCGTCGCCGCGGTCACCCAGGGCGCGGTCCGGGACGCGGTCGGGCGCGCGAGCGTTCCCGGCGCCGTGGGTGTGACCGTCCTCGGCTCCCCCGAGATCAAGCCGGAGCTCGGCGAGACCACGGGGCCGAAGCTGCTCGCCGTGGGCCGAGGGCCCGGCGCAAATCAGCTCACCTACGTGTTCAACCGCTTGCTCGACCCGCATGTCGGGCCGCCGGCGAGCTACCGCTATGTCACGCTGCCCGGCCCGGAGGTGGACGGAATGGCGGCGGTGCTCACCGCCGCCAACGAGGTGCGGGTCACCTTCCCCGGCCCCGTCAGCAACGACGTCCAGTACTCGGTCGCGGCGGGGACGGTCAAGACCCAGACCCAGCTCGTGCCCAACCCCACCGGCGCACTTGGCGGCCCGGTCGTCGGCAGGCCGACGATCCGCAGCGCCGCAGCGGTGAGCGGAGCCCCCGGGGCGTTCGACGTCACCTACGACCTGCCAGTGACGCTCGCGGATCCGACCAAACTCGTCGGGTACCTCGAGGACAACTCGACGGTCCCGGTCACGGCGGCGGAGATCACGCACCCGATCAGCAAGCCCGACGTCGTGCGGGTCACGTTCGGCGCCAGCGTCTCGAAGTACGCCTCGCTGATCACCAAGATCGTCGATACGGGCGGCGCGGTGTCGGGGCCCAACCTCAGCGTGCGCGGCGAGGGCGACATCACGACGCCGCCGATGCGCGCGGGCTTCACCGAGGGCCCTGACCTGATCAGCGTCGCGCTGAATCCCGCCGCCGCCACCGCCAGCTACACGTTCGACGGGAACTACGGATCGCTGTACACCGGCGTGACGGCGGCCGCCTTCCACCTGGTCAACTCCGATGGCACGCTGTCGGCGCCGGCGACGAGCGCCTCTCTCACCGGGTCGAACACGGTCACTGCCGTGTTCGGCGCCAGTCAGTTCGCGAGCGCCGTCGGTGGGACGATCTCCGGCAGCGCAGCGGTGTTCGACTACGAGGCCGCCGACTGCCACGGCTGCGCGGCGTCCATCAACATCGTCCCGGTCACGGCCGGCGGCACGACGACGACGACCACGACCACGCTGCCGGCGGGCAAGGTCCGCGCGGTTCGCGTCGGGCTGAGGGCGTCGGGCAGGCGGATCGCCGGCGGCCGGACCAGGGTCAGCTTCAAGGGGAGGATCTACCTCGGCAATGCGTTCAACCCCGCGTTCTGCTTCGGCAAGGTCAACATCACCCTCAGGCACCAGAGCCGGAAGGTCGCGACCAAGCGGCTCAGCGTCGGGTACAGGCGCTGCACGTTCGGCCAGTCGATCACCGTCCGCAACAGCCAGCTGAGGAACGACGGCGGGCGCGTCTATGCGCTCTTCACCGGCAACCGGTTCGTGTTCCCGATCTCGAGCGGCGCGGCGGTCTTCTGATGGTTGACACCGCGATCCGCCATCGCGTACCGTAGGGCGCTGTGAGATCCGTATCCTCGCGCTCGGCCCGATGGCTGCGCGTCCTGCTCGTTGGTGGCGTCGGCGCCGCACTCGCGCTCCTCGCCGCAGTCGCGTTCGGCGCTCCCCAGGGCGGGGCCTCGCTGGTCTCGACGCAGGCGCCCGACCCGTCCTCCTTCACCGTCGTACAGAACGGCACAGCGTCCGGCGGGA
>QHBV01000254.1:13419-18842 GCA_003244035.1 Solirubrobacterales bacterium | reverse complement strand
GGGGTCGCCGCAGGCGACGGGACTGAGCGGCTCAGGTTTGTTTGCGTGCCCTTGCCATACGGGCCCGGCCGGGCGAGCGCGCCGAGCCGCGAGCTGCTATTCGTCACCGGACGCGGTCGTCCGGCGGCGTCGCCGCGACGCACCGCAGCCGCTTCAAGTGGCCGCGCCGAATCCCCGCGTTGAGCCGGTCCAGGATCGCCGGGCCCATCAGATCCAGCTCCTGCGCCCAGACCGCCGCCGAGCACGAGACCGTCAACACGCCGGCACGCTCGCTGCTCGGTCGCGCGTCGGCCGCGATCGCCGGCCCAACCGCCGCGAGCCAGGCGCTCTGCACCTCGGCGAGCACGGTATTGGGCGCCCACTGCACGCGGGCCGGATCAAGCGCGATCGCAAGCGGGCGCGGACTGCGCCGATGGCGCGTCATCCCACCGATAGCTCCGCGGACGAGCAGCCACTCCCGCTGGACGCGTCCAGCCGGACGCGTCCAGCGCACACCTCCAACCGCACGACGTTGGGCTGACCAGAGCGCGGCACCTGCTCGAGCTCCGTTGCCGTAATCACCGACTGGCCGCCGTTCCCCAGCAGCTCTACCAGTGCGGTCCGACGGCTCCCATCGAGCTCGCTCATCACATCATCCAGCAACATAAGCGGCGCCGAAGAGCGCACACCTGCGATCGCAGCCCGTTCGGAGAGCAGCAGCGCGAGGAGCGCGAGGCGCTGCTGACCCCCAGACCCATATGTGCGCAACTCGCGGCCCACTCGGAGAATCGAGATCTCATCCCGATGCGGGCCATGGCCCGTGAATCCGCGCTCGAGATCGCCGTGCGTCCGGTCGGCAAGCTCGCTCGCCAGCTCCGCGGGCTCCGTCGCACGGGAGCGAGGACGGTAGCCAAGCGACGGCTCGCCGTCGAGTCCCAGCTGCCCGCTCAGCTCTTCAAACAGTTCGCTGAGCGCAGCGATCGCTCGTCTGCGATCCTCCATCAAGGCGATCCCGGAGCGCGCGAGCTGAAGGTCCCAAGTCGTAAGCGATGTGCTTGGAGACTGGCCGGAGCGGATCCTTCCAATCAGCGCGTTTCGCTGCGCCAGCGCCTGCGCGTACGTCCGCCGCGTCGCCACGCGCGCGGGCCACAAGGCGGCTATCACCTGATCGAGGTGGGCTCGGCGCAGCGCTGGTGGCCCTTTGATCAAGTCGAGGCGATCCGGGAGAAACACCCCGACCAGCGGTCGATGCTCGACGTCGAGCAGTCGCTGCACTTGAGCGCCGTCAACCCGCATCGCCTTTGGCTGCCCCGGCGCCACGCCGACCGACAGCTCGTGCCGTCCGTCCTCCCCCTCGGTTTCGACTACCACCCGTGCAACGGACGCGCCGAAGCGAACCAGCTCACGATCGTTGCTGGTTCGGCACGAGCGCCCGGTGCAACCGAGATACAGGGCCTCGAGCAAGTTCGTCTTGCCGGCGCCGTTGGGGCCTGCGACCACCGTCAAGCCGGCGCCAAACGAGGCGTGTAGCTCGTGGTACCCCCGGAAGTCGCGCGCCGTCAGCCCAAGCACCCGCACTACACGTTCAAGCGGATCGGCATGATCAGGTACTGAAAGCCACTCCCGTCGGCCGCCTCGATCATGCCCGGACGCAACGGGCTGATCAGCTTTAGCAAGACCTCGTCCCCCTCGATCGCCTCCAGTCCGGCGCGCAGAAAGTCCGGATTGAATCCGATCTCGAGCGGCTCCCCCTGAAAGGGCACGGGCACCGACTCACGCGCTTCGCCGACATCCGGAGTCTGTGCAGAGACGGTCAGCTCACCCGGCTTGAATGCCAGCCGCAATGGCGCGTTCTTCTGCGCCAGCAGGCTGATTCGCCGTACGACATCGGTTAGCTCCGCGCCGGCGATTCGCAGCTCGTGCTCGAAATTCTCGGGCAGAAGTTGGCGATAGTTGGGAAACTGCCCGTCGATCAACCGCGATGACAAAATCGTGCCACCAAGCACGAAGAGGACTTGGTTCTCTCGCACGCTCACGCTCAGCGCTTGATCCTCGATGTGCGCTGCGATTCTCCCAAGCTCCTGCAGCGCACGAGCCGGGATGTTGACTTCAAAGCCTCCCGACAGCGATGTCTCCAGCACCGTGTCCTTGATGCTCAGCCGGTAGGAGTCCGTTGCCACCATCCGCAGCTCGCGCTCCGACGCCGAGACGAAGATCCCGGTCAAGACGGGTCGGGTCTCATCCCTGGAAGCCGATGCCGCAACCTTTGCTGCGGTCATAACAAAGGCTTCTGTGGGAACAGACACAATCGACTCGGCATCGGGCTCGGGAAATGGCGGAAAGTCTTCGCTGCGCAAGGTCCGCATATGAAAAGTGGCTTTGCCGCAGACAAGCTCGACATCGTGCTCAGCGGTTCGCAGCTCGAGCGAGACAGTTCCACCGGGCAGCGACCGGACGATGTCCAGCAGCAATCTTGCGGGCAGCACCACTGACCCTTCTCGAAGCACTTCGGCGCTTAGCGGAACTCGCAGTCCCACGTCCATATCCGTAGCGCGTAGTTCGGATTGCTCGGCGCCGGCGAGAACCTGAACGCCCGAGAGTGCCTGGATCACGCTCCGAGTTGACGCAACGCGTCCAACTCCCTGAAGCTCGTCGAGGAAGACGTCTCGCTGCAAGGAAATCTTCACGTTTGGCACCTCAGAAGGAAAGTAGAAGTCATAGGGCGAAGAAGGTATGTGGAGAACTGCGGATTCTGCCGCTCCGAGCGGCCAGAACTGGCGAATCGGCGGACAGACAAGTGTGTCAGCAACTTCGGTCGTCGCGATGATCTTGCAAGGTCATCAACAATCGTCGAAGGTCCTGCTCGGCTCCCCGGTCTACGGCCACGCGATCGGTGACGCGCTTACAAGCGTGCAGCACGGTCGAGTGGTTACGCCCACCGAACGCGGCGCCGATCTCCTGGAGGGGGGCCTCGGTGAGCTCGCGCACGAGATGAATCGCAAGTTGCCGGGGCCACGCAATCCGGCTGGTGCGGCGGGTTGAGAGCAACTCGTCGAGCGAAAGGTCGTGATGACGAGCGACCACCGCTTGAATATCCGCAATCGAAGGCGAGTGCGCCTGGCTGGAGGACTCGCCGAGAAGAAGGTTGATGAGGTCGCTGTCGATTGGGGCAGCGGTCAGGGAATGATGGGCGACGATGCGGATCAATGCTCCCTCGAGCGCCCGGATGTTGTCGGTGATGCGCTCGGCGATCAGCTCGAGCACGGTGGGATCAGCGAGCTTGATTTGATCGAGCTCGACGCGTTTGCGAAGGATCGCGACCCGGGTGGCGAAGTCAGGGGGGTTGATGGTCGCAACCAGCCCTGACGCGAATCGCTCGCGTAAGCGCTGTTCGAGGGCGAGCAGCTGCCGTGGGAGGCGGTCGCTTGTGAGCACAAGTTGACGGCCGGCCTCGTGCAGGGCGTTGAAGGTATGGAAGAGCTCTTCTTCGGTCTTGACCTTGCTGGCAAGGAATTGGACGTCGTCGATGAGCAGGACGTCGGCATTGCGGTAGGCAAGTTTGAAGCGGGCAACGGAGCGGGTGCTGAGCGCGTCGATGAAGTCATTTGTGAAGCTCTCGACCGTCGTGTAGCGGACTCTGACGTTGGGGTCGAAGGCGAGCGTGTAGTTGCCGATTGCGTGTAGCAGGTGCGTCTTGCCGAGTCCGGGTGGTGCGCATAGGAACAGCGGGTTGTAGGCCTGGCCGGGGAGTTCGGCGACCGCCAGCGAAGCGCCGTGCGCAAGCCGGTTGCCGTCGCCGACGATGAACTGGTCGAAGCTGTAGCGGGGGTGCAGGGCGGTGGAGGGGGATGGAGAGCTGGGGGGGTTCTCGGATCGGGCCTGACCCGTGAACGCGACGCGAACTGGCAAGCCCGTGACTTGGCTCGCGCAGGTTTCGAGGGTGTGTCTGAAGCGCCGCATCACCCAGGCCTGGGTGGCAGGTGGAGCTTCGAGGAGGAGCGCCTCGCCTTCCCATGCCCTCAGTACGAGGGCCGCAAGCCAGATGTCATAGGTGGCTTCGCCCACGGTCTGCCGGAGCTCGTTGCAGACCTCACGCCAGGCAAGGGTTGGCTCGAGTTGCGTGGGCAGCCCCAAGCGACTCCTTCCGGATGCATTGTGACGACGAGTGATGAGACCTGGGGCGAAAGTGCCCAGGGAGCCGAATATAACCAACGGGCCAGGAAGCGAGGGGGACTTTCCGGGACGTTCATGCAACGCGCGGGAAAAAGAGAGCGCAGAGGCGAGCCAGCATCCCTGACGGGCACCCTGCGTATACTGACCCGAGAGCCATCTTGGGCCGTGAGCGATGAAACGTACCTATCAGCCGAAGAAGCGCAAGCGGGCGCGAACGCACGGTTTTCGTGCTCGGATGCAAACCCGGGCCGGCCGGCTGACGCTCAAGCGGCGGCGGGCAAAAGGTCGCAAGCAGCTGACCGTCTGATGGCCCGCCCGGCCGCAGGCCGGCCGGGCCAGGGACGCGGAAGGCTATCGCGTAGCGCGGAATTCGACCGTGTGTTTCGCAACGGCCGCTCGCATGCGGGGCGCGAGCTCGTGCTCTACGTGTTTCCCCGGGGTGAGGATGGTCCCCCTCGATTGGGCCTGTCGGTATCTCGAAAGGTCGGTGGCGCAGTGCAGCGCAACCAAGTCAAGCGGCTCCTGCGTGAGGCGTTTGCAACCGAGTCCTCGCGGCTGCCCGCTGGGACGGATGCCGTCGTGGTAGCCCGCGGTGGGGCCAGCGCGCTGGCCGAAGGTAGTGGCCTGTTGGGGGTCCGGATGGCGTTGTCAGCGTTGATCGATCGTGCGGGCCGGGACGCGGGGGACGGAGGAATGTGTTGAATGAGGGGACCGCGTCTGCTCGCAATCCTTCCGATCAGGCTCTACCAGCTGGCGATCTCGCCGGCGGTGGGCTCGCGCTGCAAGTACTTCCCCTCGTGCTCGGAGTACGCCGTGCAGGCGATTGGTAGATTCGGCATCCTGCGCGGGCTGGCTTTGGCCGGTTGGCGGGTGCTGCGGTGCAACCCCTGGAGTCACGGGGGGTTTGACCCCGTGGAGCACCAGCGGCTGTTCAGGCATCACGGCCCCCCGCCCCGCGCCTGACCAATGCTCCTCACCGCGAACATCTTCCAACCGCTAATCGATGTGTTCGAGGCGGTCCTCAGGTTCTTCCACACGTCTGTTGGGGTGCCGTGGGGATGGTCGATTGTGCTGTTGACCATCGTGATCCGCGCGCTGCTGATCCCTTTGACGCTCAAGCAGTTTCAATCGATGCAGGCGCTGCAGCGCCACCAACCAGAGCTCAAAGCACTGCAGGCGAAGTACAAGGACGACAAGCAGCGCCAGCAGCAGGAGATGATGAAGTTCTACAAGGAGAACAAGGTCAATCCGCTCGGGTCGTGCCTGCCCCT
>QHBV01000254.1:0-13357 GCA_003244035.1 Solirubrobacterales bacterium | reverse complement strand
CCCACGGCGGAGCGGGTTTCCTGTTCATCCCAGACATCACCAACAACGCGACGGGGGCCGTGCTGATCGCGCTGCTCGTGCTCTACGTCGGCACCCAGCTCGGCTCGAGCCTGCTGATGTCGAGCCCGACGATGGACAAGACGCAGCGCCGGATCATGCTGGTGATGCCGCTCTTCTTCGTGTTCATCTTCATCCGATACCCCGCCGGCCTGCTGGTGTACTGGATCACCACCAACCTGTGGACGATCATGCAGCAGTACATCGTCAAGCGCCGGATCGGGCCGATCACGCCACCCGCGACTGCTCTTGCTGGCGCGGGCGCCGGCGCTGGGGCGTCGTCCGGTGGCTCCAGCGGTATGGGCTCCTCGGGTGGTGCTAAGAAGGCTGCGCCGAGCGCCACGGGCGGGGGCTCCAGCGGGTCGAAGAAGTCCGGCCGAAGTGGCGCGGGCGGGGGCTCCGGCGGCACGAAGAGAGCCGTGCCGAGCGCCGGCGGCCCAGACGGTTCGAAGAAGCAGAGTGGCGGTCAGCCCAGCGCACCGCGCTCCAGGGTGCTACGAGGCGAACCGAACGGAGCTGGCACGGCCGGTGGGATTGCTCGACTGTTGCGAGACAAGGTCAAGCCGCCCGACCAACCCGCGCCCGCGAGTTCCCAGGGTGCCAATCGCACGGTGGCACCACCACCCCCGCCGCGCAAGAAGAAGAAGCGCTCCGGCCGCCGGCGTTAGGCATGGAGACGACGAGTAATCGTGAGGGTGAGCAGAGTGTCCCGCTCTCCGCGGATCAGGCGCCGGCGATCAGCGATGCCGCTGTGCGCGTGCGCGCATTGATGCTGCGCATTGCAGAGGAGCTCGGGGTGGAAACGTCGGTCGACGTGCACGAGGACGATCAAGGCGTGTCGGCGCAGTTCATCGGTGCCGAACTTGGGTCCTTGATTGGAGCTCGTGGCAGGACAATCGACGCAATTCAGCACCTCGCCTATCGGACCGCGCACCGCGCCACCGAGGCCCGCGGAAGGGTGATCGTCGATGCAGCTGGCTATCGGGAACGACGTGCAGTTGCGCTTCGCGCTGCGGGGGATCAGGCAGCAGAGAGGGCCACATCCGATCACAGGTCGATCGAGCTGGAGGCAATGAGCGCGCTCGAGCGAAAGATTGTCCACGAGCATCTGAAGTCTCGGCGTGATGTCGAGACCTACAGCCAAGGAGAGGAACCCGATCGCCGACTCGTCGTTGCACCGTTGGTGGCGTAGCCGAGACCGGGCTGCCGTTTCACGTGTTTCCCTACGGTGAAACAACCTGTTTTCTCCGCCAGCCGGTCCCAATTGCCAAAGCCGGATGCGACCGCTCTCTGAATTCGACCGGGGCGTGATCGTCGGCCTCCTGATCGGCGAGGGCTCGTTTGGGGGCGACGGCAAGCAACCACAGGTGACCTTGCGGATGCACGTGCGCCACGAAGCCGTGTTTCGGTGGCTGGTGGAACGTTTCCCGGACACTCGCCTTTACGGTCCCTATCACCATGGTGGACGCTCGTACTACCAGTGGATGGCGCGGGGCAGGCCGCTGGTCACGGAGGTCCTGCCCCTGCTCGAGCAGGAGATCCACGATCGGCTCGACGCGCATGCTGCGAGCCGGCTCCAGTCGATGTGCGAGCGCTACGCCGGTTACATCAACCGCGAGCGGGCTCGTGAGCTGGACTGAGCGGTGACGCGTCTCACCGCCGACCGGCAAGCAAGGTCGGGGATCGCGGCCCTTGTCCATCGCTACGGGCTCTCGGCTCCCGCCGCCGATCAGCTGTCGAGGCTCCTGGAGCTTCTTGCCGTCGACCCCCGTGCGCCGACCGCACTTCGAGACCGCCGCAAGGCACTGGAGCGCCATCTCGCGGACTCCTTGGTGGCGCTCGAGTGCGTGGCCGTTCGTAAAGCCCAGGCGATAACGGATCTCGGTGCGGGTCCCGGAATGCCCGGGCTTGCACTCGCGATCGCGCTGCCCCGGTCTGAAGTAGTGCTGGTGGAGAGCAACGCGCAGAAGTGCGGCTTCATCGAACGGGCGATCATCGGTTGTGGGATCACCAATGCCCGCTGCGTGCACCTGCGGGCGGAGTCGTGGCAAAGCGGCTTGGGTCGCTCCGATCTGGTCACAGCAAGAGCGCTTGCTTCGCTGGCGGTCGTTGCCGAGTACGCGGCACCACTGCTCTCGCCCGGGGGGACGCTGGTGGCGTGGCGGGGCCGGCGCGATCCCGAGGTCGAGCGCGCGGGTGTGTGCGCGGCGGCGGTGTTGGGGCTCGAGGTGTCCACGCCAATGCCGGTCACGCCATACCGCGGCTCTGAGCGGCGCCATCTACACCTGATGAGGAAGGTTCGCGAAACCCCGGATGGCTTTCCCCGGCGGCCGGGCATGGCCCAGAAGCGTCCGCTGGGACGCGGTGGGCGCGGCGTGAGCACGTCTGAGCGAGTTCGGCGCTAGCGTGGGGGCGTCGATGGGCACTGCGTACGCGATCGCAAACCAGAAGGGCGGGGTCGGCAAGACAACCACCGCGATCAACCTGGCCGCGTGCGTGGCGGAAGCAGGCTATGACGTGCTCCTGGTCGACATCGACCCGCAGTGCAACGCGACTGTCGGGCTCGGCCTCGCGAAAGACGCTCGCGCCACCGTCTACGACGCCTTGGTCGGCTCGGTGACGCTTGAGGAGGTCGTGCTCCCAACGATGATCGAGCATCTCTGGGTTGCGCCCGCGGGTCCAGACCTCGCGGGCGCAACGGTCGAGCTGCCGCGTGTCGCGGGGTCGGAGGGCACGTTGCGCAGGGCACTCGAACCGATCCGTGCGCGCTTTGCGTTCATTCTGCTCGATTGCCCGCCGTCGCTCGGACCGCTCACCGTCAACGCCCTGGTGGCCGCGGATCGCGTGATCGTGCCGGTGCAGGCCGAGTACTTCGCGCTCGAGGGGCTCGCGGGGCTGCTCGACACGCTGGCGCTGATCCAGCGAGAGCTGAACCCAAGGCTGACGGTTGCGGGGATGCTGCTGACGATGCACGACGGCCGGACACGGTTGGCGCAGGATGTCGAGCGAGAGGTTCGCACCCATTTTCCCGAACTGGTGTTCGATACGGTGATACCGCGCAACGTACGGATTGGCGAAGCACCGAGCTTTGGCAGGCCCGTCACCCACCACGATCCCCACTGCGCCGGCGCGGATGCGTACTTCGCGCTTGCAAAGGAAGTGGCTGCTCGTGGCTGAGCGGCAAAAGGGGATGGGCCGGGGCCTTGCGGCAATCCTGTCGGTGGCGCCCAAGGATGACTCCGAGGAGCTGCGAGCGATTCCGGTTGAGCTGATCGGACCGAACCCCCAGCAGCCGCGGCGCTCCTTCGATGAGGGCGCATTGCTTGCGCTCGCGGCGTCGATCCGCGAGCGCGGGATGCTCCAGCCGGTGCTGGTCCGCCCGCGCGTGGGGGGCCGCTACGAGCTGCTCGCTGGGGAGCGGCGGTGGCGAGCCGCTCGGATCGCCGAGCTCGACACGATCCCGGCGGTCGTACGCCGGTATGAGGATCCCGCCTCGCTCGAGCTCGCGTTGATCGAGAACATGGCGCGCGAGGATCTGTCCCCGATCGAGGAAGCCCGGGCATGCGTCGCACTGGTCGAGGAGCTTGGCTTGACCCGCGAGGAGGTTGGGCTGCGCGTCGGCCGCAGCCGGGTCGCGGTGTCCAACTTGATTCGCTTGCTCGACCTGCCCGACGAGTCCGTGGAGCTGATCGAACGAGGCGAGTTGAGCGAGGGGCATGGGCGCGCGCTGCTGCTCGCCGAGGACCACGCCCTGCGCCGAAGCCTTGCCCGGGAAGCCGTCGGTCGCGGTTGGTCGGTGCGCGAGCTCGAGGCTCGCGCACGGCAGGCGGGTGGCACCCGCTCGGCCCGCAAGCTCCGGACGCCACGCAGCGCCGACGCGCATCCCGATCAGGAGGCTGCGATCGAACAGATCGCGGAGGCGCTCGGCGAGGCGCTGGGTGCAAGCGTCGAGGTTCACATCGCCGGTCGCGGCTATCGGGCCCAGGTGAGCTTCGACTCGCTTGAGGACGCGCTCGAGCTTGCGCGCCGGCTGCGCGTCGGTGCCGCGGCCTGACTCTGCGGCCGCGCGATCCTGGGCCGACGGGTGGCCCGCTCCGCCAGCGGGCGAAGGGGACACCGGCGGGGCCAAGACGAATGCGCACCAGGATAGAATTGGAACGCGGATCGGGTCAAGCGCCGGCGGCGGACCATGCTTCACTCGGGCTGTGTCGGACCACCAGGGCGATTAGCTCAGTCGGTTAGAGCGCTTCTCTGATAAGGAAGAGGTCCCAGGTTCGAGTCCTGGATCGCCCACTCGCCGATCGCCCGTGGTGCCTGGCGATTCTGATGTTCGTCGTCGACGTGGGCGGCACCGGCGAGGCCCGATGGAAGCGCTATAGAAGCTCCGCGCTCAAGGCGCCGCCCAGTCGGTGACCTGCGCCCCGTGCCCGTGGGCCATGTCTGGTGGCGTCCAATGATGGGTGTCATGCTCTGACGTAACCTGGGTGCGATGAAGAGTTCTACCCCGATCGCGCTGATGGCGATGCTGTTCGTCGTCGGATGCGGGGCGGGCGCGGCTCACCGCACCTCCACGCCTGGCCGAGTCGCCCCACCGCTCGAGGCTAGGGCGATCCCGTATCAGCTCTACACGCATTGTGGGATCGAGTGGGCCAGGATCAAGGGCACGTTCTGGCGGGCGCAGCACCCGCTGTCCGACGGCAACGGCAACCCTCCCGCCGGTTGGGCCAACCCGTTTCAGCCTGGGACCTTGACCTTCACGAACGCCAAGACCGCCCGGTTCACGTCCGCCGCGGGCACGGTGATCTTCGACCGGACCGACCGTGCCCGACCGCCGTTCATCTGCTCGTAGTGAGGGGATGCGATCGACCGCGGCCTCGCCGGACAAGCCCGCTGAGGCTCTCGAGAACGGGCCGGTCATCGGGCACGCAGCCATCCCCGCAGTCGCGGCCGACGCGCCAACAGGATTCCGATCACAGCCACGACGACGATCGTCATGACCGAAACGGGCCACATCGGGTGGTGCCCACTCGCCCAAACTGGGATCACGATCGCCAGGACGACAGCGCCGAGGACCAACCTGAAAATTGTGCTGTGCAACGTGAACCGCATGGGGCAATACTACGCCTCGATCCACCGTTCGATCGTCGATGCTCTCGTAGTCGCGGTTTCGTGGCTCGGTGGGGTCCGGGTGACGCGCCCGTCAGCCGAGCGTCGGGTCTCACGCGGAGTTCGCTGAGGCTGGTGGGGCCAGTCGAGGCCCTGGTAGCCGCGCGATCGGTGCTGTTCGGACATGCCAAGGCCAGGGCCAGCGGGCGGGCATCCGGAGCGTCACCCGGAGGAGAGTGGGCCGGCGGACGGCTTACGGTCGGTCGAGCGGACACGCCTGTGTGTCATTGGGCCAGGTACGGGTCAGGTTGATTTGCGCCGTGGGTTGTTGGTCTGTAGCTCTCGCCAGCGCGTCAGCATCGCCGGCATTTCGCGCTGCAGGAACTCGACGAAGGCGAGCGATTCGGCGAGTCGCTGTCCGGCGGGTGTTGTGGGTCCGAGCGCGTTGATGCCGTCGCGGGTGGTGGTGATCCAGCGGTCAAGTAGTCGCTCGCGGCGGACGACGAGCTCGAACCAGGTGGGGTCCTGGAGGACGTAGCGGTAGCGGCGGGTGCCGGGCTGGCGCTCGCGGGTGATCAGCCCGACGGGGCTGAGGTAGTTCACCGCGCCTGAGATCGCGGCGCGGCTGACTTGCAGTTGTGCGGCGAGTTCCTCGGCGGTGAGCCCGCCGGAATCGGTTGCCAGCAAAGCGACGAACACAAGCGCTGGCATCTGCGGTAGCCCGGCGTCGACGAGCGCTGAGGCGAAGCTCTCAACGAACCGTCGCACAGCCCCGTCACTGTTGGAGTGAGCTGATGTCAAATGTCCGCACTAGACGTAGATTTCATATCTGCTTGAAGTTTATGTAGCCTGTGAACCGTGGCGTGCCTCTCTACTCGGAGATGCCTGGGNNGGGTCCGGTCGCGGACTGTTCGGCCTCGATCTGGAGGTCGGTCAGGGGGAGGTGTTCGGATTCCTGGGTCCCAACGGGGCCGGCAAGTCAACGACGATGCGCCTTTTGCTGGACCTGATCAAGCCCACCTCCGGGTCCGCTCAGCTTCTCGGCCTGGACAGCGTCAAGGACAGCCTGGCGATCCGTCGGCGGGTGGGGTTTCTGCCCGGCGATTTTGCTCTGTATCCGAAATTGACCGGGCGCGTCGTACTCGACTATCTCGCAGACCTCCGGGGTGGCGTGGATCGGCGGCTGCGCGACTCGCTGGTCGAGCGCTTCGACGCCGAGCTAGATCGACCCGTGCGGCAGCTCTCGACCGGCAACCGGCAGAAGCTCGGCCTGGTCCAGGCGTTCATGCACGAGCCCGAGCTGTTGATCTTGGATGAGCCGATCTCCGGTCTGGATCCCCTGGTCCAGCAGAGCTTCCACGCCCTGCTGGGCGAAGTCAGCGCACAGGGCCGGACGGTGTTCTTGTCCTCGCACACCCTTTCGGAGGTGGAGCGCGTCACCCACCGCCTGGCGATCCTTCGCCAGGGTCGGCTGGTGGTCGTCGACTCGTTGGAGAATCTCCGGAAGGTCGCGGTGCAGCGGCTCGAGATCGAGTTCGGCGCACCCGTCGATACCCGCGAGTTGCGTGCTCTGCCCGGTGTCACCGAAGCGAAGGCCGACGGGTCGACGGTGATCGTCGGTTTCGAGGGCTCTGCTGACGCCGTGGTGAAGGCCGCGGCCGCCCACGAGGTGCAAGCGATCCGTCCCCATGAGGACGACCTCGAAGACATCTTCCTGCGCTACTACCGCACGGATGACCCGGCGTGAGCTGGCCAGCAACCAAGATGACGCTCCGTCTGCGGCTGCCGCTTGCCGCCTCGGCTGTGTTCGGGCTGATCGCGGTTCTGCTCGCCGTCGGAGCGTTGTTCCCGGCCATCGGGCACTCGATCGGCAAACTCAGCATCCCCACGGGGGTCTCGCAGCTCTTGGGTGGCGCCGACTACGGCACCATCACCGGCTGGTACCGCAGCGAGATGGGCTCCGTCTACGGCCCGCTCCTGATCGCCGCCGTCGCGATCATCAGCGCCTCTGCCAGCACTGCCGGTGAGGAGGAAGACCGAGTCCTTGGACTGCTGCTCGCCCACCCTGTCGAACGCTCCCGCCTAATCGTCGCCAAAGCCGCTGCGATCGCCACGATCGTGGTGATGGTTGCCGTCGCGTGTTGGGTTGGCCTGATCGCCGGTGTCGCGCTGGCCGGCGGCGGGATTGGTGTCGGGCACCTCGCCGCGTTCTGCTTGCAACTCGCGTTCTTCGGGTTCGCCACCGGAGCGGTGGCACTCGCGCTTGGTGCGGGCACCGGCCGCCGATCGCTGGCCAACGGAGTCGCCGCGGGCGTCGCAATTATCGGCTGGCTGATCAACGGCTTCGCACCGCTGGTCAGCGCCATCAGCTGGCTCAAATACCTATCGCTGTTCCACTACTACGAAGGAAACGACCCCCTCACACACGGCGTCGACATCGCCGACATCATCGTCCTGGGTGCCGTCGCCCTGCTACTCACCGCCGTCGCTACGATCTCCATCGAACACCGCGACCTCCGCGCATAACGGGCACAATCCGACGGGCCAAGAACATTCCGGCGCGATGCCGATGGCAACACTGCGATCACGCCTGACGCCCACCGTGCGCGCGTCAACACGTAAGCAGGCCCCGCCGTTGGCTCCACCGCGAGACCTCCTAGTCAAGAGCGAGATCGACGAGATGCGGACGATCGCGACGTGGGCTGAGGTGCCCCTTCAAGCAGCACGGCAAGCCCGGTCAGGCGGAATGGTGTTCACCGAGATCGAGTCGCGGCGGCGCCGGACTTCCGCTTCGCCATAGCGAAGGCAGTGGGCAGGTCCAGGACGATCCGCGTTGCCGGGTATTGTCCTTCTCGGACTCGTACCCGCACGGCCATAACGCCATCGCAGTGACCTCCGCCAGCCCCTCGAATGAGCCGTTCAACGTCCTCATCGTGGGAGGCGGCGTGGCGGCGCTCGAGGCAGCGCTCGCGTTGCGCGACCTCGGCGGCACGCGCATCCGCACCACCATGCTCGCGCGCGGTCCGGAGTTCGTCTACCGGCCGATGACCGTACGCGAGCCGTTCGACTACGCGTTAGCGCAAAGGCATCCGCTCGAGCGGATCGCCCGGGACATCGGCGTGGAGCTGCGCATCGACAGCTTCAAGTGGCTTGAGGCTGAGACCCGTGTCGTGCACACCGAAGCAGGCGAGCAGCTCTCCTACGACGCGCTCCTGCTCGCCCTCGGTGCGCGCATGCACCCCCGCTTCAAGCACGTGCTCACAATCGACGACAAGCGCATCGATCAGCTCTTGCACGGGCTGATCCAGGACGTCGAGGGCGGCTACGTGCACAGCCTCGCGTTCATCGTCCCCGGGCGAATGGGATGGCCACTGCCGATCTACGAGCTCGCGCTGATGACCGCCGCCCGCGCCTACGACATGAACGTCGAGCTCTCAATCACGATCGCGACGCCCGAGGACGCACCGCTGGCAATCTTCGGCGCCGGCGCCAGCGACGCTGTCCGGCAGCTGCTCGAGGAGCAAGGCATCTCGACGATCGCCTCGGCTTACTGCGAGGTCCCCGGGCCAGGCTGCGTCGCGATCAACCCAGGCTCGCGGGAGCTCCACGTCGATCGCATCGTCGCGATGCCCGAGCTGCACGGTCCCTCGGTGCCAGGTGTGCCTCTGGGTTCTCCCGGCGGTTTCATTCCGGTCGACGCCCGCTGCAAGGTGGCAGGCGTTGAGCGGGTTTATGCCGCCGGCGACGCGACCGACTTCGCGATCAAGCACGGCGGCATCGCCGCGCAGCAGGCCGACGTCGCCGCGCAGGCGATCGCCGCGCTCGCCGGCCTCGCGGGAGAGCCGGAGCCGTTCCGCCCCGACATCCACGGGATTCTGCTGACCGGCGGCAAGCCGCTCTACCTCAGCGCACACGTCACCGGTGGGCACGGCTCGAGCTCTGAGATCACCGAGGCGCCGACCTGGTCGCCTGCGACCAAGATCGCCGCCAAGTACCTCGCGCCGTACCTGGAGGCACGCGAACGCGCCGCGAGCAGCGGATGACCGTGGCCGCGATCTTCAACCTGAACCACGCGTCGCACACGGTCCACTGGCACTTCTTCTCGATGTCGGTTTCGAACATCGTCGTGATCGTGGTGATGCTGGTCGTGTTCGCGCTTGCGATCATCGC
Organism: Solirubrobacterales bacterium; assembly: GCA_003244035.1. Taxonomy (GTDB): domain Bacteria; phylum Actinomycetota; class Thermoleophilia; order Solirubrobacterales; family Solirubrobacteraceae; genus Palsa-465. The sequence goes on along the minus strand of QHBV01000254.1, from coordinate 4,024 downwards.
GCCGTTCCCGCGCGGTGGCGGTCACGAAGGTCCGACGTGAGCGTGCCAAGGAAACGATCTTGGACCGCCGCAGTTCGCGAACGGGCGGTTTTGGCGTTGCCGCCCGAGAAGCTCCTGCCCGACAGCCAGCCCTCGTACATGGCGTCGTGGATCTACATCTTCGGTGTGCTGTCGCTGACCTCGCTGGTCTTGATCATCGCGTCGGGTGGGGTGCTGACGTTGAAGGGCCCGGGCTGGTGGCACTTCACCGGCGCTGGGCACTTCTTCAACAGCATCCACCTGTGGGCAGTCGAGCTGTTTTTCTTCTTCATGGTCATCCACCTGTGGGGCAAGTACTGGATGGCCGCCTGGCGTGGCGGCCGCGCGCGGGTGTGGATCACCGGCGCCGTTGCGTTCGTGGTCGCGATCCCGTGCGCGCTGACCGGCTATGTCTCCCAGCAGAACTTCGACTCCCAGTTCATCTCGACGCAGGCCAAGGACGCGATGAACGCCGCGGGCATCGGCTCGTTCTTCAACCTCACGAACCTCGGTCAGATGTACAGCTACCACGTGCTGCTGCTGCCGCTCGCGGTGGCGGCGCTCGTCGGCGCGCACATCGTGCTGGTGCGCAAGCACGGGATCGTGCCGCCCTTCCCGCTGTCCAACGTGGAAGCAGCGTCCGCGTCGACGGCCGAGCCGGCATCCAAATCTGACCCTGGGTCCACGCCAGCCGCGGAGCGCGCGGCGTGAGTCGCGAGCGACGCCGGCGCGAGGAGGAGGCCGCTCGCGAGTGGAAGGGCGCCTACCGTCCCTACGACATCGTCCGGGAGGCGACGATCGCGTTCGGCGTTGTGCTCGCGCTCACGCTCGCGCTCACGATCCTGTTCTCATCGCCCGACGATCCGCCGAGCACGATCAAGCAGTGGTCGCGCAGCGACCCGGTCGACTTCGTCACCACCGCGACCACCGAGCTCGACGGATCGAGCACGACTGGAGGCTACGGCCCGCCCTACAACCACAGCTCGGATGGCCAGCACATCGGGTTCATCCACCTGCAGAAGTGGCTCGGCGTCAGCCATCCGATCGACACTGCCACCGACTTCGTGCTCGCACCGGTGCGCTCGCTGACCGCGCAGCCCGCGCTCCAGAGCGCGCTCTCCACCTATCAGGCGGCCACGTCAAAGACCCAAACCGGCTGGACGAGCGCGTATGAGAAGGCGCTGGGCAACGCGAGTGCGAAAGCCGACGGCTCGATCTCGGTCAAGGCCGGGGACTATGGGCCACTGCCCACGATCATGGGCTCGCTGCTGACCTTCGCCCAGAGCGGAGGGCTCGACGGTGCGCTGCTGACCAGCAGGCAATTCTACCAGACCGACTACACAAAGCCCCTGCTGTTCATGGCCGACGGGGGCGTGCTCTCGAGCCGCGCGCAGGCAGAGCATCTGCTCGGCACCCAGTGGGGAATGATGAACGAGACCGGTAGCTACCCGGGGCAGTCGTGGCTCTGGCTGTACACCTTCTGGTATCAGATCAAGCCGTTCTCGACCTCGACCAACGCCGACATCCTGGTGATGGCGATCATGGGCGTGCTGAGCCTCGCGTTCATCCTGGTGCCGTTCCTGCCGGGGCTGCGTGACCTCCCCCGCCGAATCCCGATCTACAAGCTGATCTGGCGGGAGCACTACCGGACGCTCCGAGCGGGCCGCTAGCAGCGTGGCCGACACGGTGCCCGGCTACCAGGCGTAGCGAGTCATGACCGCACGGCTCATGACGCCACGGCCTCTGTGATCAAATGAACGGCTTCGGCCTCGCTGGCCAAACGACTTGCGCAACGGAGGACGGATCAGGCCACTCCAGCCAGGCGCGGTCAAGGCGGCTCGATTATTGTGACGTGCCGACCGGGGCGGTCTGGGGCGCGATCGTCCGCTCGTCGGCGCCTTCGTGATCTTGACCGTACGGGGCTTCGCCGAAGCACAAGGCGGGCTGCTCGCCGCGATCGAGCTCTGGATCAGCAAACGGACGCCTTGGGGCGCTCAACAGTCGCGTGCGCCTCAGCCGAGCACCACCCGCACCTGGCGCACGATCTCGAGGTCCTCCCGGGCGGTGATCACCAGGGCACGGGCACTGGCCCCGTCAGCGGTCACGTCCCGGTCCGCGCCAGCGGTTCGGTTCGCCTCGTGGTCGATGCGCAATCCGAGAAAGCCCAAGCCGTCGGCCGCCGCGGCGCGGATCACGGGCGAATGCTCGCCCACGCCGCCCGTCCACACGATAACGTCAAGCCCGTTCATCGCGGCCGCCATCGCGCCGATTCCGGCCCGGAGGCGATGCAGGTAGACCTCGAGCGCGAGCCCCGCGTACGCGTCGTCCGCCGTGGCGGCCTCGATCACGACGCGCATGTCGGCGCTCCCGGCCAGCGCGAGCATCCCCGACTCGTGCTCGAGCGCGTATGCCATCTGCTGCACGCTGAGCTCGGCGCGCTCGAGCAGCCAGAGCAGCAGACCCGGGTCCACGGATCCCGAGCGAGTGGCCATCGCCAGGCCTTCCAGCGGCGTGAACCCCATCGTCGTATCGACCGAGCGGCCGGACTTGACCGCGGCGAGCGACGCGCCGGCCCCAAGGTGGCAGGTTACGATCCGCAGCCCGTCGAGCGAGCGTCCCAGCAGTTCGGCCGCCCGACGCGCCGCATACGCGTGGGAGAGGCCATGAAAGCCAAAACGCCGCAGCCCCCATCGCTCTCGCCAGGAGCGAGGCAGCGCGTACGTGGCCGCGCCTGGCGAGATAGTCGCGTGAAAGGCCGTGTCAAAGCACGCCACCGCGGGGCAACCCGGTCGAGCGCTGAGAACCGCCTCGAGTGCCGCGAGCGACTTTGCCTGGTGCAGCGGAGCCAGATCCACCAGCTCCCGCAGCCCGGACAGGACGTCGGCGCTGATCCGCACGGCCTCGACATATCGCTCTCCGCCGTGAACGATTCGATGCCCGACCGCGTCCACCGGACCCAGCTCGTCCACCGCGGCGGCAACCTGTTCGGGATCGATCGCTGCGCCGGGAGCCGGCAGCTCCCGGGCGCCACAGAGTCGATCACCGTCGAGAACGCTCAGCTTGAGGCTGCTCGAACCGGCGTTGACCACGAGAACGCGCACGCTCAGGAGAGCGCGCCGCGTTCTGCATCTCCGCTGGCTCGCCACGTCCAGTCGCGAACCTCGGGCGGGTCGTCGCCGACCTCACGCGTGTAGGCGCGGTGTCGCAGGCGCTCGTCGACCATCTGCTGTCGCAGCCACGAGGCGCGGGAGCCGAGGCTCGGAACGCGGTCGATCACGTCCATGACCAGATGGAAGCGGTCCATGTCGTTGAGCATCAACATGTCAAAGGGGGTTGTGGTCGTCCCCTCCTCTTTGTAGCCGCGCACATGCAGGTTTGCGTGATTGCGACGGCGATAGGTGAGGCGGTGGATCAGCCATGGATAGCCGTGGTAGGCGAAGATCACTGGCCGGTCGGTGGTGAACAGCGCGTCGAACTCGGGATCGGTCATGCCGTGGGGATGCTCGCTGTCGGGCTCCAGGCGCATCAGGTCCACCACGTTGACCACCCGCACCCGCAGGTCCGGGAGATGCTCACGCAACAGCGCCACCGCCGAGACCGTCTCCAGCGTCGGGATGTCGCCTGCGCACGCCATCACCACGTCGGGCTGATCTCCCTGGTCATTGCTGGCCCAGTCCCAGATGCCCAGCCCGCGCGTGCAGTGCGCGATCGCCTCGTCCATGCTCAGGTAGTCGAGCGCCGGCTGCTTGCCGGCCACGATCACGTTGACGTAGCCGCGGCTGCGCAGGCAGTGGTTGGCCACCGAGAGCAGGCAGTTGGCGTCCGGGGGCAGGTACACGCGGACGATCTCCGCCTTCTTGTTGACCACGTGGTCGATAAAGCCCGGGTCCTGGTGGGAGAATCCGTTGTGATCCTGGCGCCAGACGTGGGAGCTGAGCAGGTAGTTCAGCGAGGCGATCGGCGCCCGCCACGGAATCTCGCGCGTGACCTTCAGCCACTTGGCGTG
>QHBV01000253.1:14519-22536 GCA_003244035.1 Solirubrobacterales bacterium | reverse complement strand
ACCGCTACTTCCGCGCCTTCGAGGAGGGGACGATGCCCGAGGCGGCCTGCGCTCCGCGGATCGAGGAACTAAGCCGAAAGACCCGCGGCCTCAAGGCGCGGCGCGAGGAGCTGGGCGCCGACACGCCCGAGGAGCATGAGCCGCTGAGCGACGAGGACCTGGAGCTGCTCGTCGCCCACGTGCGCGAGGTGATCGCGGGCGGCGATCCGCCGACCCGCAAGGCGCTGCTGCAATCCTTGGTCGAGGAGATCAGGGTGGTCAGCCGCGCGGAGATCTACCCGTCCTTTCTTTTGCCCGCGGTTCGACCACCGGGAGGGTCAGTGCGGGCGGAGGGACTCGAACCCCCAAGGGCGTAAGCCCACCGGCACCTAAAGCCGGCGCGTCTGCCAATTTCGCCACGCCCGCGGAAGCCGCTGCGCGCGGCCGGCGCGGATTGTATGGTCCCTGCATGCCCCCAGGGCGTGACCTGCAGGCGGGCCACTCGGTCATCTTTCCGAATCGGGACAAGGCCGCGAGCGGAGCGACGAAGGCGATCGTGGTCGTGCTCCTCCTGGTGTCGGTCGCGCTGATGCTGATCGTCACGGTCGGAGGATGGTCGAAGCTGCAGGGACAGAAGCCCATCAACTTCATGTGGGCCATCGTCTACCTGCTGCTCGCGTTCTACATCGGCCGCTGGAAGCGTGGGCTGCTGCCGATCGCCGCAGCGCTGGCGATCCTGCTGCTGATCGTCGCGGCGATCGCCGGCACCGGAGCCGCCGGGACGGGGTGGTTCGACCGCAACCACGCGGGCTTCGCCAGCGCGCAAGCGTTGTTCGGGGGGACCGGGCTCGACCCGGACACGCTCGGACTGATGACGCTGCTGCTCGCGCCGGTGCAGGCGCTGCTGATCGCCTTCTCGATGCTGGGCTTCTCGCAGGGCTGGAACGTCGAGCTCGAGCTTCCCCCGGGCGAGGCCAAGCTCGAAGGCCGACGGCTGCCGAGGGACCCGCGGCAGCCGGCTGCGGCGTGAGACGAGCTCAGTTCTTCGGGCCGACGAACTCGTCGAGGCATGCCGTGCGGAGCGCCCATGGCGCCAATCACGGACCGTGCAGCGCGGGATCCCCGTCGCGCGCGCGACCGCCAGTCGTTGAAGCCCCGCGCAGTCCATCACCTGCGCATATTCGGCGTTTCGAGCGCATCGTCAGTCAGTGCGGCGGGTGGGACTCGAACCCACAAGTCCTTTCGGACACCGGGACTTGAATCCGGCGCGTAAGCCAATTTCGCCACCGCCGCGTGTCGATGAGTCTACTTCCACGTTCGGATGGGGCTACCCAGGGTCTGCGGAGGACCGCCCGACCCGCCTACGCCCCCCCGACCAGCGCCTGCAGCTCGTCGATCAACCCCGCCGGCGCGACGACGAGCCCGCTCGGGTCCTCCTCGTCGGCAGGCAGCTCACGCACCACCAACCCGGCGCGCGAGGCGATCAGCGCCCCCGCCGCCAGGTCCCACGCCTTCAGGCCCCGCTCGTAATAGGCGTCGTAGCGCCCACACGCGCTCCACGCGAGGTCCAGCGCCGCGGCGCCCGCGCGGCGGATGTCCCGTGCCCGGGGCAGCACCTGGGCGAGCACCGCCGCCTGGCGCGTTCGCAGGGCGGAGTCGTAGCTGAAGCCAGTGGCGACCATCGCGGTCGCCAGCTCGTCGCGCGCAGACGCGCGGATGGATTCCCCGTTGAGGGTCGGCGGCCCGGAGCGCGTGGCGGCGAAGCACTCGTCGCGGATCGGATCGAGCACGACGCCCGCCAGCGTTCCCTCGCCGTCGTCGCAGGCGATGCTGACCGCGAACACGGGAATGCCGAACAGGAAGTTGATCGTGCCGTCCAGCGGGTCGACGATCCAGCGCAGCGCGCCCTCGCCGCTGGCACCACCCTCCTCGGCGAGGATCGCGTCATCCGGGCGCCGCGCTGCGAGCACGTCCGCGATCGCAGACTCGGCGGCCAGGTCGGCGTCGGACACGAGGTCAGTGGGTCCGCTCTTGGCGCGCACGTCCGCCGCGCCGCTGTCGCCACGCAACCCGCGGCGCTGCCGGAACCTGCTCACCAGCTCGGCAGCCGCCGCGCGGGCTGCCTCCTGTGCGACGGCGAGCAGCGTGGGTTCCTCGATCTTGGTCATGGCAGCGTTCTACCCGATGCCGAGCGCGAGCGCTCTGCCCCTGAGATGATCCCGCTTCGTGGACGCTGCTGAGACAGTCGCCGAGCTGACGCGGTTCGAGCGGCGCGGCGCCGGAACCGACGCCGAGCGCCGTGCGGCGCTGTGGCTTGCCGGCCAGCTGGGCGCAGACGGCCGCGAGGCCGTTGTCGAACCGTTCTGGTGCCGACCGAACTGGGCGCTCACCCATATGTGGCACGTCGCGCTCGGCCTCGCGGGAAGTCTCGTATCGGTCGGCTCGCCGCGCATCGGCGCCGGGATGGTCCTGGTGGCGCTGCTCTCGCTGCTCGCGGATGTGCTGCTCGGCGTCTCGCCGGGCCGTCGCCTGACGCTCGAGCACGCCAGTCAGAACGTCGTCTCGCCCCCGCCCGAGGACCTCGACCAGCCCGGTGATCGGCGGGTGCGACTGATCCTCACCGCCAATTACGACGCGGGTCGCACCGGACTCGTGCACCGAGATCGACCGCGCGCCACGGCCGCGCGGCTGCGAGCGCTGACCGGCGGCCGCGGACCAGGCTGGCTCGGATGGCTCGCGATCCTGCTCGGATGGCTGCTGGTGACCGCGATCCTGCGAGTACGCGGAGGCGGTGGTGAGGCGCTGGCAGTGGCGCAGCTCGCCTCCACCGTGGTGCTCGTGCTCGCGCTGGCGGCGCTGCTAGAGCTCGCGGGCGCCGAGTACAGCCCCGGCGCCGGGGACAACGGCACCGGAGTCGCGATCGCGATCGCGATGGCGCAAGCGCTCGACGCAGCGCCGCCGCGTCACGCGGCCGTCGAGCTCGTCCTCTCCGGCGCCGGCGACGGGCCGGGGATCGGACTGACCTCATACCTGCGCCGGCACAAGCGGGCGCCGGCCGATACGGTCGTGCTCGGAATCGCCGCCTGCGCCGCGGGAGCACCTCGGTGGTGGTGCAGCGACGGCGCGCTGCTGCCGCTGCGCTACTTCCCGCGGTTGCACGAGCTGTGCGCGGTGCTCGCCGCCGAAGAGCCGCAGCTGGGGGCGCGCGCACACCGCGGTCGGGGCAGCTCGCCGGCACTCCCTGCCCGGGTCGCCCGGCTGCCCGCGATCGCGATCGGATGCCTGGACGAACGCGGGCTCGTGCCCCGCTCGCACCAGCCGGCGGACACGCCCGACGCAGTGCAGGCCGCCGCGCTCGACCACACGCTTGAGCTCGGACTGCTGCTCGTCGACGCGCTCGACGCGTTCCTCGATGCCAGCGCCTCGGCGGCAGTCGAGGCCTGAGCTACACCGGCGTCACCGGGTTGCGCTTGCGCGGCCACTCGCGCCGCTTGCTGGCCGCGTAGGCGAAGCGCCGCACGAGCTCGCCACGGAGCTCGTCCGGCGCGATCACGGCGTCGACGGCGAGCTCCGATGCGAGGCGCAGGATGTCGATGTCCCGGGCATACTCGCACCGCAGCTGCTCGCCGCGCGCTGCCCGCTGGGCGGGATCCGCGATCGCCTGCAGCTGGTTGTGGTGGACGGCGTTGATCGCGGCCTGCGGGCCCATCACCGCGATCGCCGCGCTCGGCAGCGCGAGGCAGCAGTCGGGATCGAACGCCGGTCCTGCCATCGCGTACAGTCCGGCACCGTACGCCTTGCGTACGATCACCGAGACCTTCGGCACCGTCGCCTCGGCGACGGCGCTGATCATCTTGGCGCCGTGGCGAATGATGCCCTCGCGCTCGACTTTGGTGCCGATCATGAACCCGGGGACGTCCGCCAGGAACAGCAGCGGGATGTTGAACGCGTTGCAGGTCCAGATGAACCGGGCGCACTTGTCGGCGGAGTCGACGAACAGGACCCCGCCCTTGACCGCCGGCTGGCTGGCTACGACGCCGACGACGCATCCCTCGAGTCGGGCGTAGCCGACGATCACCTCGCGCGCCCACCGGGCGTGGATCTCCAGCAGCGAGTCCGCGTCCAGCAACGCCTCGAGCAGCTTGCGCATGTCGAACGGCTGATTCTCGTCGGCCGGGATCAGCTCGGCGATCGAGCGCTTGGACGCGGGGGCTGCAGGCGGGAAAGATGGAGCGTCCTGCTCAAACGACGAGGGGAAGCAACTCAGGTAGCGGCGCGCGAATGCGATTGCCTCCTCGTCGCTGCCGACGAGGGCATGGGCGCAGCCGCTGGTGGCGGTGTGCATGCGCGCGCCCCCCATCTGCTCGAGCGTGACCCGCTCGCCGATCACGGCCTCGGCCATCCTCGGGGAGCCGAGGTACATCGAGGCGTTTCCGTCGCGCATGATCACGACATCGCAGAACGCGGGGATGTACGCCCCGCCGGCGGCGCTCGGGCCGAACAGCACGCACACCTGTGGGACCACGCCCGACAGCCGCACCTGGTTGAAGAAGATCCGCCCCGCGTGACGGCGGCCGAGGAACATCTGCACCTGCTCGTCGATCCGCGCGCCGGCCGAGTCCACGAGATACACCAGCGGCAGCCCCAGCGTCAGGGCCCGCTCCTGGATACGGAGGATCTTCTCGACCGTCTTCGGCGCCCACGACCCCGCCTTGACGGTCGGGTCGCTGGCGATCACTGCCACCGGTCGCGAGTCGACGGTGCCGATCCCGGTCACGACCCCGGCGGCGCCCTCGCCGTCGTGCAAGGAACCGGCCAGCAGCCACTCCTCGGAGAACGAATCCGGGTCGAGCAGGCTCCCGACGCGATCGCGCACCGGGAGCTTGCCCTGTTTGGTGCCCTTGGCTCGGTGACGCTCGGGACCGCCGGCGAGCGCGCGGGCTGTGGCGGCCCGCAGCGCGGCGGAGCGCTCCTCGTCCGTCATGGGCGGTCGTCGCCAGGCCCGCGCAGGGGGGCGACCGGGGCCCCACCCCGCAGGGGGACGGCCGGCGCGCCGGCTTCGGCGGATGCCGGACCGGGCGGCTCGGGCGGCAGCGGCCGGCGCGGCCGCAGGCCGATCGCGAGCCCGCCGGTGCCGAGGACCAGCAGCAACAGCGGCCAGCCGACGAGCGTGCCGCGGCCGCCCAGCGGCAACCCGGCGAGGACAGCGAACGCCGCCAGCACCGCCACCCCGACGTACGCGGGCCCGGGCTCGCGGTCGGCGCCGGCGTAGGCGACGAGGCCGAGCCCAACCGCGATGACGTAGAGCTTCCACCCCAAAGGGGCCCGTGTCCCCGCCAGCCCGGAGATCGGCAGCGAGGCGCCGATGCCCCCGCGTGTGACCGCCGCGACGATCACCGTCTCGGCTACGTACAGCAGCGCCAGCACCAGCGCCATCAGACCAGCGGCGTTGACGAGCTGCACCGCGTGGCGCCGTCGAGCGTCGCGCAGGCGCACCGCCCCCGCCGCGAACGCGAGCGTCAGCACGAGCAGCAGAGCGCGAAAGGTCCCGAGCCCGTGCGGGTGGAACACCCAGCCCACGAACGACTGGAGCGCGACTGCGGCTGCGAGCGCCGCGATCAGCGTGCAGGCGCCCGAGTTGGCGCGTCGAGCGGCCGCCGCTGCGATCACGGCTTCCGCGGCGAAGGTCCAGAAGTCGGCGCCCGGCCCCGGCGGCCGGTGCGCGCCCAACATCTCGGCGAGCAGCGCCAGCGCGAGCACCAGCGGAAGCAGCCCCGCGACCAGCAGCGTCGAGTGATATGCCCGGGGCGTCTCGCGCTCGAGCTCCGCCAGCCACCCCATCGCCAAGATCAGCGACGAGATCGCCCCGACCACGACGAACCGGGATCCGGGCGACCACTGCGTCATCCGCAGGTCGATCAAGATCGTGGCGAGCGACAGCGGCACTGCCCCCGCCGCGATCACGTCGCCGCGATGCGGGTGCGGGCGCAGGCGGTGCAGCACGCCGGTCACATGCTCAGGCTAGCTCGGCGCTCCACCGCACAGGCCCCGCGCTCAGCAGATGGCTGCCGAGTCGGCGCCCGATCGTCTGCTGCGCGGCGCGGGCGGCCTCGATCAGTGCCCCCAGGTCGATCCCGGTCTCGATCCTCATCTCGTGCAGCATCGAAACCAGGTCCTCGGTCGCGATGTTCCCGGTCGCGCCGACCGGGACCGGGCATCCGCCGAGCTCGCCAAAGCTCGACTCGAAGCTCGCCACGCCGCACTGCAGCGCCGCGAGCACGTTGGCAAGGCCCTGGCCGCGAGTGTTGTGGAAGTGCGCGGTCAGCTCCACCCCGGGCAGCGCCGCCCGGGCGGCCGCGAACAGCTCGGTGACCTGCAGCGGATTCGCCATCCCCGTCGTGTCACCGAACGCGACCTCCGAGGCGCCCATGACCACCAGCCGCCGCCCGATCGCGAGCACCCGCTCGATCGGGACACGTCCCTCGTACGGGCAGCCGAACGCCGTCGCGATTACACCCTCGCAACGAAGGGTCTCGGCCCGCCCCCGGGCGAAAGTCCGCTCCAGGCCCGCGAGCGAGTCGCCCACCGAGCGGCCGGAGTTCTGGCGATTGTGCGTCTCCGAGGCGGACACGAAGCCGTTGACGGCATGAAAGCGCGACCGCTGGCGCAGCGCCCGCTCGAGCCCGCGCTGGTTTGGAACGAGCACACTGACCGCGACCCCGGCGGGCAGCCGCGCCGCCGCCAGCACCTGCTCGGCGTCGGCGAGCTGCGGGACCAGATCCGGGCGCACGAAGCTCGTCACCTCGATCCGCCGCAGCCCGGTTCCCCCGAGTAGCTCGATCAGGCGGACCTTGTCGGCGGTCGCGATCGCCTTGGGCTCGTTCTGAAAGCCGTCGCGGGGGCCGACCTCGCGGATCCGCACGCTCGCGGGCATGGCCCTCATCGCCGCTACCGGTAGATCAGCTGCTGGCCGAGCAGGTCGGTGATCGTGACGAAGTGGTACCCCTCGTGGCGAAGCGTGGCGATCTCGTGCGGCAGTGCGTCTAGCGTCTGCGAGCGGTCGCCGCCGCCGTCGTGCTGGATCACGATCGCGCCGTTGTGGGCGCCCGAGACAACGGTCTGGTAGATCGCGCCGGTCCCCGGGCGCGACCAATCCCGGGGGTCGACGTCCCACTGGATCGTGGTGAAGCCCAGCGACCGGGCCTGCGAGATCAGCGCGCCGCTGACCCCCCCGCCCGGCGCCCGGAACAGGCACGGGGTGAAACCGCCCGTGGCCCGGCGGATCGCCGCCGCCGTCTGTGAGATCTCTCCGGCAGCGAACGGCCCTGCGCCCGAGACGTTCGCGTGGTTCCAGGTGTGGTCGCCGATCATGTCGCCGTCGGCGAGCATCCGGCGCTCGACCCCTCGGCCGTAGCCGCCGACCTGCTCCCCGATCTGAAAGAACGTCGCCTGCACGTGCTCGCGCTCGAGCACGTCCAGGAACTGCGGCGTGTCCGGCCACGGGCCGTCGTCGAAGGTGAGTGCGATGACGTGCCGGTTGGAGGGCCCGCTCGAGACGAACGGCGGCCCGCGCGGGGTGCAGCCGACGAGCTGTGGGGTGTGCAGCCGCACGAGCGCGGGCGCCGCCGGGAACCGGGACGCGCCAGCCAGGACCTGCCAGCGGAGCGAGCGGTAGCGAAGCCCGACGCTCGCGGGAAGGAAGCTCGCGCCCAGCTCTCGAGTGCTGTCGCGGCTGACAGTCGCGGCGATCCCGCGCCCCGGGCCGGAACCGCGGATGTACACGAGTCGCGGCCCGCGGCGGCCCCGCCGCGGCGGGGCGACGCACAGCCGGCCGATCGGGACAGCGGAACGGGGGCGTTCGAGCAGCAGGCACAGCGGGACCTGCTCCCGCGCCAGCGCCGCCGGCGAGAACGGCTGGTCGGCTTTGATCCTCCAGGAGAGCTGCTGCCCGTGCTGGGTCAGCGAGGCTGAGTGCACGCCGAGCATGGAGGCTGCTGCGATCGCGAGCGCGTGGGCGTGCACGACAGCCAAATATATA
>QHBV01000253.1:0-14450 GCA_003244035.1 Solirubrobacterales bacterium | reverse complement strand
CTCGGCTTCGGCCTGACGCTGCGGCTGGGGCGCGCCGGCGTGCCTGTCACGATCGGCTCCCGCGACGGCGGCCGCGCGCGCGAGGCAGCGGGCCGGGCCTCCTCGCTCGTCCCGGACGGCTCGTTCGCGGGCCTGGTCAACGCCGAGGCGGTCGCCGGCCACGAGCTCGTGGCGGTGTGCGTCCCATTTCGCAGCCAATCGGAGACGCTCACCAACCTGAAGGGCGCGCTCCGCGACGGACAGTTGGTAATCGACGCCACCGTCCCGCTCGCGGCCGCCGTCAGCGGCAAGGCGACGCGGACACTCGGGGTGTGGCAGGGCTCGGCCGCCCAGCAGGCGCAGGAGATGGCCCCCGACGGGGTACGGGTCATCTCGGCCTTTCACACGGTCAGCGCCGCGCTGCTGGCGGACCTCGCGCACGAGCTCGACGAGGATGTGCTGATCTGTGGCGACCGGCGCGAGGACAAGGCGAAGGTGGCCTCGCTGGTGGAGGCGATCCCCGGACTGCGGGCGGTCGACTGCGGCCCGCTCGAGCTGGCGCGGTTCGTCGAGCAGCTGACGCCGCTGATCATCTCGATCAACATGCGCCACAGAGTGCGCGCCGGGATCAAGATCACCGGGCTGTGAGCGCGTGAGAGCCCCCGTCGTCGTGCTCGCCGGCGGCACCGGAGGCGCCAAGCTCGCGCGGGGGATGTTGGATGTGGTCGGCGCCGAGGACCTGGTGGTGGTGACGAACACCGGCGACGACATCGAGATCTACGGGGCATACGTCTCCCCCGATCCCGACCTGGTGACGTTCTGGCTCGCCGACCGGATCGACGAGCGCGGGTGGGGCCTCGCCGGCGACACGTTCGCGGTGATGGATGGGCTCCGCGAGCTGGGGGGCGAGGTGTGGTTCAACCTCGGCGACCGCGACCTCGCGATCGGGATCGAGCGGGCGCGGGCGCTTCGCGCCGGCGCGCGGCTGACCGATGCGGTCTCGGCAATCGGGCGGGCGCTGGGCGTCCGCGCGTGTGTGCTGCCGATGAGCGACGGTCCTGTTCGCACTCGTGTGCTCGCCCACGGGAGGTGGTGGCCGTTTCAGGAGTTCATGATCGCTTGCGGCGGGCGCGGGCCCGTCGAGGGGGTCGACTTTCGCGGCGCGCGGGCGGCGGCGCCGACGCCCGAGGTGCTCGCGGCGATCGCCACAGCACGCGCGATCGTGGTTGGTCCATCCAACCCCGTCGTCTCGATCGGTCCGATCCTCGCGCTCAAGGGCATTCGCGCGGCGATCGCTGGGAGCGACGCGCCGGTGGTAGCGGTCAGCCCATTGGTGGGCGGCGAGGTGCTGAAGGGACCGACGGCGGCATTTATGCAGTGGGCCGGCAGGCCGCTGTGCAGCGACGGGATCGCGGCCTGCTACGGGGGGCTGATCGACGGCCTGGTGGCGGACTCGCGGACCGCGGTTCTCCCCACTCTCGAAACCGACGTGCTGATGGACACCGCCACCGCCCGCCGGCAAGTGGCGGCGGAGACCCTGCGCTTCGCGCTGGCGCTGGGGTAGGCCATCACGCGTGCCTCCCGCGCGATCGCCGCCCGCGGAGCCGCGACCGGGCACCTGCACTCGCATAACGTGAAACACCCCCCGGGGGCGAGCTCGCGTGGTTGACGTTTTCGCAGCTGGGCAGGGGATAACGTCAACCGCCCCCGGCCGCTCGGCCGCCCGTGTCACGTTCCCGCTGCCCAGGGCCTGCAACGTAAGACACCCCTCCCCCCCGAGGGGGAGTGCTTCACGTTGTCACGGTGCGAGGAGCCGTCGGCGAGGCTGATGCTCAGAGGCGCGGCACCGCGACCGATGGCTGCGCTCTGGCTCGCTCGCGCGGAGCGCCGGAGCGGTGGCGGCGTGCCGCGTCTCAGCGCACGGCGCCGAGGTCCTCGAGCAGCGGAGCGGCGTCGCCCCAGCTCCGCGCGGCGTAAGCCGAGCTCAGGCGTTCGTCGAGCTCGGAGATCGAGAGCCGCCCGTCGGCGCCGGCGGCTCGCAGAGCCTGGGCCACCTGCTCGCGCTCGGCGTCGGTCATGCGCAGCGCGCGCCTCTGGTCATCGATCGGCGGCATCGCAGCTGCCTGCTGGACGGCGGGCGTGTCCTTGGCCGCGCCCGCCCGGCTTGCCCCGCGGACCATCGCGACTACGACGAACAGGCCGAGCGCCCCGAGCAGGTAGGGCCAGCCGTGCTCGAAGACCCAGACGACCCCGCCCGCCACGACCATCGCCAAGAAGGCGGCAAGGCAGCCGCCGCCGGAGCGGTGGTGGTAGTGGTGGTGGACCACGTCCTGCCCAAGCCTAGACTGGCGGGTAGGCCAGGCGCCGCGCCGTGCGGGATGGGCGCCAGCGTCGCGCCGGACCCCGATAGCGAGGCAGCGTGGCTACGGTATGTCACACGTGCGCCCGCGAGATAGCGACAGCCCCAACGTCGCCGCCCTATTCGAGGCGGCCAACAAGCTGCGCGGGTCGGTCGAGTCGGCGGAGTACAAGCACCTGGTGCTCGGGCTGCTGTTCCTGAAGTACATCTCGGACGCGTTCGAGCAGCGCCGGGCGCAGGTCGAAGCGGAGCTGTCCGACCCCGCCGGCGACGCAGGCGGATCGACGAGGCGCTGGCCGCTCGTGCTCGAGCAGGCCAAGGAGCTGTATCGATACTGGCCCGAGGTCGAAGATCGGCTGTTCGCATGAAGGGCACACCGGATAGCGAAGGTCGCCGGTGCTGACCGTCGCGATCCTTCCGGTCAAGAGCTTCGCGGTGGCCAAGCGGCGGCTGCGAGACGAGCTCGCACCCGATCTTCGGCGCGAACTGGCCGAGGCGATGCTCGCCGACGTGCTGGTCGCCCTGCATCGCGCGCAAGGAGTCGGTCAGATCGTCGTGGTCACGCAGGAGCCCCGCGCCTGCAGGCTCGCCGGTGAGCATGGGGCGGTGATCCTCGATGACGAAGGGGAGCGGGGGCACAACGTAGCCGCGTCGCTCGGCATCGACTATGCACTGCGATCGGGGAGCGACCGAGTCCTGCTGGTCCCGGGCGACTGCCCGCTGCTGGACCCGGCGCAGCTCGACGAGTTGCTGGCCCGAGCCGGGGATCCCGGCGCCCGGTCGGTAGTGATCGTGCCCGACCGTCACGGGACCGGCACCAACGCGCTCCTGCTGACGCCGCCAGGCTCTCTGAGGCCCTCGTTCGGCCCGAGCAGCTGCCACAGGCATGCCTCGGACGCCCGCGCCGCGGGCACAGCGCACGCGGTTGTCGACGTGCCCTCGCTGGCGCTCGACGTCGACACGCCGGATGACCTGGCGGCGCTCAAGGCGACGCTCGCCGCGTCGCTCGCCGGCGCGCCGCACACGCGAGGCGTGCTGGTGCCCGCCACCGCGCTGTGCTGAGCGCGATCGCAGTCCCGGATCTGCCCGAGGTCGCGCCCGGTGACGACCTCGCGGCGCTGATCGCCGCGGCTGTGCGGGAATCGTGCGATCCTCCCGGCCTCACGGGTGAGGACGTGCTCGTGATCGCGCACAAGGTCGTCTCGAAAGCCGAGGGTATGGTCCGTTCACTGCGCGAGGTGGCCCCCGGCCCCAGGGCGATCAAGCTCGCGCGGGAGCACGGCAAGGACCCCCGCCACGTCCAGATCGTGCTCGACGAGTCACGCGCGCTGGTGCGCGCCGCGCGCGGGGTACTGATCTGCGTGACCCGTCACGGGTTCGTGTGCGCCAACGCGGGAGTGGATGCCTCGAACGTGCCCGCTGCGGACACGGTCTTGACGCTTCCGCGCGACCCCGACGCCTCGGCCCGCCGGATCCGCCGGCGGCTGCGGGAGCTTACGGGCACCTCGCCGGCGGTCCTGATCACCGACTCCTTCGGCCGCGCCTGGCGGCACGGACAGGTCGACGTGACGATCGGCTGCGCCGGGCTGGCGCCGCTGGAGGACTGGCGCGGCCGAGACGACACGACCGGGCGCCCGCTGAAGGCGACGTGGATCGCGGTCGCCGACGAGCTCGCGGCGGCGGCGGATCTGGCACGGACCAAGGACGGGATGCAGCCGGTGATCCTGATCCGCGGCGCGGGCCGCAACGTCGTTGACGAGGACGGGCCTGGGGCAGCCGCGCTGATCAGGCCCGCGGCGGAGGATCTGTTCAGATAGGAAAGTGCCGTGGTGTCAATCGCGGGTCGGCGCGGGGCCGGCGGTCGGCTCCGGGGGATTGGGGCACAAGGTTCCATGATGGAACCAAATCCCCCACGCCAGGCATGTCGAGCGCGAAATCCCCACGCCAGGCATGTCGAGCGCGCCTTGCTCGGTTCGTCAGACACGGCCGTTCAGCTCGGCGGTCCGGGCGCTGCGACCTCCCGGCGCCGGCGCGGCGCGGTCGCGACCAGCAGGCCCCCGAGCACCATCGCCACCCCGAGCAGCTGCAGGGCGCTCGGTGACTCGCCGAAGATCAGCGCCGCGAGCGCGACTGACCCGATCGGCTGCACGGTCAGCAGCAGCGAGGTCAGCGCCGCCGGCAGCCGCGGCAGCGAAACCGTGATCAAGAGCCAGCCGAACACCTGCGAGGTGAGCGCGAGCGTGATCAGCCAGCCGGCCCCGGGCCAGTCCGGCGCCAGATCACCGTCGCCGACGACCAGCCCGGCGATCACGCACACGGCTGTCGCGGTCGCGGTCGCGTCGAACAGCGGGCCCGCCGGCCTACGCAGGTCGGCTCCACCGCGCCGCAGCAACAGCAGGAAGCCGGCGTACGCGATCCCCGCCCCCAGCCCAAACGCGGCCCCCCGAGTAGGCTCGTGGCCAAAGGCGCCCCGCTCGAGCACGCCCGAGATCAGCAGGACCCCCAGCAGGGCGAGCGGGAGCGCGGCGAGGACCCGGCGGCCGGGCAGCTCGGAGAGCACCGCCCAAGCGATCAGCGGCACCAGCACGACCTGGACATTGGCCAGCACCGTCGCGAGCCCGGCACCGACGTCGCCGATCGAGTGGTGCCACAAGAGCAGATCGACCGCGAAGAAGATCCCCGAGAGAACAGCTATCCGCCGCTCGGACCACCGCCGCCGGCCCAGGCGCCGATCCTCCCACCAGGCCAGGCAGCCGAGTACCGGCAGCGCATACGCACAGCGAAAGATCGCGGCCGTCGAGGGCGAGGCGTGGCTGAGCCGGACGAGGATGCTCGAGAACGCGATCGCGATCGCCCCGAGGACCGCGCACGCCCGGACGTTGGCCTCGCGGGAGGGCAGGCGCTCCATCGCCGTCCAGCGTACGCGCGGGGATCGGCTCAGCCCGCCTGCGGGACCTCGCTCGGTGCCCCGACCGCATGAAAGCCCCCGTCGACGTGCAGGATCTCGCCGCTGATCGCACGCGCGTAGTCGGAGAGCAGAAAGCAGATCGCGTCGGCGACCGGCGTCTGGTCGCCGACGTCCCAGCCGAGCGGCGCCTGTGCTCGCCACAGCTCCGCAAGCTGCTCAAAGCCGGGGATGCCACGAGCCGCGATCGTCCCCAGCGGACCTGCGCTGACCAAGTTTACGCGGATTCCCTGGGGCCCGAGGTCGCGCGCGAGGTACCGGGAGACCGACTCGAGCGCCGCCTTCGCGACGCCCATCCAGTCGTAGATCGGCCACGCTACGCTCGCGTCGAAGTCGAGGCCGACGATGCTCGCGCCCGAGGGCATCAGCGGCGCCAGCGCCGCCGTCAGCGCCTTGAGCGAGAACGCGCTCGTCTGGAACGCCACCGTGGCACTCTCCACGGGCGCGGTCATGAAACGGCCGCCGAGCGCGTCCTCGGGCGCGAACGCGATCGCGTGCAGCGCGCCGTCCACGGTGCCCCAGCGCTCGCGCAGGGACTCGGTCAGCGACGCGAGATCGTCCGGGTTGTTGACGTCGAGCTCGAGCACGTCGACTGGCTCCGGGAGCTTCTGCGCGGCCCGCTCGGTCATTCTCCGCACCCGACCGAAGCTCGTCAACAGTACGGTCGCGCCCTCGCGCTGGGCCTGAGCCGCGGCATGAAACGCGATCGATTCCTTGGTGATGACACCGGTGATCAGCAGCCGCTTGCCGGCGAGGATCACAGCGGCGTCACCGGGCGCCTCGCAGCACCAGCGCGACGTTGTGGCCACCGAACGCGAACGAGTTGGAGACCGCGACCGGCGCCCCGTTGGAGCTCACCAGTGGCCGTGCCTCGCCCGGGACGTAGTCGAGGTCAAGCCCCGGGTCGGGGACCTCGTAGCCGAGCGTTGGCGGGATCACCCTGGCCGCGAGCGCCTGCACTGTCGCAACCGCCTCGACCGCGCCGGCGGCGCCGAGCAGGTGCCCGATCGCCGACTTGGTCGAGGAGACCGGGATCCGCTTGGCACGCTCCTCGCCGAGTGCGCGCTTGAGCGCGGCCGTCTCGGCCGCGTCGTTGAGCTGGGTGGAAGTGCCGTGTGCGTTGACATAGTCGACGTCCTCGGGCGTCAGCCCCGCATCGGCGAGCGCGAGCTCGATCGCCCGCGCCGCGGGACCGCCGCTCGGCTCTGGCGCGGTTAGGTGGTGGGCATCGGAGGTCGATCCGTAGCCGGCGACCTCGCCCAATATGCGGGCGCCGCGAGCCTCCGCGGCGGAGGCCTCCTCGAGCACCAGCACCCCGGCGCCCTCGCCCATCACGAACCCGTCGCGGCGGGCATCGAACGGGCGCGAAACGCCTGTCGGTGACAGCGCCTGCATGGAGTTGAAGCACGCGAAGCCGAACTCGGTCAGCGTCGCCTCGGCGCCGCCCGTTACCACCGCGTCGGCGTCGCCGTACTGGATCATCCTCATCGCCGAGCCGATCGCGTGTGCGCCGCCCGAGCAGGCGGACACGACTCCGTACATCTGGCCTCGGAGCTGGTGCTTCATCGCCACGGCGGCGGCGGCGGCATTCGGCATGTACTGCGGGACGCCCAGCGGCGAGACCATCTTCGCACCCCTCTGGCGCATCACGTCGTGCTGGGTCTCGACCGTCTCGATCCCGCCGATGCCGGTTCCGATCACGCACCCGATCCGCAGCGAATCGTAGGGCGCCTCGCCATCCCAGCCGGCCTGCTCGAGCGCCTCGCCGGCGGCCACGAGCGCGAACTGCGAGAAGCGGTCCAGGCGCCGCAGCTCCTTGGAGGACAAGTGGTCGGCGGGCGTGAAATCGCGCGATGCGCCGGAGCCGTCGACGATCCCACATTCGCCGGCCGCCCAGCGCTCGTATAGCGGGCGTGCGCCGATGCCGAGCGGCGTCACCGCGCCTACGCCCGTGATAACGATCCTACGACTCAAGACGCCCGGCTGACGATCAGGTCGATCGCGTCGCCCACGGTTTTCAGCTCTTTCATGTCCTCGCCCTTGAGCACGACTCCGTACTCGTCCTCGACGACCTGGGCAAGCTCGACCAGGTCGAGCGAGTCGATGTCGAGCTCCTCGAAGGTCGCGCCGCGGGTGATCTGGCTCGGGTCCGGGCCGAAGCTCGCAAGCGTCTCGACGACGCGGCTCTCGACCTGCTCAGTGGTGACTGTTGACATTGCTGATTGCTCCTGTTGGTTGGATTCTTCGTTTACGCGGCAAGGCCGCCGTCCACGCTGAGGACCGCGCCAGTAACGTAGCTCGCTTCGTCTGATACGAGAAAGCGTACGCATGCGGCCACCTCCTCCGGGGTCCCCGCCCGTCGCGCCGGCACCGCGGAGAGCAGCTCGCTGGAGACCCCGGCGGTCATGTCGGTGTCGATCCAGCCGGGCGCTACCGCGTTGACGGTGATCCCGCGCCGGGCGACCTCGATCGCCGCGGTCTTGGTCAGCGCGATCAGCCCCGCCTTGGCCGCGGCGTAATTGGCTTGCCCGGCGTTGGCGCGCAGGCCGACGACCGAGGCGATGTTGACGATCCGTCCCGAGCGAGCCCGCAGCATCGGCTTCAGCGCCCGGCGGGTGAGCCGGAAGGGACCGCTGAGGTCGGTGTCGATTACGGCTGCCCACTCCTCGTCGCCGAGCGACGGCGTCAAGTCGTCGCGGCTGATGCCGGCGTTGTTGACCAGCACGAGGACCGGGGCTTCAAACGCGGACTCGAGCGCGGCGAAGAGCTGCTCGGCGGCACCGGGATCGGCGACGTCGGCCTGCAGTGCCAGCGCGCGACCACCGTCGCGCTCGATCTCCGACACGACTGCCTCGGCGCCCTCGATGTCGGCTCGGTAGTTGATGCCCACGGGCCAGCCGTCGCGGGCCAGCGCCCGCGCGATCGCGGCGCCGATCCCGCGCGAGGCGCCGGTCACGAGCGCGGATCCCTCGCGCTCAGCGGACACGATCCGCGCCTCCCCACTCGATCACGCCGCCGCCCCAGGTAAAGCCGGCCCCAAAGGCGCACAACAGCACTCGCGCCCCCGGCCGCAGACGTCCGTCCCGCTCGGCGGCGACGAGCGCGACCGGAAGCGTGGCTGCCGATGCGTTGCCGAGCGTCTCGATGCAGTCGACCACGCGCTCGGAGGGGAGCCCGAGCCGCTCGCCAAGGGCACGCGTGATCCGGGCGTTCGCTTGGTGGTAGACGAACAGGTCGATGTCGTCAAGCGCAAGCCCCGCGCGTGCGACCGCCTGCAGCGTCACCTTGCTCATCCTCGCCACGGCGTGGCGAAACACCTCGGGGCCGTCCATCCTGATCTTGCGCTCGGCGTGGCTGACGGTGATCGTTCCCGCGTGCGAGCCGTCGGCGCCCAGGACGATCGGCCCGATCGCGCCGCACTCGCCGCCGTCCCGCCCGAGCACTACCGCGCCGGCGGCGTCGGCGAACAGCGGCGCGGTGCGCTTGTCCTCGTAGTCTGTGATCCGGGTGATGAAGTCCGCGCCGATCAGTAGCACGAGCTCCGCCCGCTCGCTCTCGATCTGGGCGGCGCCGAGTGCGAGGCCCGAGAGGAACGACGTGCACGCCGCGCCGACGTCGACGGCGCCGGCTCGCTCGGCGCCTAGCTGGTAGGCGACCAGCGGCGCCGCGTTCGGGGTCAGCTCGTCCTGGCTCAAGGTCGCGACCAGCACGAGGTCGAGCTCGGCGGCGGAGACGCCCGCTCGCGCGAGAGCGGTGGCCCCCGCGCGGGAGGCGTAGTCACTCAGGCGCTCCTCGGGACCCGCCTGGCGCCGCTCGCGGATCCCCGTCCTCGACAGGATCCAGTCCTCGCTGACCCCCAGCCGTGAGGCCAGCTCGGCGTTTGCCAGCACACCGGTCGGAAGCTCGGAGGCGACGGCCAGGACCGCCGCCCCGCCCCGCGCGGCCGGCCGCAGGCGTGCCGGCGCGAGCGTCTGCTCGCGCGCGGCTGGCGGCGCGAGTGCCTGCTCGTGCTCGACGACCGGCGCAAGTGCCTGCTCGCGCGCAAGTGCTGAGATCTGCTCAAGCACCGACGAGCTCCACGTCGCGGAGCGTACGCTTCGCCAGGCCGCTCAGCACCCGGCCAGGCCCTACCTCGACGAACCGCTCGGCGCCGAGCGCGTGCAGGGCGAGCATCGTCTCGCGCCACCGCACCGGCATCGTCAGCGCCTGCGCGAGCCGACGCCGGACGTCGTCGAATGGCTCGGCGGTCACCGCGGAGAGGACCGTGACCCGCGGCGCCTGCACCGACACCCGCTCGAGCGCCGCCTGAAGCTCGGGTACGGCAGAAGCCATCATCGGCGAGTGAAAGGCGCCCGTGACTGGAAGATCGATCGCGCGCAGGCCGAGCTCCTTGGCAGCGGCCGCGGCCCCCGGCAGCGCCGAGCGCGCCCCCGAGAGCACGACCTGCTGGGGTGAGTTGTCGTTTGCGACGGCCAGCCCATGGGCTTGCGCCAGCTCCGCCGCATGCTCGGCCGCGCCGGCGCCGAGCACGGCGAGCATGCCGCCATCCCCAGCCTGCTCGCCCGCGTCCTGCATCAACCGCCCGCGCAGCGCCACCAGCTCGAGCCCGTCGCGCTCGCGCAGGCTGCCGCCCGCCACCAGCGCGGCCAGCTCGCCGAGCGAGTGACCCGCCATCAAGTCGCCGTCGGGACGGCCCAAGGCCTCCCACCCGGATAAGCTCGCGCAGAAGATCGCCGGCTGCGCGAACTGGGTACCGTCGTCCACGCGCGCGAACGGATCCTCGCCGACCACCTCGGTGGCGAGCTGGAGCAGGTCAGGCCGGGCAGCCGCGACGGTGTCGCGCATGTCGGGAGTTTGGCTTCCCTGGCCGGGAAACAGGATCGCGGTCTTAGGCATCACTCCCACCTTATATGCGGTCACGTGCACGTGTGCAGCCTCGGATCGGAGTTCCCCCCGTTCGGGGGGAACGAGTGATCGCCAGCACGATTGTCCCCTCGTAGCCGCTTCGTTCGTCGTAGGGGTGATACCAAGTCCAACAAGGAGGACACCGTGCAGTACGCACTTCTGATCTACGACAAGCCCGGATCGCACGAGGCGCTCTCCGGTGAGGAGCGCGAAGCCGTCTACGGCGAGTACTTCGCGCTCAGCGAGGATCCCCGCTGCGTCGGTGGCGCTCAGCTGCAGCCGGTGCAGACAGCGACCACCGTTCGGGTCCAAGCGGGTGGAACGCTCGTCACCGACGGCCCGTTCGCCAACACCAAGGAGGTGTTCGGCGGGTACTACGTGTTCGAGGCCAAGGACCTGGACGAGGTGCTCGAGCTGGCGGCGCGGATCCCTTCGGCACGGCTGGGTGGCTCGGTCGAGGTCCGCCCGTTGGTGGAGCGGTAGCGCTGCTAGAGCAGGTCTTCCGCCAGGAGTGGGGCCGGCTACTGGCCTCGCTGATCGGCCTCCTCGGCGATTTCGATCTCGCCGAGGAGGCCGCCGCGGAGGCGTTCGCGATCGCCGCCGAGCGTTGGCCGCGCGACGGCAGGCCACCCAACCCCGGCGCATGGCTGCTGATCACGGCACGCAACCGGGCGATCGACCGGGTGCGCCGCGAGCGGAGGCTGGCGCATAAGACCCGGCTGCTCGACGTGCGAGAGGCGGTGGAGGAGCAGATGGATGAGACCACGATCCCCGACGAGCGGCTCGAGTTGCTGTTCACCTGCTGCCATCCCGCGCTCGCGACCGAGTTGCAGGTGGCGCTGACGCTGCGAGCCCTCGGCGGATTGACCACCGGAGAGATCGCGCGTGCCTTCCTCGTCTCGACTGAGGCGATGAAGCGGCGCCTGTCGCGGGCGAAGGCCAAGATCAAGGCGACCGGGATCCCATTCGCGGTGCCGGCAGACCATCTGCTCCCCGAGCGGCTGGTCGCCGTGCATGCCGTCATCTACCTGATCTTCAACGACGGATACCGCGGTCGCATCGATCTCGCCGCCGAGGCGATCCGGCTTGGACGAGTGCTCACCGACCTGATGCCCGACGAGCCCGAGGCTCTGGGGCTGCTCGCGCTGATGCTGCTGCAGGACGCCAGACGCGACGCGCGGTTCGAAGGCGAGGAGCTCGTGCTGCTCGAAGATCAGGATCGCTCACGCTGGGACGCCGAGAAGATCGCGGAGGGGCGGCTGCTGCTCAACCGCGCGATCGCGCTGCGCGGACGCGAGCCCTACGTCCTGCAGGCCGCGATCGCTGCGTTGCAATCCGCGCGGTCGATCGACTGGCGGCAGGTGGCGGCGCTCTACCGCGAGCTGGCACGACTCATGCGATCCCCGGTCGTCGAGCTCAACCTGGCTGTGGCGGTAGCCCATGACCAGGGGCCTGAGGCGGCCTTGCGGATCGTCGATCGACTCGAGCTCGACGGTTATCAATACCTGCACTCGACCCGGGCCGAGCTGCTGCGCAGGACGGGACGCGCCGAGGAGGCGCGGACGGCGTACGAGCGAGCGCTCGCTCTCACCCCGAGCGAGGCGGAGCGCCACTTCCTCGAGCGCCGGCTCCGCGAACTGTGACGATGGGGCGACCGCCGGCGGCACCTCGGGGCGCAATCACGCAGCCCCCGGCCTCAGCACCTGGCGCAGCTTCACGCGCGCCCCGGTGCGCATCACCGACCGCTGGTAGACGACGCCCGCCAGCTTGGCCGTCCCGACCGTCGCGACGATGCACAGCAGCGCCGAGACCAGCACCTGCCAGACCGGCGCGGCGCCGACCGCGAACATCGTCGTCATCGCGATCGGGGCGGTCCAGGGGATGAACGCGAGCACGTGGAAGAAGGAGCTGGACCCCCCGAACAGAGCGCTGTTCGAGAGCGAGTAGGCGACGATCAGCGGGATCAGCAGCGGCAACGCGGCGTTGGGGGCGTCGGATTGCCGGGTGATCATCGACCCGGCGGCGGCGAAGGCCGAGCAGTACAGGCCGAAGCCGAGCACGAGCCACAGCGCGCCGACCAGCACGACGCCGCCGGCAGAGCCTCGGATCGCGTGTGATCCGACGGCCACGGCGAGGACCGCGAAGGCCACGCCGGCCGCGAGCATCTGCGCCAGCGCGATCGCCGCGAAGCCGATCAGCTTGCCGGTCAGCAGCTGGGTCGAGCGCACCGTCGCGAGCAGCACCTCGACCACCCGGCTGGTCTTCTCCTCGCCCACCGCCTGCGTGATCCGCATCCCGTAGAAGAAGATCACGATGTAGATCAGCAGGTTGACCCCGAGCGCGGTGAAGCGACTCGCGACGCTCCGCGGGGGCGGCTGCACGCCCCGCACGGGCAGGCCGGTGCCGCCTGTGAGCGCGGAGGCGGCGGTTCCCGGGGCGAGCCGGCGCTCGAGCACGACGAGCTGCGCGAGCGCACCGGGAAAAGTGGCGCTCGAAGAGCTCGTGCCGGAGATCGGCTGCTGCTTGATCAGAACCTCGCGACCGTCCACCACCACCGCGGCCAGCGTGCCCGCACGCAGGAGCCTATGTGCCACATCGAGGCTCGCCACCGGAGCCACCGAGACGCGGTTGCCGGTGACGCGACCGGCTTCGAGCGCAGCGCGGGTGATCGCGGGATCGCTAGCACCGAGCACGCCGACCTTCTCGGTCTTTTGGTGGTGGCCGACGAGCGCCGGGATCACCACCGCCGCCGCGACCGCGAGCATGAGCACGACGGTGACGATCCGGAAGGACTTGGCGCGGGAGCGCTCGGCGATCTCGCGCCGGGCGATCAACCACGTCGGCTCCCACCACGCGGCGTTCACGCCCTCGCCGCCTGGGCACCCGCCGGCGCCATCAGCTCCGCGGGAGCTTCCGCCAGCCCGACGGCATCGCGGAACACCTCCGAGAGCCGGCGGCGAGCGAGCGAGAAGTGCTCGACCGCGCCGGCCCGGCGCGCGGTGTCGAGCACCGCCTGGGGATCGGCGTCCGGGCTGAGCGCCAGCGTCACCGTCCCGTCAGCCGCCACGGCGGTACGCTCGGCGCCGGCCAACCCGTCGCGCGTCCAGTCGCCGGCTCGGTCCGAGGCGACCCGCACGAGCAGCCGGCGCTGACCGGATCGTCCGAGCTCCTCGACGGTGCCACCCGCCACCAGACGCCCGCGGTCGACGATCGCGACCGCCTCGCACAGGTGCTCGACGAGATCGAGCTGGTGGCTGGAGAACAGCACCGTCGCGCCGGCGGCGGCGCGCTCGGAGAGGATCGCGCTCATCGTGTCGACCGCCACCGGGTCCAGACCGGAGAACGGCTCATCCAGCACCAGCAGGCTGGGCGAGTGCACCAGCGCCGCCGCCAGCTGCACCCGCTGCTGGTTGCCAAGCGAGAGTGATTCGAGCTTGTCCTCGCACCGCTCGGAGAGACCGAGGCGCTCGGTCCAGTGCATCGCGGCGTCGTCCGCCTGCACGGCCCGCAGGCCGTGCAGGCGACCCAGGAAGGCCAGTTGCTCGTGCACCCGCATGCCCGGATACAGCCCCCGCTCCTCGGGCATGTAGCCAAACCCCCGCCGCTCGCGCTCCTTGATCGCGCCACCCCGCCAGCGGACCTCGCCGCGGTCGAGCTTGACCAGGCCGAACACCGCCCGCATCGCCGTCGTCTTGCCCGCGCCGTTGGGACCGAGGAAGCCGAACACCTGCCCCGGCGGGACGGTGAACGTCAGCTCGTCCAGCGCGACCACATCACCGTAGCGGCGCGTGAGGCCTTTCAGCTCGAGCATCGTGACCAGATCTTCCCGGAACGGCCGAAGGCAAACCTAAGCAGGGGCGCCCGCGTCGGCCTCCACTCGCCCCGGCTCGTACCGCCTCCGGATCTCGTACAGGGTCGTGCGCTCGGCCGCCGGGCGACCGGCACGATGGGCCGCGGCGACGAGCTCGGAGGGCTCGAGCCGGACGCCGTGCCGGCTGCCCGCCATCCGCGAGATCGACTCCTCCATCAGCGTCCCGCCGAGGTCGTTGACACCCCAGCGCAGCGCCTCGGTGGCCGCGTCGAGCCCCATCTTGACCCAGCTCGCCTGGAGGTTCGTGACCGTGCGCCCGAGCGCGAGCCTGAACGCCGCCGTGTGCTTGAGGTTCTCCTCCCGCGAGATCTCCCCGACCCCGTGAGTGCGCCCAAGCAGCGTGTGAAACGGGATGAACGAGAGCGGCACGA
>QHBV01000252.1:2523-16181 GCA_003244035.1 Solirubrobacterales bacterium | reverse complement strand
ACCTACGCGATGATCGTCGAAGAACTGAGCAGAGGCTGGATCAGCATCTCCGGGATCGTCAACACCCACTTCATCGGCTCCTACCTGCTGATGAAGTTCGGCACCGACGATCAGAAGCAGCGATACCTGCCGCGAATGGCCACGGGGGAGGTCAGGGCCGCCTTCAGCCTGTCCGAGCCCGAGTGCGGCTCCGACGTGCAGGCGATCAAGACGACCGCCCGCAGGCGGGACGACGATCAAACCTACGAGATCAACGGACAGAAGATGTGGGTCACCAACGGCCTCCTGAGCGGTCTCGTGTTCGTGCTCGTCAAGACCGACCCCGCCGCCGAGCCGAGACACAAGGGCATGACCTGCTTCATCGCCGAGAAGGAGCCCGGAGTCAGCGAGAACACCGGTCCATACGCCGGCTTCGATGTGCCCCCGAAGATCAAGAAGCTCGGCTACAAGGGCGTCGAGTCGACCGAGCTGGTGTTCGACGGCTACCGGACGCCGGCGGACAGCATCCTCGGGGGGGAAGAGCAAGGGCTCGGGCGGGGGTTCGTGCAGATGATGGACGCACTCGAGGTCGGGCGGGTCAACGTCGCCGCCCGCGGCGTCGGGATCGCCCAGCGAGCGCTGGAGCTCGCGCTGAAGTACTCGCAGGAGCGCAAGGCGTTCGGCAAGCAGATCGCCCAGCACCAGGCGATCCAGTTCAAGCTCGCCGACATGGCCACCCAGCTCGAGGCCGCGCGCCTGCTGACTCTAAGGGCCGCGCGACTGAAGGACGCCGGCGAGCGCTCGGAGCTCGAGGCCGGAATGGCAAAGCTGTTCGCATCGGAGGCCGGGCGCTTCTGCGTCGAGGAGTCCTTCCGCATCCACGGCGGCTACGGCTACTCGAAGGAGTACGAGATCGAGCGGCTGTACCGCGACGCGCCGCTGCTCCTGATCGGCGAGGGCACATCCGAGATCCAGCGGATGGTGATCGGGCGCAAGCTGCTGGCGCGGCACAAGATTTAGATTTAGATCGGCGCCGTCTCCGCGAATGGCGTCGTCTCGGCGAACGGCGCCGTCTCTGGGGTCAGCTCCGCTTCGAGGGGCAGCGATCGGCGCTCGAGTGCGCCGCCCGGTCCGACCCGGTAGGCACCGGTCCGCGTCAGCGGTGGGGAGTAAGCGTGGATCGTGACGGCGGGCTCGTCGCCGGCATGCATGCCCCGATGTATCGCGACCGGTGCCACGGTGAAGACGGTCCCTGAGCCGAGCTCGCGGGCGTGCGGGCTCGAGCCGATCCGCAGCCGCTCCTCGCGGACACGGCCGGAGATCACGGCGATCGCGGCGGCGGACTGGTCGTGGTCGTGAAAGCCGGTGTCGTGATCCTCGCTCCAGCAGATCACCGATGCGTTCACATCCTCCCGATCGCAGATCTGCGTTCGAGCACTGGTTCGTTCTCGATGAGGCGCGGACCGGGAGGTACGGATCAGCGAGGCGGCACCCCTCGTGCCTTCGGTCATATGGTTGATCCTGATCATCGGAGGGGTGCTCGTGGTCGCGGCGGTCTGCTTCTTCGCGGACAAGGAGGACACGGCGCTTCCTCAGGTGGCGATGATCGCCTCGGTTGCGGTGATTGTCGTCTCCAGCCTGCTGTTGGTGCGATTCCTCGACAAGCCGTATGAGAACCAGAACGGGAGCATCAAGCCGACCGCGATGATGAGATCGCTCGTGCTGATCCAGAGTGAGCATCAGCGCACGGATCCGAAGGCCGCCATTCCCTGTCCGTCATGATTAGGGCGGGCTTGCGCCCGCCCGTGGTGTGGCCGTTGCGTCCCAGGCGTAGACTCAGGTTCCTCTGGCCTCGCCAAGCGACACCAAGACGCTGATCGAGACCGCCGTGGAGCGGTTTCTCGTCGAGGTGCCCGCGCTGGCGCCGCTCAAGCTGGTTGCCGGGCTCGAGCTGCGAGGGCGCGGCGACGTGCAGCTGTATCGCGTCGAGCTCCCGGGACCGAAGGTCAGCAAGAACCTCGCCACCGACGCGAAGGTGCGACTCTCGCTCCCCCGTTCGCACTTCAACGGGCTTGCGACCAAGGGCCACGTCCGCGACTGGCGCGAGGCGTTCGCCAAGGGCGAGGCCAAGGCGACCGGGATCGAGCAGGTGCTGCAGCTGATCGTCAACGTAGTCGAGCGCCAGGAGCAGCGCGGGCGGACGCGCAAGGCCAGGCACTGACCACGGAGGTTTTCGCGTCGGCGCGAAAACCTCCTCTATACAGCCTCGTAGGCCAGGCTCGGGACGCTCCTCACCGCAAGGCTCCGCCGCAGGTAGCAGAACCAGGTCATCGCGGCGAGCACCACATATGCCCCGAGGAATGCCCATAGCGCCGGCGTCGACCAGTTCGCGTGGGCCTGGGCGATCGCCAGCTTGTGGAGCGCGAGCAGGTGCTTGTCGTGGATCGTCTTGCTCGCCTTGGTCATCAGGTCGGTGATCGAGAGGCTCGCCTGGCGGAAGACGACCTGGATCAGGAAGCCGCCGAATGCCCCGACCGCGCCGGCGATCCCGATCACCGCGGCCGCGATCCGCTTGAACTCCACCTGCGTGCGCGCTTCCTCGACGCCCTGCTCGGCGGCGCGCTTGCGCCCGAGCGCCGCGAAGATGCTCGGGATCATCTTGTAGGTCGAGCCGTTGCCGATTCCCGACAGCGCGAAGATCACCGTGAACGCGGCGAAGAACAGCGGAAAGCTGTAGCGGTGCACGCCGACGATCGCCAGTGCGGTGAAGGCGGCCATCCCGACGAAGGCGACCAGCGTCACCCGGGCGCCGCCGACGCGGTCCGACAGCCATCCTCCGAGCGGCCGCGTGAGCGAGCCGATGAGCGCGCCGATGAACCCGAGCCCCGCCAGGTAGGTGGCGATGAACGGGTGCTGGGCGAGGAACTGCGGGAAGGTGTTCTTGATCACCAGCGGCAGCGCGAACGAGTAACCGATGAACGAGCCGAACGTCCCGATATAGAGCAGCGACATGATCCACGTCTGGCTGTTGCCGACCGCCAGCCGGTAGGCCCGCGTGTCGGTCCTGGCCTCGGTCAGGCTGTCCATGTACAGCCATGCGCCCAGCGCCGCGGCGACGATCAGCGGTAGCCACATCAGCCCCGCGTAGGCAAGGTGGACGTGGTGAAGGGGCAGCTTGACGGCGGCCGCCGGCACGCCGACGATGATCGCCAGCGGCACCAGCAGCTGCGTGACCGCGACGCCGAGGTTGCCGCCCGCGGCGTTGAGCCCGAGCGCGAAGCCCTTGCGCCCCTCGGGATAGAAGAACGAGATGTTCGCCATCGAGGAGGAGAAGTTCCCCCCTCCGACGCCGGCGGTCGCGGCGCACGCAATCAGGACCCATAGCTGCGTGCTGTGCGGCTGGCCGTGCAGCCAGCCGCTGGGAACCAGGATCGCCAGCAGTAGGGCTGGGATCAGCAGCAGTGCAGCGCTGATCATCGTCCACAGCCGCCCGCCGAAGCGTGCGATCGCGAACGTGTACGGGATTCGCAGCGCCGACCCGACGAGGTTGGGGATCGCCGTCAGCAGGAACTGGTCGGACAGCGACAGCGTGATGCCGACGTTTGAAAGGTTGATCACGACGATCGTCCACAGCACCCAGATGTTGAACCCGATGTGCTCGGCGAAGATCGAGAAGATCAAATTCCGCCGGGCGATCTTGGCGCCGGTCGAGGCCCAGAACGCATCGTTCTCGGGCTCCCAGTGGTCGATCCATCTAGCAGTGGTCATGGCGCGCCAGCCTAGGCGCGCCTGATGTCCGCCCCGTGTCATCACTGTTGCCAGCGTGTGACAGAAGGCCTGGACATTGGGCACTCGCGCGCGCGCGATCTCCGGCCGCATGTCCAAGGTACAACGGCGGCATGCCTGCGAGCATCGAGCGCGTGGCCCGTGCGGGAACCCAGGATCGCGACTACGTGCTGCAGATCGCCAGGGAGCGGTCGGTTCGCTATGTCCGGATCTGGTTCGTCGACGTGCTCGGGCTGCTCAAGAGCATCGCGATTCCGGTCTCGGAGCTCGAGCGGGCGCTCGAGGAGGGCGTCGGCATCGACGGCTCCTCGCTGGAGGGATCCGCGCGGCTGGCTGAGCGCGACGTGATCGCGCACCCGGACCCCGCGACGTTTCAGATCCTCCCGTGGCGACCCCAGGGGGCCGTCGCCCGCATGTTCTGCGACGTCGCGTTTGCCGACGAGCGGCCGTTTCCCGGCGATTCCCGTCACGCCCTGCGGCGGGTGCTCGGACGAGCCGCCGAGCTCGGCTTCACCTTCCTGGTCGGCTGCGAAGTCGAGTTCTTCGTGTTCGCCCTACCCCAGGACGACGGACCGCCACGGCCGCTCGATCACGGCGCCTACCTCGACCAGACCGAGCTCGACGTCGGCAGCGACTTCCGCCGCCGGACGATCGACTACCTCGAGCAGATGGGCATCCCGATCAAGAGCTCGCACCACGAGGACGGCCCCTCCCAGCACGAGATCGACCTCCAGCACATGGACGCGCTGTCGATGGCCGACGCCGTGACAACGTTCCGCGTCGCGGTCAAGGAGGCCGCGCAGGAGCTCGGCGCGCATGCGACGTTCATGCCCCAGCCGCTCGAGCACGAGCCGGGGTCCGGGATGCACGTCCACATGTCGCTGTTCAACCTCGAGGGCAACGCGTTCCATTGCGCCGATCCCGCCGAGCCGCTGTCGGACACCGGCCGCGCCTTCCTCGCCGGCGTGCTCGCCCACGGCCGTGAGCTCACCGCCGTCACCAACCAGTGGGTCAACTCCTANNCGATCTTCGCCCAGTGGGTCAACTCCTACAAGCGGCTCGCGGCCGGATCCGAAGCGCCCCAGCACGTCGGCTGGACCCGTCACGGGCGTAGCGGGCTGGTACGGGTGCCCTCGCGGCGCCCGGGTCGCGAGTCGGCAGCGCGGATCGAGCTACGCTCGCCGGACCCGGGCTGCAACCCGTACCTGACGTTCGCAATCGTGCTCGCCGCCGGACTGCGCGGGATCGAGCGCGGATACGAGCTCGGGCACGAGGACGACGAGCCGCCGGCGGACGCGGTCTCGCTGCCGGAGGACCTGCGGGAGGCAACCGACCTGTTCGAGGCCTCCGAGCTCGCCCGGGACACCTTCGGGGAGCGGCTGTGCGAGTGGTACGTGCGCAACAAGCGCCGCGAGTGGGCCGACTACCGCCAGACCGTCAGCGCGTGGGAGCGACGGCGCTACCTCGGGCTGCTGTGAGCCGCGATCGAGGCAGGACGCGATGAGAGATGCCTGGATCCTCACCACCGACGCGGACCTGGCCGGCGACACGGCCGCGGCGGTGCAGGAGCTCGGCTTCACCCCGCGCCGCGCGAGCAGCAACGGCGCCGGCCGACCGCGGGCCGATGACGGCGGCGCGGAGCGGCTGCCGGGGGTCGTGATCGTTGTCGCGGCACCCGGCGAGCCGGTTCCCGCGCAGGTGTGCGAGCAGCTGCGCGAGCAGGAGGGCCTCGACGCGGTACCGGTACTGCTCGCGCTCGGCGAGGAGCACCTGCGCGCCGTTCCCGACGCGACGATCGTGCACGAGCTGATCGTGCGCCCATACACCGCGGCCGAACTCGGGACGCGGATCCAGCGCGCGCGGGCGAAGCTCGGCGGAGCCGACCCCGACGAGGCCGTTCGCATCGGCACGCTCGAGCTGAACTTCGCCACCTACCAGGTGACAATCGCCGAGCGCCCAGTCGACTTCACCTACATGGAGTATGAGCTGCTCAAGTTCCTGCTCACCAACCCGCGGCGGGTGTTCTCACGCGAGGCCCTGCTGAGCGCGGTCTGGGGCTACGACTACTACGGTGGCGCGCGCACCGTCGACGTCCACATCCGGCGCGTGCGCGCAAAGCTTGGCCAGGAGCACGCGAGCCGGGTCAAGACGGTCCGGGGCGTGGGCTACAGGTTCGAGGGCTAGGTCGGGTTCGTGAGCACCCACGCCACCAGGGCACCGTCGCGTCGCGCCGACTACTCGGGCTTCCGCGCGACGCTGAAGCTGGTCGGGACCGGGCCGCGCGGATCGCGCGAGCTGACGCCCGAAGAGGCCCGAGGCGCGCTCGCCGCGCTGCTCGCCGGAACGGCGACCGACGCGCAGGCCGGCGCGTTCCTAGTGGCCTCCCGCATCAAGGGCGAGTCCGCCGCCGAGCTCGCCGGCTACGGGCAGGCGCTGCGCGACGCGAACGCGCCGCTGACCTTCTCGGGCGATCGGCCCCTCGTGGCGTGCGCCGGCGCGTACGACGGCGCCCGCGACGCACCCCAGCTGTCGCTCGCGGCGGGAGCGCTCGCCGCCGCATGCGGCGCCGGGATCGTAATCCACTGCGGGCCGCGGATCGGGCCAAAGTACGGCATCACCCCCGCCGACGTGCTCGCCGCGCTCGGCGGCCCGGGCTCGCCGAGCCTCGCCGAGTCCGAAGCGATGCTCGGGCGCGCCGGCGTCACGGTCCTCGACACCGCCCGTGCGGTGTCGGGCTGGAGCGCCCTGCTGGGGGTCCGCGACGAGGTGGGGGTGCGCGGACCCGTGCACTCGGCCGAGAAGCTGATCGACTACTTCGGCGCCGAGCGCTTCGTCGTCGGCTACACCCACTCTCCGTACGCAGGGCGCCTGCTGGGCGCGCTTGCGCTGCTCGGTGCCCGTCGCGCGGTGGCGGTGCGCGGGATCGAGGGCTCGGACGTCGTGCGGCCGGGTCGCCCGGTCGCGCACGAGCTGCATGGACCGCTCGAGCTCCCCGAGCGCCCCGGGGAGACGGTGCGCGCCGGCGGCGGCGCCGAGTCCTCGGCCGAGCTCACGCGCGCAATTCTGAGCGGCGCCGCGGGTGGCCCCGAGCGCGTCGCGGTGCTCTACAGCGCCGCGATCCGGCTGTACGCCGCGGGGCTCGTCCACGACGCGCGCGACGGGCTCGACCTCGCCGACGCGGCGATCTCCGACGGCGGCGCAGACGCGACGCTGCGGGCGTTGATCGGCAGCTGAGCGCGGAGTTCTCGCTCGACCGTTCTCAGGGAAGCGGTCTTGATCAGGCCCGCTTGCCTGCCGAGGTCAGTTCATCCACCGTTCACAGACGCGAGACGACCGCGAAACCGCGGCCCTGCACGATCGCGGCATGGTTGCCGAGACACGCACCGTGTGTCCCTACTGCGGCGTCGGCTGCGGGCTGATCGCGCGGACGGGGCGCGGGCGACTACTCGACGTCGTCGGCGACCCCGACTACCGCGTCAACCGCGGTCGCACGTGCCGCAAGCCGCTCGAGCTGCCCGCCGCCGTGCACGCCGGCGACCGCGCACTGGCGCCGCTGCTGCGCGAGCGCCGCGACGTGCGCTTCCGCGAGCACGGCTGGGAGCAGACGATCGGCACGCTGGCGGGTCGTCTACGGGAGATCGTCGAGCGCCACGGCCCCGACGCGGTTGGGTTCTACATCTCCGGGCAGCTGCTGAGCGAGGACTACTACGCGGTCAACAAGCTCGTCAAGGGCTTCATCGGCACCAACAACCTCGACTCCAACTCGCGGCTGTGCATGTCCTCGGCGGTCGCCGGATACAACGGGGCGTTCGGCTCGGATGGCCCTCCGCCGAGCTACGCCGACCTCGATCTCGCCGACTGCTTCCTCCTGCTCGGCTCGAACGCCGCGGCCTGTCACCCGATCGTCTGGGGCCGGATCCAGGACCGCCGGCGCGAGGGCGCGTTCGTGATCTGCGCCGATCCGCGCGCGACCCAGACCGCACAGCGGTCAGACCTGCACCTGCCGGTGGTGCCCGGCACCGATCTGGCGCTGCTGAACGCGATCCTGCACGTGATCATTCGCGAGCACCTCGTCGATGAGCCGTTCGTGCGCGCCCACACGAGCGGCTTCGAGCAGACCGCCGCGGTCGCGGCCGCGTGGCCCCCCGAGCGCGCGTCGGAGGTCTGCGGCGTGCCCGCCGCGGACATCGAGACGGCAGCGCGGCGGTTCGGCGAGTCCCGGCGCGCGATCGCGCTGTGGTCGATGGGCGCCAACCAATCGACGGTCGGGACGCTCAAGAACCGTGCGCTGATCAACCTGTGCCTCGCGACCGGTCAGATCGGCCGCCCCGGAGCCGGCCCGTTCTCGCTGACCGGCCAGCCGAACGCGATGGGCGGCCGCGAGACCGGCGGGCTCGCGCACCTGCTGCCCGGCTACCGCACGATCGCCTCGGCGAGTGACCGAGCGGAGATCGAGCGGCTGTGGGGCTGCCCGCCGCTGTCAGAGAAGCCCGGGCTGCCCGCCGTCGAGCTGTTCGACGCGCTGGCGCAGGGCACCGTCAAGGCGGTGTGGATCGTCGCGACAAACCCCGTCGTGTCGCTGCCCGATGCCGCCCGCGCGCGGGCGGCGCTGGAGCGCGCCGAGCTGGTGGTGGTGCAGGACGCCTATCACCCGACCGAGACCTCGGCACTGGCCCATGCCGTCCTCCCGGCGGCCGCGTGGCCGGAGAAGACCGGGACGATGACCAACTCCGAGCGGCGCGTCGGGCTCGTGCGCGCGGCGCTCGACCCGCCCGGCGAGGCGTTGCCCGACTGGCGCATCTTCGCGCGGCTGGCCGGCGCGCTCGGGCACGGCGAGCAGTTCGCATGGCCCGACGCGGCCGAGCTGTTCGACGAGCTCGCCTCGTGCACCGCCGGGCGCCCGTGTGACATGACCGGGCTCAGCCACGCCCGGCTTGCGCGCGAGGGCGGGATCCAGTGGCCGTGTCCGGCGGGGGTGCTCGAGGAGGCCGATGCGCACCCGGGCACCGAGCGTCTGTACGAGCGCCGCCGATTTCCCACCGCCGACGGCCGCGCACGCTTTGCGCGCACGCCTCACGCGGGCCCCGCCGAGGCCGTCTCCGAGCAGTATCCGCTGCAGCTGACGACGGGCAGGGTCTCCGAACACTGGCACACGCTGACGCGCACCGGCAAGTCGCCGGCGCTCAATGCCGCGTCCGCCGAGCCGTTCGTGGAGCTGCACCCGCGCGACGCGGCCACGGCGGGCGTTGCCGACGGCGAGCGTGTACGAGTCGGCTCCGTGCGCGGCGCTGCGATCGTGCGCCTGCGCTGCGACGAGACGATCCCGCCGGGGGTTGCGTTTGCGCCGATGCACTGGGGGGCGCTGCACGCGCCGGCCGGCGCCGGTGCCGCGAACGGGCTGACGCATGGCGCGGTAGACCCGACCTCGAAGCAGCCGGAGCTGAAGGCCGCGGCCGTGCGGGTGGATCCGGTGGGTGGGCGCGCTCGCCCGCTGGGGGCTGGGCGAGCGCGCCGGCTGGTGGTGGTCGGTACCGGGATGGCCGGCCTTGCCGTGGTCGAGGAGGCGCTGCGCCGGCGCCCCGCCGAGAGCTGGGCGATCACGATGCTGGGCGAAGAGCCGGTGCCCGCCTACAACCGGGTGCTGCTCTCGAAGCTGCTGGCGCGGACCTGTGGAGAGGACGAGCTCGAGCTGCGCTCGGCGGCGTGGTACGAGGCCAAGGGGGTCGACCTGCGGGCGGGCCGGCCCGCGGTTGCGATCGACCCCGAGGCCCGGCGGGCGATCGACTCCGACGGGGTCTCCCACGGCTACGACGCGCTCGTGATCGCGACCGGCTCGCGCGCGTTTGTGCCCCCGATCGAGGGCGCGCAGCTGCCCCAGGTCCACAGCTTTCGCACGACCGCCGACGTCGCGGGGATCGCGACCGCGGCGGGGAAGACGAGTTGCGCCGTCGTGGTCGGGGGCGGCCTCTTGGGGCTCGAGGCGGCGGCCGGGCTGCTCGCGCGCGGGGTCCCGGTGACCGTCGTCGAGTGCTCGGAGCGGCTGATGCCGGCGCAGCTGGACGATGGCGCGGCCCGGCTGCTCGCGCGGACGCTGCAGGCTTTCGGGCTCGCGTTGCGGCTCGGTCGCTCGGTCGCCTCGATCTCCTCCAGCGAGGTGTTGCTCGACGACGGCGAGCGGCTGCCGGCTGGGCTCGTCGTGGTCGCGGCCGGCGTGCGGGCGGAGACCACGCTCGCGCGCGAGGCCGGGATCGAGGTGGGCCGCGGGATCCTCGTCGACGACGAGCTGCGCACCAGCGCGCCCTCAGTCTGGGCGGTGGGCGAGTGCGCCGAGCACCGCGGCGTGGTGCAGGGGCTGTGGGCGCCGATCGCCGAGCAGGCGCGCGTCGCCGGCGCCGCGATCGCCGGCGACCCCGCCGGCTTTCACGGGGCCACGCCCGCGACCACGCTCAAGGTCGCGGGCGTGGAGCTGTTCGCCGGCGGCAGCTCCGGCGCCGCTGGCGAACAGGACGAGGTCGTCTTCTCCGACACCCGCAACGGCGTCTACCGCAAGCTGGTGCTCGACGGCGAGCGGCTCACCGGTGCGCTGCTGGTCGGCGACGCGAGCCACGGTCGCAGGCTCTCGGAGCTGCTGCGCACCGGCGACGGGGTGCCGGCGGAGCTGCTCGGTGCCGGCGCCGGCTCGCCCGCCAGCGAGCCGGCGTCCGACGGGGCGATCGTGTGCTCGTGCAACTCGGTCACGCACGGGGAGATCGCCGCCGCGATTCGCACGGGCGGCTTCGCCACGCTCGCACAGGTCGCCCGGGCGACGCGGGCGAGCACCGGCTGCGGCAGCTGCTCGCGGGAGGTCGAAGCGATCCTCGCCAGTTCATCTGACCGAAACGAAACCGGAACGGCCGAGAAACCGGACCGCGCCACGATCGCTGCATGAAGCGTCCGTCCACCTCGGGGGTCGTCGTCGTCGGCGGCGGGATCGCCGGCCAGGCGCTGGTTGAGGCGCTGCGTGAGCGCGACCCGGATGTCGCGATCTCGCTGCTGTGCGGTGAGCCGCGGCTGCCGTATGACCGCGTGCGGCTATCGGAGATCCTCGTCTCGGGCGAGGACCCCGATTCGCTTGCCCTGCGCCCGGCCGAGTGGTTCGAGGACCACCGCGTGCGGGTGGTGCTCGGCGCCCGCGCGGTGGGGCTCGCGGCGGGCTCCAACGGGACGCGGGCGCTGGAGCTCGAGGGCGGGCCGGCGCTGCCGTTCGACTCGCTCGTGCTCGCGACCGGCTCGGTGCCGCTGCTGCCGCCGCTGCCCGGGATCGACCTGCTCGGCGTGCACCCGTTCCGCGGCCCCGAGGACTGCGAGGCGATCCGCCCGGCGGCCGCGGGGGCTCGGCGGGCGGTGGTGATCGGGGGCGGACTGCTCGGGCTCGAGGCCGCTCGCGGCGTGCATGCCCAGGGGTGCCCGACGACCGTCGTGCACCTGATGGACCGCCTGATGGAGCGCCAGCTCGACGGCGGGGCCGCAGGGCTGCTACTGCCCGCGTTCGAGGAGCTGGGGATCGAGGTCCTGCTCGAGCGCTCCACCCAGGCGCTGGTCGGCGACGAGGACGGCGTCAAGCGGCTTCGCTTCGCCGACGGCGAGGAGATCGCCGCCGACCTCGTGGTCGTCTCGATCGGGATCCGGCCCGAGCTGACGCTCGCGCGCGCGCTCGGGGTGGAGTGCGCGCGGGGGGTGGTGGTCGACGACGCGATGAGGACATCGATCGACGGCGTCCTCGCGCTCGGCGAGTGCGCCGAGCATCGCGGCGTCGTCTACGGGCTCGTCGGGCCGATCATCGAGCAGGCGCGCGTCGCCGCCGACACGCTGCTGCACCGGGAGGCGGCCTATGGGGGCTCGGTCCCGAGCGCGAAGCTGAAGGTCGCCGGGATCGACCTCGTCTCGGTCGGGCAGGCGGAAGGGGACTCGGCTGCGATCGTCCACGACGCCTGCGCGGGCGTGTACCGCAAGCTGGTCGTCTCGGAGGGCCGGGCGACGGGGGCGGTGCTACTCGGAAACACCCGCGGCGCGGAAGCGCTGCTGGCGCTGGTCAAGGCCGGCGAGGTGGTCGAGGATCCGCTCGCGCGGCTCGCGGCGGCGGCCGAGGTCGGCGGCGCTGAGCTGCCGGCGGAGGCCCAGGTGTGCAACTGCAACGGCGTCTGCAAGCAGACGCTACTCGACGCCGTGGGCGAGGGGTGCGCGACCCCCCGCGAGGTGATGGCGCGCACCCGCGCGGGGACCGGGTGCGGGTCGTGCAAGGGGCTCGTGGTCGAGATCGTCGCCGACGCGACCGGCGGCCTCAGCGACGAGCCCGCCTACCTGTGTCCGTGCCGCAAGCAGACCCGCGAGCAGCTCGCCGCAGCGATCCGCCGCGATGGTCACGAGTCGGCCAGCGACGTGGCCACCAGCTGTGGAACCGGTCGCGAGTGCGGCGTCTGCAAGCCCGCGCTGGCCTACCTGATCTCCGAGGTGCGCGCCAACAGCCACCGCGAGGAGCGCGACGCTCGCTTCATCAACGATCGGGTCCACGCCAACATCCAGCGCGACGGGACCTTCTCGGTCGTTCCGCGGATCCACGGCGGCGTCGTCACGCCGGCGCAGCTGCGCCGGATCGCCGAGGTCGCCGAACGCTACGAGGTTCCGATGGTCAAGGTCACCGGCGGCCAGCGGCTCGATCTGCTCGGCGTCCGCAAGCAGGACCTGCCGGCGATCTGGAGTGAGCTCGACATGCCCTCCGGTCACGCCTACTCAAAGGCGATCCGCACGGTCAAGACGTGCGTGGGCACGGATTTCTGCCGCTACGGGCTGGGAGATTCGATCCGCCTGGGGATCGAGATGGAGCTGGCGTGGGAGGGGCTCCACACACCGCACAAGGTCAAGTCAGGCGTATCGGGGTGCCCGCGCAACTGCGCCGAGGCGAGCGTCAAGGACATCGGCGCCATCGCGGTCGAGGGCGGCTGGCAGGTGCGGGTCGGCGGAGCCGCCGGCGGGACGGTGCGCGAGGGCGACGTGCTCGCGACCGTGCAGACCCCGGCGGAAGCGCTGCGCCTCGCAACGGCGTTCCTGCAGTTCTACCGCGAGCACGCCGAGTACAAGGAGCGTACGTACGACTTCGTTCCCCGGGTCGGGCTCGAGCAGGTGCGCGAAGCCGTTCTGGATCCCCAGCGCAGCGCGGAGCTGCTGGAGCGCTTTCGCATAGCCAAGGCCGCCGCCCTCGTCGATCCGTGGCTCGAGCGCGATGATCCCTACCACCCCCGCCAGTTCACGGACCTCGATGAGCCCTCCGAAGAGCTGGATCTCCGGGAGCTCGCCGCCGTCGGGCCGCCGGCCGGAGCGGAGCGATGACGCTCGCCTGCAACGTGGAGGATGTTCCAATGGGGGAAGGGCGGGCCGTCACGATCGCCGGCCGGCGGATCGCGGTCTTTCGCACCCGCGACGGCTGGTACGCGCTCGATGACTCCTGCCCGCACATGGGTGGCCCGCTGTCAGACGGGATCGTCTCAGACCAGGTCGTGATCTGCCCCTTGCACGAGCGGCGCTACGAGCTGGCCTCGGGGCGGTTGCGCACGGCCCCGGGGGAGTGCGGGGTCGCCGCCCATCGTGTCAGCGTCCAGGACGACGAGGTGCACGTGTCGCTGGGGGCTCCGGTCGCCGCGAGCGTGGTGGACCCGGTTCCCGCGCGCGCCTGAGCGCTCCCTCGGTGGATGGCGGCGCCGGCGGGCGCCCCGGGCCGGCCAGGCGCCCTCTTGCCCTATTCCTATTCGAGCATTCCCTTCCGAGACCCAGCGTCCCAGCGGTGGTGCGCCACTGCTCGCACTGAACCTCGATCGGCCCCTAGCGGTTCTCGACCGTCAGCGTCCCAGAGCGCAGGC
>QHBV01000252.1:0-2470 GCA_003244035.1 Solirubrobacterales bacterium | reverse complement strand
GGGGCTGCCAAGCAGACCCCATCCGCCCACGATTGTCCCGTTACGGCGCGATGATTTCCACGGCGATCACCCCCTTGCGTTGAGTTTCGCCCGGCGGGCGAAGTACACGAGCTTGATATGCCGGAGCTCGTCAGAACCGGCTTCGAGCTGGGCGCCGGGGAGCTGACCCGCGATCTGGCAGCACTCCAGGCCCGCCTGCTCTAGGGCCGCGAGCACGGTCGCTCGCCGGTGGTGGCGCTGGACATGACGGCTCGTGCGCCGTTGCCAGAGGCCATCGCCCCGATCGGCGAAGATCTCCACCGTCGCCCGCGCCAGCTCACCGGGCCCGACCGGTGAGCTGTCCTCACCGCGCCAGCTGAAGAAGAGGCCATCTGCCTCCCGCACGAGCGCCTGGGCGAACGGACCGCGATAGGTGCGAAGGGAGTTGACGTCGAAGGCGAAGATGCCCTTGTGCGCCAGCAGCCCCGCGACGCCGGCGAAGGTCGCGCGCAGCTCCGCGTCCGAGAGCAGGTAGTTGACAGCGTCGTCGAGGCACAACACGAGATCGAACTCGCCGAGCCTCGGTAGCCGGCGCATGTCGGCCACGACGAACGCCTCGGCGTGGTGCGGGAACTTCCGCTGCGCCTCCGCCACCATTTCGGATGAGACATCGCAGGCGCGCACCGAATAGCCACGGCCCAGCAGCGGCACGGTGCTCTTGCCCGTGCCGCAGGCTATGTCAAGCGCCCGCCGTCCGTGAAGCCCAAGCCCGATCGCGTGGCGCTCGATCGCTGCGACCCAATCGTCGTGCGCGTAGCCGGTGGTGAACTGGTCGTAGTAGGGCGCAAGTGCGTCATAGGCGCCGGCAGCTTGGTCGAGCTCGGAAGTGAGAGCCATCTTTGACTTGATGACCCACGAGCGCTCAGAAGCGTTTCAGCGAGCATGGAAGCTTTAGCATTGCGGGGGTCGAGCTCAGGCCACGAGATGGCCGAGAGCGCTGGCGAGCACTGGGACTGGCCGCTAATCCGCAACCGCTGCCTGATCGAGGCGCGGCGCGTCCTGCGCCACGATCAGGACGCCGAGGAGGCGGTGCAGGAAGCGCTCGTGCGGATCTGGCACGCTCGCTCCTCGTGCCAGACGCCCGAGCGGCCGATCCCGTGGTGCCTACAGATCACGCATAACGAGGCATTGCGGTTGATCACCCGCCGCCGACCCTGCTCGGCGCTCGAGGAGTTCGGTGGCGAGCTCGAGGACCTGCGGGCCAGCGGGGAAGTTGATCGCGCGGCCGTGCGGCTCGACGTCGATCGAGCGCTCGAACAGCTCACACCGCAGGAGCGTCTCCTGATTGCATTAAGGTATGAGCATGACCGCTCGCATCCGCAGATCGCGGCGGACCTCTGCATCCCCGAGGCGACCGCGCGCGTGCGCCTTCATCGCGTGCACAAGCGCCTGAGGCACATGATCGACGACGCAGCATGAAGCCCTATGCCGACATCACCGACCCGGCGCTGGCCAAGGCGCTCGCGCACCCGCTGCGAGGGCGCGTCCTCGCCGCGCTGGAAGACCGCACCGCCAGCCCGAGCGAGCTAGCCCGCGAGCTCGACGCGTCGCTCGGAGTAGTCAGCTACCACGTCCGTCGCCTGAGCGCGCTCGGCTTGGTCAAGCTCGTCAAGCGCGTGCCCCGACGCGGCGCCGTCGAGCACTACTACACCGCCAAGGCGCATCCGCGAATCACCGACGCCACCTGGGCCTCCATGCCCGCGATCGTCAAGCAGGCGACGATCGCCTCGGCACTGCAGCAGGTCGGCGCCTACGTCAACGAGGCCGCGTCCGCTGGGGGGTTCGATGCCCGTGAAGCGCATCTGACCCGGAGTCCGGTAACCGTTGACGGGAAGGGCTTCACGGCGCTGGCGGCAGAGCTTGATGCGCTTACTACCCGCATCCAGAAGATCGAAGCCGACAGCAAAAAGCGACTAGCGCACGGAGGGCACGAGGGCGAGCAGCAGGCGACCGTCGTGTTGATGCTCTTCAACTCGGCCGGCCGGAGCACTACATCCGCCGTCGCGCCGCGAGCAGCTGCAGGTCAGTCTCGCTTCCGGATCTTGCAATCCAGAGCGGGATCGACCTGAGATCCGACCGTATGGATGCGCGGCATCTTTCGTGAGCTGTCGATGCTCAAGCGCGACGCGAGTGGAGGGGTGGGAAGCGCTCGCAGGCCGTATGGCTCGCGGGTGGCTAACCGGAATCCAGAGCGACCGAGCAGGCAGCAGCTCTATTCGACCGAGCAACTGCTGCCCGCCCTGCGCCTGGCGAGCCAAAGCCTTGCAACAGTCCTGATCGCCAGGCGTGCTCTAGCAGCCTCAACTGCTCGAGTTCCTGATGCTGGTCCGCGCCGCCGACGGCGACAGGGTCATGACGCTCGACGCCGGGCGCGCACTTGGGGTGAGCCCGAGCACCGGGATCGGATTCTCTGACCGACAAGACGTGGTCT
>QHBV01000251.1:10992-50379 GCA_003244035.1 Solirubrobacterales bacterium | reverse complement strand
CGCGTCGATCGCGTCGATCGCGTCGAAGCGCTCGACGCCGTGGCGCCTGCAGCTCGCCCCTGGGCGGAGGCACCGAGCGAGCGTCCCGGCGCGATCGCGGAGACCAGCGCGGCGAACCCCGCGGTCAGCGCGGCGGCGCCGGCAAAAGCCCACCGCCGGACACGGACTATCCGGCGAAGCGCCGCATCGCGCTCGACCTGGGCGAGCGAGCGACTGTGTGGGCCTAGTTCACGATTTTCAGAGCTGATCATGCTGATAGTAGACACGAACGGCATCACATTTCGCTAAGAACGACATGAGAGTTTGCCTATCACGCATACGGAAGCCAGACGCCGAAAGCAGGCCCGTCGACCTCGACAATGCCCCCATGGCGCTCGACGATCGCGGCCACGATCGACAGGCCAAGGCCGGACCCCGGCCGCTGGGAGGCTTCGGAGCCTCGCCAGAACCGCTCGAACACGCGCTCGCGCTCCGCCGGGTCCGGGCCCGGCCCCTGATCGCTGACGTTCAGCAGTGCCCGGCCCTCACGCTTGACGACGCTGATCGTGACCCTGCCGTCGGCCGGCCCGTGCACGATCGCATTCTCGATCAGGTTCGCCAGCGCACGGGCAAGCGCGTCGCCGTCCCCGCGGACCGTGACGGGCTCGAGCGCCCCGAGCACAAGCCGCCGGCCGCCGGCCTGCTCATGGTCGCGAACCGCTTCGCGGGCAAGCTCGTCGAGCCGTACGCGGCCGCGGTCACCCAAGACCGCGGCCGCAGCCTCGGGGTCAGCCTCGCGCTCGAGCACCAGCAGGTCGTCGACGAGCCGCGCCAGCCTCGCGGCGTCTCGCTGCAGATCGGCGAGGACCTCTGCGTGGGCGCCGTGCCGGGCGGCGTACTCCACGTTTCCGAGCAGCGTCGTCACGGGAGTTCGCAGCTCATGCGACGCATCGGCCAGGAACCGCCGCTCGTTCTCGCGGCCCTCTTGCAGCGAGTCCAGCATCCGATTGAGCACGCCGGTGAGCTGGCGCACCTCGCTGACCGAGCTGCCGGTATCCGTGCTCGGCAGTCGCCGCGCCGGGTCAGCGGTGAGCTCGATCGCCTCGGCGGAGCTCGCGAGCCTGTGCAGCGGCGCCAGCCCGCGCCTGGTGAGCGCCGCCGCCGCCAGCGCCGCCGCCAGCGCCACGAGCGCCCCCGCCAGCGCCAGAACGAAGCCGAGATGGCCGATCGTCTCGGCGATATCGCTCGTGTCGGAGGCCACCACCACCGCGCCCCCGGCGGCAGGGCCGCCCGCCTGCGCGATCGGCGCTGCGAACAGCCGGAACGGGCGCCCGGCGACGCGGATCTCCTCGAAGCCGGTCCGCCCCGCCACACGCGCGCGCAGCGCGAGCGCGTCCTGGGGCAGCAGCCGCGCCCCCAGCGTCAACGAGCGGGCGAGGATGCGCCCGCGGGCGTCGATCACCTGCACAGCGATCTGGCGTCCGGAGACGGGGCTCTCGAGCGCTCCTGGATCGGTCAGCACCGCCGGCGCCGAGACGGCGAGCTGTGCGATCTCCTGCGCGCGCTCGCGCAGGGCGTTGTCGAGCGAGCCGCGGAGCTGGGCGGAGACCAGGATCACGCTCGCGAGCGTGAACACCGCCACCGCGGCCAGAATCGAGCCCGCGGATGCGAGCACCAGCCGGCCCCAGAGGGTTCCTGGGCGCCGGCGACGTTCAGGCCCGGAGCGGGAGATCAGACCCGGAGCGCGAACCCCGCTCCTCTGACCGTGTGGATCAGCTGCGGTGGCCCCAGCTTGCGCCGCAGGCGGGTGACATAGCGGTCCACGACGTTCGCCTCGGCCGCGCCCTCCCAGATCTCCTCGAG
The DNA here is from genome assembly GCA_003244035.1 of Solirubrobacterales bacterium. Lineage (GTDB taxonomy): Bacteria > Actinomycetota > Thermoleophilia > Solirubrobacterales > Solirubrobacteraceae > Palsa-465. The sequence goes on along the minus strand of QHBV01000251.1, from coordinate 48,537 downwards.
CGCGCGGTCCCGCGTGACCGTGCGGCCCCGCGCAAGCAGGAGCAACTCGAGCAGCGCCGCCTCCCGGCCCGTCAGCTCGATCGCCCGACCCGCGCGGACGGCCTTGCGGGCTTCGCCGTCGAGGGTCAGATCGGAGTAGGAGAGCAACGGGCCGGTGTCCGCGCGACGGCGCGTCAGCGCCCTGATCCGCGCAATCAGCTCCTGCACCGCGAACGGCTTTACCAGGTAGTCATCGGCCCCGGCCTGCAGCCCGGCGACGCGGTCGGGCACGGAATCGCGCGCGGTCAGCATCAGGATCGGCGTCGGCAGCCCCTTTCCGCGCAGCCGGCGGCAGACCGCCAGCCCGTCGAGCGCGGGCATCGCGACGTCGAGCACGATCACGTCCGGGGTGGAGCGCTCGGCCGCGACCAGCGCGGCGCCTCCGTCCGGCGCGAGCGTGACCTCGAAACCCTCCGCGACAAGCGTGCGTTGCAGCATTCGCCGCAACGGCGGGTCGTCGTCGACGACCAGCACGCGCTCGCCGCCCGACTCACCCGCCGGCGACATCGCGACGCAGGAACACCAGGTACGAAGCCGCGAGTGCCGGCAGCCCGTACATGGCGCAGACCCATGCGGCGCGCACGACCGGCGCCCAGTCGATCGGCGTGCGCAGCAGGCCCTGCCAGGCATTGAACTGGGTGCTGAGCAGGTACGGCTGCAGGCCGCCGAGTCCCGGCAGGATCCCGACCAGCTGCATCAGCAGCGAGACCATCAGCGTTCCGACGACGGCCGCTGCGCTGTTGCGGGTGATCGCCGAGAGCAGCAGCCCGATGCACACAATCGCCGCGATCGGGATCAGGTAGATGAGCAGGCCCACATACACGAGCTCGAGCGCTTTCGGCGCCGAGACCGTCGTGCCCGAGAGAGTCTGCAGCGGGTTGAACCCCGATTGGACACTGCCCGCGATCACCGCGACGGTGCCGTTGATGAAGATCGCCGCGACCGCGTAGGTCGCGGCGGCGAGCGCCTTGCCGGCGAAGATCTGGCCGCGCTGCAGCGACCGCGTGAGGATCGTCTTGAGCGTGCCGTTGTGATCCTCGGAGGCGATGATGTCGCCCGCGACCAGCGCCGTGATCAGCGGGAACATCCAGACCGCGCCGAACAGCAGGATCACGAGCGGCACCGCCAGCCCGCTGCGGGTGAGGTACGAGGAGAACGCGAAGTCTCCGCCGTGCCGGTCGTGGCGAAAGTGGATCGCGACGACGAAGATGATCGGGACGATCGCCGCGGCGCCGAGCCCCAGGTAGGTGCGCTTCTGGTAACGGAGCTTGGTCAGCTCCCAGCGGTAGACGGTGGCCACGCCAGGATTCATCGCGTGGGCTCCGCGGCCTCGGCGCGCGGAGCCGGCGCCGGCTGTTCCGGCCCCTGCCCCGGCGCGGGAGCCGGCGCCTCGCCTCCGACTCCCGCGCCGGCGCCCTCGGTGAGCGAGAAGAACAGGTGCTCGAGCGTCACCGTCTGTGGCGCGAGCTGCGAGATCAGCGCGCCTGCCTCGACCAGCGCCTGCGAGAGCCCGGCGACCGCCGACGTGTCCGCGCTGAAGCTGATCCATCCGTGCTCGCTGCGGACGTCGGAGATCGCGGGCTGTGCCCGGCAGACCGCCAGCGCGCGTTCGTCGTCGGTCGTCGACAGCCGGTAGGTGGTGCCGGCGCCGCGCTGCAGCTCGGCGATCTCGCCCTCGTACACAATCGCGCCGGCGCGCACGATCGCAACGCGGTTGCAGACCTCCTCGACCTCGGTCAACAGGTGGCTCGAGAGCAGGACCGTGATCCCCTGATCGGCGAGCCGGCGAATCAGCAGCCGCATGTCCCGCATCCCGGCGGGATCGAGCCCAGTCGCGGGCTCGTCGAGCAGCAGCAGCTTGGGGTCGCGCAGCAGCGCCGCGGCGATCCCGAGCCGCTGGCGCATTCCGTGCGAGTAGCCACCGACGCGGTCGCGCGCGCGGTCGGAGAGCTCGACGGTCTCCAGCGAGGCGTCGATTCGTGTGCCGGCCTGGGCGCCGTCGAACGCCGCCAGTAGCTCGAGGTTGCGCCGGCCGGTCAGGTACGGATAGAAGGTCGGGGCTTCGACGAAGCCCGCCACGCCCTGCAGCGCCTGGACACCCTCCAGCGGATCGCGGCCGAACAGTCGCACCATCCCCGCCGTCGGACGGATCAGCCCGAGCATCATTCGCAGCGAGGTGGTCTTGCCGGCGCCGTTGGGGCCGAGATAGCCGTACACGTCGCCGGCGTCGACGGTCAAGTCGACGCCGGCGACCGCGGTCAGGTCCCCGTAGCGCTTGACCAGTCCGCGGACCTCGATCGGTGGTGGTTGCTGTGCCCCCGGACCGTCCGAAGACGGACCGTCCGGGGGCAAGGCGTCCGGGCCTGCGCTCATAGCGCCCGGGCGGCGGCGTCGGCCGCCGCCGCCGGCACCGAGCCGATCACCGTGTAGGCGATGCCGGTGCGGGTGAAGCGAACCATCGTGCCGAGCGCGGTGTCGAGCTCCTGACCGGTGACACCGTTGATCGAGACCGTCGGGAGGCTGAGTCCGCTGGGATGGCCGCCCCCTGGCGCCGGGCTGGCGCTCTTACCACCCGCGTGGGCAGCCTGCTCGAGCACGGCGACGCCACCGAGGTTCTGGCCGTATGCGACGAGCGCCGATGGGCTCCCGCCCCAGTTCAGCAGCGTGACCGACCGGCGCGGCAGCCCGACGAGCGTGCTCGGAGCGAGCAGCTTGAAGGGCAGCGCGTGCGCGACCGCGGCGACCCCGGTGACTTCGGCGTGCTTACCGTGCTTGCCGGCTGCGCTCGCAGAACCGTTGGCACCGGGTGTGGAGACCTTCACGACCTTCGCCCCCGACGGCGGCGAGACCGCGAAGTCAGACACCGGGACCGCTCCGTAGGAGATATCGGTCGCCTTCAGCTCGAGCACCGGCGCGGTGTCGCCGCGGGCGTAGACCGCGATCCGCAGGGGCACGCCGCGTGCGGCGTCCCAGGCGAGCTCGGCCGAGCCGAGCAGCCCGCCGTCGTGCTTGGGCGAGACGCGGACCGTGTAAGCGGCCTGACCGGCGACGTCACCCGGGATCGCGCCGGAGAGGTCCAGGTGACTGCCCAGATGGTTCAGATCGGCCTGGATCTGCGGGACCGAGGGAACCGTGCCCTGCTTGGCGCTGTGCTGCTTGGCGCTGTGCTTGGCACCGCCGTGGGACGGGAGCGTGCCCTCATAGGCCGTCTTCGAGCCCGGGTCGTAGACCCAGAACGATCCGTTGTTAAGAACCGCCTGGGCATCGCCGTTGTCCGATTGCAGCTCGAGCCGCACGCGATTATCGCTTCCGAGCCAGAGGCGGCCGCTCCCACCTTGAAGGAGCGGGTCCGTGCCCTGGATGCTCGAGGCGTCGATCAGGTGGTTGGTGAAGCTGATGCGCGCCGTGATCCCCATGATATTGGGGCCGCCGAGGGCGTCATGGACCGCCCGTGCGAGCGGCTTGGCGGGGGGAACGGGACCGGAGCTCGAGGCCGCGACCGCGATCGCGGATCCGGCGGCGATCGCCGCGATCACACCGGCGATGATCGCCAGCAGGCGACGGGTTGAGGCTGTGCGCAGGATCTTCATGGGGTTTCCACCTTTCTCGTGACGATGCCACGATAGGCGAGAAGCTTGAAATTACTCTGACAACTCGCGGCGCGCTACGGTCGCGGACCGAATGTGCCGACTGTTTGGCATGAGTGCGGGGCGCGAGCTGGTGTCGGCGACGTTCTGGCTGCTCGAAGCGCCCGACTCGCTCGCTCGGCAAAGCCGCCGCGAGCCGGACGGAACCGGGCTGGGGACGTTCGATGCAGACGGGCGTCCGCGCGTGTCCAAGCAGCCGCTCGCCGCGTACGAGGATCAGTGCTTCGCGCGCGAAGCGCGCGAGGTCAGCTCGAGGACGTTCGTCGCGCACGTCCGCTACGCCTCGACCGGCGCCGTCAGTCTCCAGAACACCCATCCATTCGAGATCGCCGACCGACTGTTCGCGCACAACGGCGTGATCGGCGAGCTCGAGCGGCTCGAGCATGAGCTCGGAGATGCGTCCGGGCTCGTCCACGGCGATACCGACTCCGAGCGGTTCTTCGCGCTGATCTCGAAGTACATCGGCGAGACCGGCGAGATCGGGGAGGCGATCGTACGCGCTTCGCGTTGGATCGCCGACCAGCTGCCCGTGTTCGCGCTGAACCTAGTGCTCAGCACCGCATCCGAGCTGTGGGCGCTGCGCTACCCCGACGTCCACGAGCTGCACGTGCTGCGGCGCGCGGCGGGCGGATACAGCGGTCGCCGACACCTCGAGCAGGCGAGTGCCCGCAGCAGCGTCCGGGTGCGCTCCGGGGACCTCGCGCGCCGGCCGGCGGTCGTGGTCGCGAGCGAGCCGATGGACGAGGATCCCGGCTGGTGGGCACTCGAGCCCGGCCAGCTCTTGCATGTGGACCGTGACCTGCGGGTCACGGTCACACATCCGCTGCCGCATGCGCCGGCGCACCCGCTGACGCTCGCCGAGCTCGGCCCCAAGGGCACGGCCTCCCAGGCCCCCGCGGCGCCCGGATGAGCACGAGCGTCATCTATCGCAGCGCGCGCGGCTACGAGTTGCTGATGCGCTTGCTCTACGGCCGCCACTACTCCGCCCGCATGAGCGCGGTGGCGAGTCAGGTTCCCACGGGCGCGTCGGTGCTGGAGCTGTGCTGCGGTCCAGGAACCCTGTACCAGCGCCATCTGCGCGGCCGCACAAGCGAGTATGTCGGACTCGATGTCAACGAGGGCTTCCTCGCCGGGCTCAGGCACCGCGGCGTCGACGCCCGCCGGTTGGACCTCGCGAGCACGAGCCCCGCCGAGCCGCTCCCGCCGGCCGACGTGGTGATCATCCAGGCCAGCCTCTACCACTTCCTGCCCGACGCGGCAGTGCTCGTCGATCGCATGCTTGCGGCGGCGCGGGAGCGCGTGATCGTATCCGAGCCGATCCGCAACCTCTCGACCAGCGGGCTGCCGGGGGTCGGTCTGCTAGGCAGGCGAGCGGCCGATCCGGGCGTCGGGGGCCACGGCGAGCGCTTCACCGAGGCGACGCTCGACGAGCTGATGGCGCGCTACAGCACGCGGGTCCAGGCGGCCTTTCTGATCCCGGGCGGCCGCGAGAAGGTCTACGTGCTGGCTGCCTAACCCCGCCTCGCAGCCTCGCCCGGCGGCGCCTGGCTCGACGACGCCTGGCTCCGGGGCGTCCCGCTCACGGCGGCCTTCGAGGGCCACGCCACCTCGGGCCCCTCCGCCTCGGCGTCGATCAGGAACAGTGGCCTGTTCTTGACCTGCTCGAAGATGCGCCCCACGTACAGGCCCACCACTCCCACGCTGACGATGATGAACCCCGCCAGCAGCAGCAGCAGCACCGCGAGGCTCGTGTACCCGGGCACCGCGCTGTGGGCCTCGGCGAAGTAGTCGACGATCTCGAACAGGGCGAGCACGATCCCGGCGAGCGCGACGAGGAAGCCCACGAGCACCACCACCTTCAGCAGCACCGTGCTTCGGAAGAACATCCCGTCGAGCGCGACCCGCGCCAGCTGCGCAAAGGTGTACCCGCTCTCCCCGGCGTGCCGGTCGTGGTGCTCGATCTCGACGGTGGCCGAGTCGAAGCCGAGCCAGTCGAGCGCGATCATGTACTCGCGGTCGCGATCGCGCAACCGCAGGAACGCGTCGATCACGCGCCGCGAGAGCAGGCTGAGGTTGCTGTAGTCCGGGCGGACGTCGGTCTCGAGCGTCAGCTTCCGATAGGCGCGGCTGCTCCAGCGCCGAAACGCCGAGTGTCGCCATCCCCGTCGCGTCGTGCGCACGACGTCATAGCCCTCTCTCGCCTTGGCCCACAGCCGTGGAATGTCCTCCGGGGCCTCCTGCAGGTCGCAGTCCATCACGACCGCCCACGCGCCTCGCGCCTGCGCCAGCCCCGCCGTGATCGCGGCGTCCTGACCGAAGTTGCGGCTGAGACGGAACGCGCGCACGTGTGCATCCGCACGGGCGAGCCGCTGCAGCACCGCCCAGCCGTCGTCGCGGCTGCGATCGTCGACGAGCACGAGCTCGTAGCGGTCGGTCACCGTCGACACGCTCGTACCCAGGCGTTCGTGCAGAGCCGCCAGGCAGTCGGCGCAGCCGTACACCGGTACAACGACGCTCAGCTCCGGCTCGTCGTCCCGCGGCGCGCCTGGATCGTGACGGGCCATGGCTGGACGCATGTTCCCACGATCGCCCCCCGTGCGGCATCCGCACCGAGCGACGCGAACCTCAGCGGTCGCCGGCGACCGTCAGGTGCAGCCGGCGGTAGTTGAACCCGTAGCCCCCCGAGCAGTCGAGGTGGGCGCTGCAGCCGTTGAAGTTGGCAGCCCACTTCATCCACAGGTCGCGCCCGTTGAGGGACATCCATGACACGGGAAAGCTCGGGGAGTACCCATTGGACGGACCGAAGTAGGGCTCGCGTGCGACAAACGAGAACGGGCCCCAGGGGTGCGGCGCCTCGAGTATCACCAGCTCCGCGCCGTTGCGCCAGATCCCTGGCGGAGTGGCGGCGTAGGAGTAGGAGAACGTCAGCAGGTAGCGGTGCAGGTGCGAGTCATAGACCATCTGCGGATAGGTGATGTGCGACGGCCAGTACATGATCGGGGTCGCAGAGGCGAACGAGCTCGACCAGAGTGCGACCTGGCCCCCGGCGGCGAAGCCCGAGGCCCACTGCCAGCTCGCCGGATCGGTCAGGGAGGCGTTCGCGGGGGCCCGTCCCATGATCAGGGTGCTGGCGTTGAACTCGCGCTCGGAGGCGATCGCGTACACCCACCCGTCGGGGTAGAAGCCGCCGCGCCCGCGGATCAACCAGTTGAGATTGCCGAGCGGCGCCGGAAAGGCCTTTTTGACAGACGTCCAATGCTGGCCGTGATCGGTCGAGTAGGCGATCCCCTCGAGCCCCTTGAAGAGACCGTTCGACCCCCACCTCCAGTTGAATTGCTGCGTCGCGTAGAAGACATGACCCACCGCGACCAGCCCGCTGCTGTAGTAGGGACCGAGCGGACCCGCCCACAGCGCGCGGTTGCTGGTGATCTGGGCAAACGTGTGGGGCGGCGGGTGGTTCGGATCGCCGACGTGGCTGAAATTGATCCTGGGCGGGCTGCGCGTGATCCGAGCGACGGATTGGCGCCAGAACGCGCCGGAGGGCGGCGCGTTGGTCCCGCCGTCGTCGATCATCGTGTACTCGTCGTTGTCGTCCGCCCACACGGTGGGCAGCACATCGCCGGTCTGGTTGCCAGGAGGGCCGTACCGGGGGCTCGTCCAGCGAGCGCCGACGATCGTCTGGCTCGAGGGGAACGGCGTGTTGTTGCTCCTGCGCAGGGTCGCGCTCGCCGCGGGCGCGATCAGCGCGAGCGCGAGCGCGATCAGCCCGAGCGCGGGCACGACCACCAGCGCGGGCACAAGCCCGAGCGGGAGCGGGTCGCGTAGACGCCTGGACGCGATCATCGGGAGTCCTAACACCGGGGCCCGAGCGAGAGTAGCGGGGCGCCCTCATGGGCCCTCAGCCTTGCGGCCGTTGCACGAAGATCAGCAACGCCATGGGGGTGTGGCGCAAGAACCCGGGTGCGAGGTGGCTCAGCTGGTCGATGCTCAGCAGCGCGGGGCGCTGGAGGGCAAACCGCGCGACGATCCAGTTGTGCACCCGAAAGCGGCTCACCAGCGTCGCGCCCGCCGGCGCGACGCTCCCCGGCACCGGGGCACCGCGGGCTTGCGTGGCGCCGGCGGACGCGCTGCCAGTTCGATCCTGGCCAGGCGACACCACCGGGACCGGCCTCCTGACGCCGATGACATCGATCTCGGTGACCAGCTCCTGGCGCGCGCGGGCCTGGACCCAGCTGACGCCGGGCAGGTACAGCTTGAGCGGGTCGGCCTGCTCGCCGCCGGCGGCGAGGATCGCCCTCGGGACTGGCGCCGGCCCGAGCGCCCGCGCCACGCTGGCCCACTCCGGCCGCTGCAGCTGGACCATGGTCTGCACCGTGACCGTCGAGTAGCAGAACAGGGCGAGCAGGGCCGCCGCGAGTGCGCCGCCGAGGAGCGTGAGCGCGCCACTGAGAATCGCCGGCGCTCCTGCCAGCGCACCTCTGAACGGCCGCGCGCGCGGCGCGACGCACGCCGCGGCGATCACCGTCGCCAGCGGCACGAACGCCGGGATCTCGTTGCGGACGTAGAAGTAGTCCTGCCCGACAAACCCCAGTGCCAGCGGGATCAGGAACACGCAAGCCGCGATCACCGCCGCCACACCCGCCCCGGTGCGCCTGTGCCGCTCAGCGCCGGCGAGCAGCAGCACCGCTAGCGCAATCACGATCGCGCCACCGATCAGCCCGTACACCGGCGCGATCCGGCGCGTGAGCAGATCCACCCCCCACTCGAGTGACAGCTCCTCAATCCGGTGACCGCGCGGAATCGCTGCGATCCAGCCCGGGCCATGAGACGTGTCGACGAACGCGAAGGGCACCATCGCCCCCTGCGCGGCGGCGACGACGCCGACCGCGATCCCCGTGCGTGCGCGCGTGTGTGGGCGCACGCGTGCGAGCCAGAGCAGCCACAACGCCTCGGGCGCGATCGCGAAGCCCGCGAAGAAATGGGTCATCACCGCCAGCGCCGAGAACACGGCCCACCACGTCAGGTTGCGGGCAGACGGATCCCGACGAGCCCTGATGAACCACAGGAACGCGGCGCCCGTCAGCGCTGCCAGCAGCATGTAGGCGCGCGCCTCCTGCGAGTACCAGATCAGGAACGGGTTCACCGCCACCAGCGCCGCCGCGATCACGCCTGCCCAGCGAGAGACGAGCTCGCGCGCGGAGAAGTAGGCCAGCGGGACGAGCGCGATCCCCGCCAGCGTCGAAACCGAGCGGAACGCCACCTCGCTGGTGCCGAACAGCTTGGTCCACCCCCAGATCAGGACGAAGTACAGCGGCGGTGTCGTCTCGACGTGCCCGACGGCCTTCAGCATCGCCCCGAAAGGGAGACCCGCCTCGTACGCGGTAAGCGCCTCGTCCGTCCAGAAGCTCTGGTTGTCGATCGTCAGGATTCGGATCGCCGCCGCGACCGCGATCACGGCGCCGAGCACCCACAGCTCGTCGGGGATCGGCCTGGCCACCAGCGCGACGCGCAGACGCGCCAGCCACGACTGGTCGAAGCGCAAGGCGGGGTAGTCGGATGTGCTCAGGCGAAACCTCCCGCTAGCAGGGTAGAAGCTCGCTCAGGGCTTGCACCACGTCATCCTGGTCGGCGTCTGTCACCTTCGGGCTCAGCGGGAGGCTGAGCGTGCGCTCGGAGATCGCCGTCGCGACGGGGAGATCAGAGGGCGAGAGACGATACTTGTCTCGATAGAAGGGGTGCAGGTGCACGCCGCGATAGTGCACCCCGGTTCCGATCCTGCGCGCGGTCAGGGCGTCGACCAGCTCGTCTCGCGTCAGCTGAGCGTCAGGGTCGACCAGCACCTGGTAGAGGTGACGCGCGTGGCGCGTGCCGGCCGCGGGCGGCGGCGGCGTGGAGAGCGGCAGTCCCGCGAGCAACTCGTCGTAGCGCTCCCACAGCTGCGCCCGCCGGGAAATCCACTCGTCCAGGCGCGGGAGCTGGCGCAGCCCGAGCGCCGCCTGGACGTCTGTCATGTTGTACTTGTACCCGGGGCGGATGACCTCGTAGTGGCGAAAACCGGCGTCGGAGAAGCGCTGCCACGCGCCCAGGCTGAGTCCGTGCAGGGCCAGCCGCTCGACCTCCGCCGCGATCTCGCGATCCCCGGTCACGAGCGCGCCGCCTTCGATCGTGGTGATGTTCTTGGTCACATAGAACGAGAACGCCGCGACGTTGCCGAACGCACCGATCCGCCGGCCGCGCCACTCGGCCCCGAGTGCGTGGGCGGCGTCCTCGATCACGAGCAGGCGATGTCGGTCTCGCAGCGCGTTCAGTCGATCCATGTCGACCGGCCGGCCGGCGAAATGAACCGGCATGATCGCCCGCGTGCGCGGGGTGATCGCCGCCTCGGCCGCGTTTAGGTCGATCAATCCGGTGCCCGGGACGGAGTCGACCAGGACCGGGGTGGCGCCTGCGTGCTCGACGGCGTTCGCCGATGCCACGAACGTCATCGCTGGGACCAGCACCTCGTCGCCGGGACCGATCCCGAGCACGTGCATCGACAGGATCAACGCGGCGGTGCAGGACGAGACGCAGCGGCAATGCTGGGCCGTCACATATTCGCCGAGCATCGACTCGAAGCGCTGAACCTTCGGGCCGGTCCCGATCCAGCCCGAGCGCAGCGAGTCGACGACCTCGGCGATCTCCTCCTCGCCGATCATCGGGCTGCCGAAGATCAGAAAGCTGTCCCGCATGCGTGGTTCCTGAGTGTTGGAGGGGCCCGCCGTGGTGCGCCGCCGGGCACGGGGAAGCCTGCCCGCCCCGCTAAGCAAAGCGTAAAGCCCCGGGGCAGATCGAGTTAGGCCGCCTCGAGGCCGCCTCGGGGCCGACTCAGGACCGGCTTGGGCGCTGTTCCGCGAGATGCAGGCGCTGATCCAAGCCGGCTACGGCTAGACGCCTACCGCTTCCCGCTCGCGTATCGCAGGATCGAGAGATCGGTGAGCCACTCCACCGGCGCACGGTCGTCGGTGTAGACGCTCCCGCCGGTCAGCGGCGGGCCCATTCGCCGTCCGACGGTCGCCGCCAGCGGACGCAGCTCCGGCGGGATCGTTGCAGCCGGGGTCCTGCGGGACCCCGGCTGCACCAGTGAGCTCGAGAGGGCGCCCGCGCTCGCGATCACCAGCGAGTTCGTGTTGCTGACGACGTCGCGCAGCACTTCTGGGAAGACCGCGCGCAGCGTCGCCGAGACCACTCGCTCGAGCGCGTCGGAGGCCGGCAGGTGGCCGACGTTGACGATCACGACGCCCCCGGGATCCAGGTGTGCGCGCACGGACTCGAAGAACTCGCGGGTGAGCAGGTAGAAGGGGATGTACGGCTGCCGATAGGCGTCAAGGAAGATCGCGTCGTAGCGGGCGTCGCTCGCGGCCAGCCACGGCCGCGCGTCGGCGGTGTACAGATGCAGCCTCGGCCCGCCAAGGTCAAACCAGCGCCTACCGATCGCGGTCAGCTCGCCGTCGAGCTCGACGGCGTCGACGCGCGTCGCCGGGAAGTAGTGTCCGTACGCTCGGGCGACGCTTCCCGCAGCGTCGCCAAGGATCGCGACCCGCCTCGGCATGCCGAGCCGCCCGGCGAGTGGAAGGGCGAGGAAGTCGTCCCAGTAGCCGCCAGTCAGCCAGCTCCACGGTCGGTAGTCCGAGTGCACCGCGACCCCCTCGTTGAGCTGGAGCCAGCGCTCGCCACTGGGAAACTGAAGCACTCGCGCGTACTGGTACGGCGTCTCAGCCGAGTAGATCACGCGCGCCCCGTCGACGCCGGAGCCGATTGCCGCCGGGGGAACCGCGAGCAGCCCGGCGACGGCCGCCGGCACGAGCAGGAACCGCTTGGAGCGCAGCCCCGGCGCGGCGACCAGCGCGAGCGCCAGCGCGAACACGAGGAACGTGCGATGCGTGCCGATGAGCGGAATCAGCAGCAGCGCGGCGAGGAAGGTTCCCAGCAGCGAGCCAGCCGTCGAGATCGCATACAGGCGGCCGGTGATCGTCCCGGTCTGCTCGACGCGTCCGAGCGTGAGCCGGTTGGCGTACGGCGCCACCGTCCCGAGCAGCATCACCGGCACGGCGACGAGCACCAGCACCGCCGCGAGCGAGCCGGCAAAGCCACCAAGAGACAGAGCGCCTAGCGCCTTGACCGACAGGCTCAGGAACGGATCGGCCACGAAGGGCACCAGGGCGAGCAGCGCCGCCGCGACCAGGACGATCGCACACAGCCCGTGCAGATCCGCGCGACGATCGGCCAGCTTGCCTCCGATCGCGTAGCCGGCCGAGAGAGCGACCAGTACCGTCGCGATCGTGTTGGCCCAGATGATCGTGGAGGCGCCGAAATATGGTGCCAGCAGCCGCGCGGCCGAGATCTCGGCGCCGAGGCTGCCGGCGCCGACGACGAACACGATCGCCCGGACCACGGCCGTCCGCGGTGTGCCCTCGTGGCCTGGTCGTTCAGCGCCTACGGGGGCCCCGAACGACCCGCCGCGGCAGCCGCACCGGAGAGAGCTTGTCGGCGACCAGTCCGGCGAACAGCCGCGGGTCTGTCTTGGCGATCAACCTCGAGAGCTCGGTCCGCTCTTCGGACGATAAGTTGCGAGGGCGGCCGCGGCCGCGGCGGACGAGCTCGACCAGCCGCCGCCGTTCTCCGGGCTCGAGCTTGACGACGTGCTCGCGGGCGAGCAGCACTACCTCGCCGAGCGCGAGCAGCCTCATCACCGGCAGCCGGCTGAGACCCGGAATGCGGTGGGCGGCGGCTCCAATCGCGCGATTGACCAGCGGGCTGGGCATCCGGGGAGTCTACGGGGATTGGCCGTCGATCACAGTGGGTACCACCGATCTGATTGGCAATACGACAGAAGGACGGAACCTATGGCGTATCAACTCGATGACGGCGAAGGACTGCGTCCTGGACTTCGTCGATGCGCCCGCGAGCAGCTGGATCGAGCGATCGAAGAGCTCACCGACGGGGTCCGGGTCGATCCGGTCAAGGCCGTTCACGAGGCCCGGAAGTCGCTCAAGCAGGAACGCTCACTGCTGCGCCTCGGGAGGGGCACCTTCCGAGGCGAGGAGCGCCGGCACGAGAATGCTCGGTTCCGCGAGGCGGCCCGTAGCTTAGGGGCCAGCCGCGACGCCGACGTGATGATCCAGGCGCTGGACGAGCTTGCAGAACGCTACGCCGGACAGGTGCCAAAGCGCACGTTCTCAGCGGTTCGCAAGCGCCTGGAGCGGGAGCGAGCAGCCACAAGACTCGCGTTGACCGAGACACGCTCCACCGAGGCGGTGGTCGACCAGCTCCGCTCCGCGCGGCTGCGGATCGACGACTGGGGCCTGGAACGAGGCGGATGGTCCGGAGTCAAGAATGGCCTGCTGCGCGGCTACCGGCAGGGTCGCAACGCCGGCAAGCGCGCCCGCAGCGAGCCAACGGTCGAGAACCTCCACGACTGGCGCAAGCGCGCCAAGGATCTCTGGTACCACGTTCGCCTGCTGGAGCCGATCGCACCGCAGGCGATGCGGGGCTTTGCGCGGGATGCGCACCATCTCTCAAACCTACTTGGAGATGACCACGATCTCGCGGTCCTCCGCGGATCCCTGACCGGAAAGGCCGGGCAGGTCCCGGTCGACGCCGATGCTCTGGTCGGGGCGATCGACCACCGCAGAGAGGAGCTCCAGAGCGACGCGTTCTTCTTGGCGGACCGGCTCTATGCCGAAAGCCCAAAGGCGTTCCTGCGTCGCATGCATCGCTACTGGAGGGCTTGGCGCGCACAGACGGACGCGGTGCAGGCGCGCCGTCCCGCAGAGCTGGCCGCGGCGATCCGGCCGTAGCCGATAAATGATCGCGGGCGGGGCATGCGCCCCGCCCTTGTTCATGCCACCGACTGCTCGCTCCGCAGCGCCGTAACCCCGAGCGCGACCGCCCCGAGCGCGGCGGTGCTCACCAGCACCGTTGCCGGTCCCCCCAGCTCGCCGCGACGCCCCGCGAGCACTCCCGCGACGGCGTCGGCGAAGTCACACGCGATCCCGATCCGCAGCCACCACACTCGCCGACCCTCGTCGCTGGTCCCGAGGCCGTACCCCAGCGCAGCGTCCCTGACCGCGAACAGCCGGACGAGGTAGGGCGCCTGGGGATTGGCGCCAGGATCGAGCCCGAAGGCCCGGCCGGAGCGCCGCGGCGCCAGCCAGGCGCCGGCCCCGATCGCGCAGCGCAGGGCGACTAGGGCCTGGACGCAGCGTCCACTGTCCACGCCGCCAGGCTATCGAGCCGGTTTCCACAGTGCATCGTCGCCGATCGCGTCACGGACCGCCTCGCCTGCCGCCATGAGCTCGAGCAGGGCGGCCTCGGTCGCGCCGCGGTCGGGGGCATCGTTGCCCGATGTCATGAGGGCGGCGACCTCCTGAGTCGTGAGCCCGCCGGCGAAGCACGCCAGCAGCGGTGCGGCGTTCTCGGGCGGGGGCCGGCGCTCGAGCGTCGGGTCGAGGTTTGCGACCAGCACGTCGTAGGCCTCGACCGGCTGAAAGCCGCCGGCAACCAGACGCGTCCCTCCCCGCTCGAAGATCATCGACGGCGCGGTGAAGCGCACTTTCCCATCCGTACCGGCGGTCTTGCCCTGCAGCTCGGCGGCAGACCCGGCAGCGGTGCGCGCCTGCGCGCGATCGCGCTCGTAGGCGCCGGTCACCTCGGGGGAGTCAAGCGTGGAGACGATCCGCACGGCATCGATGCCCGCAACGGTGCCCAGGACCGCTTCGAGCTGCTCGTCGTCGTCGAGCAGCAGCGCCGTCGTGAAGTTCGCGAGCTGCAGCGCGTCGAGCACCGCCCATTCGCTGCCGGGGGCGGCCAGACGCGTGGCGACCACCGCTCGGCAGGCGCGGGCCGTAGCGCTCACCCGCTCCTTGGGCGCCGGCGCGAACGGCATCCCGTAACGGCGGAAGGCGAGCTGGCCGAGCGCGCCGCGCAGCGGTGTGTATCCGCGCGCCTCGTACTGCGAGGCGTCCTCGGTCAATCCGATCACCACGAGCCGCCAGCGCAGCTGCGCGCCGTAGCGCCACTGCAAGACGCGCAACGCGGGACGCTCCGAGTACGCCCACGGACATGCCGGATCCGTGTACAGGGTGACGTCGATCAAACGCGCTCCCGCAGCCGTCCCAGCAACGTCGCCTGGGCGGGGTTGATCTTCTCCACAGCCCGTTCGAGAGTGAACCACTCAGCGCGGTCGACCTCGGGAACCGTGCGGGTCGTGCCCGAGCGCGGCGGCCACTCGAGCTCGAACGTGTTGCTCTGAATCGCGCCGGCGTCGAGATCGCCGGCCAGCGCCCATGCCCGCACCAGCTTGCCCGATTTCTGGCGCACCTCGCCGAGCTCCAGCGCCTCGCCCCCCGGCGGGGTCGTGCCCAGCTCCTCCTCGAACTCCCGTCGTGCGGCGGCGAGCGGGTCCTCGCCCGGTTCGTACTCGCCCTTCGGAATCGACCACGCTCCGAGGTCCCGCCGGGCCCACAGGGGACCACCGGGATGGACCAGCAGAACCTCGAGCCCGCTTCCACGCTCGCGGTGCAGCACGATGCCGGCGCTATGGGCGGTCATCACGTGATCGTAGTGCCACGCTGCTCGGGCAATCGCTCAAGCCGCAAGGGCCTCGGCCTCGCGGTCGCGCGCGGGCTCGGGGGCGGCTGGCAGATGGGCAACGGGTTCGCTCACGACGGTCTCTGCCCGCGGCCGCAGCAGCGCGACCGCCGCGAGCGCCCCGGCGATCGTGAACAGCGCACCGATGCCGAACGCCAGCGCGAATCCGTCGGTCAGCGCGTGCAGGCTCCCGAGCGCGGCCGGGATGAGCACCCCGGGGGCGACCCACCCGAGCGCGCCGGTGCGAACGATCGCATAGGTCAACCCCGCGAGCCCGGCGGTCACGAGCAGCGCACCGGTCACGTCGACGTGCCGCTCGGAGACGCGGCCGCCGTCACACCGACGCCAACCGCACCAACCACGCCACGGGCGCGGAGCGGCAACGGCAGCCGCCGGCGCGAGGAGCTCGCGGGCGTCGGGACCACCTGGTACACGTGGCTCGAGCAGGGTCGCGACGTGCGCGCGTCGCTGGACGTGCTCGAAGCGCTCGCGCGCGCGCTGCGGCTGACACCGGCCGAGCGCGTGCACCTGATCCTGCTCGGGCGCGGCGAGGAGGCGCCGGCTTGCAGGGCACCGGCCGAGCAGGTGTCCTGCCACGCTGCGCCGGGTGATCGAGAAGCTGGGTCCCAATCCAGCGTTCGTGCTCGGGCGCCGCTGGGACTACCTCGCCTACAACCGCGCCGCGTGCGCCCTGTTCGGAGATCTCGACTCGATCCCACCAGCGATCCGTAATCACGTGTGGCTGACGTTCATGGATCCCACCCGCCGCGAGATGTTCACCGACTGGGAGCGCAGCGCCCGGCTGTGCGCCGCCAAGCTACGCGCCGATAGCGCGCGCCATCTCGGCGACCCGTCGTTCGACGAGCTAGTCCAGGCGCTGCGGAAGTCCAGCCCCGAGTTCTGCAGGGCGTGGAAGCGTCACGAGGTCGAGCGGGCCACCGCAGGGCGCAAGGAGCTGCGGCATCCGGTCGAGGGGATGCTCGTGTTCGAGCATGCTGTGCTCCACCCCGACGAGAGCTCCGAGCAGCGGCTGATCCTGTACTCGCCGCTGCCCGAGCACGGCACGCCCGCCAAGCTCGCGAGGCTGATCGAAGCCATGCCGGCCGCCTAGGCCGCTACCCGCCCACCCTCTCCTCGGTCACATCCCGCGCCACCAGCGCGGCATACGACCCGCCACGCTCGAGCAGCTCCTCGTGGGTGCCACGCTCCACGAGCCTGCCCTGGTCGAGCACCACGATCTGGTCGGCGTCGCGAACGGTCGAGAGGCGGTGGGCGATCGTGAGCGTCGTCCGGCCCTGGGCCAGGCGCTCGAGCGACGCCTGCACGGCCGCCTCGGTCTGCGTGTCGAGCGAGCTCGTCGCCTCGTCGAGCACGAGCACCGGGGGATTGCGCAGGATCGTCCGCGCGATCGCCATCCGCTGCTTCTCCCCGCCCGAGAAGCGGTAGCCGCGCTCGCCCACGATCGTGTCGTAGCCGTCCGGCAGCGACGCGATCAACTCGTGGATGCGGGCGCTGCGGGCGGCCTCCTCGACCTCGGCATCGGTCGCGTCCGGGCGGGCAAAGCGCAGGTTCTCGCGCACGCTCGCATGGAACAGATAGGTCTCCTGGGAGACCACGCCGACGGTCGCGGCCAGGGACGCCAGCGACGCCTCGCGCACGTCGACCCCGTCGATCGTCACCCGCCCGGCCTGCGGCTCGTACAGCCGCGCAACCAGATACCCGAGCGTGGTCTTGCCGGCGCCCGTCTCCCCCACCACCGCCGTCCGCGTCCCCGCCGGGATCACCAGGTCGATGTCGGCGAGGGTCCAAGCCTCCTGCTCGGGGGCGTACCTGAACGAGACGGCCTCGAAGCGCACCTCGCCGAGCATCTCCTCGGCGCGCAGCTGCACCGGGTGCTCGGCCTCGACGATGTCCACCGGGAGGTCGAGGTACTCGAAGATCCGGTCGAACAGGGCCATCGACGCCTGGACATCGGCGCCGACGCCGAGGAGCGACTGGATCGGAAACAGCAGCCGGGTCTGCAGGGTCGCGAAGGCCACCACGGTTCCCACCGTGATCGAATGCCCGAGGAAGCTCTGGCCCGCGAGCCAGTAGATGATCGCCGGCTGGATCGCGAACGTCATCTGGATCGAGGACATCACCCAGCGCCCGGCCATCCGCGAGCGGACCTCGAGGTCGGCGACGTCTTTGGACTCGCCGGTGAAGCGGTCGGCCAGGTCGTGGCCGCGACCCATCGTCTTTCCGAGCATGATCCCCGACACTGACAGCGATTCGGCGACCAGTGCCGACAGATTCGCCAGCCGCCGCTGCTGCTCGGTGGTGATCTTTCGCCGGGCCTTGCCCACGCGCCGGGTGAGGTACACGAACAGGGGCACGAAGGCGAGCGAGATCGCCGCGAGGCGCCAGTCGAGCAGGCACATGGCGACGATCGCCGCGATCACCGTGGTGCTGTTCTGGGCAATCGAGGTGGCCGTCGTGGTCACGACGTTGTCGAGGCCGCCGATGTCGTTGGCGATCCGCGACTGCACCTCGCCGGTTCGCGTGCGCGTGAAGAAGGCCAGCGACATCCGCTGCAGGCGCCGGTAGACGGCGGCGCGGAGGTCGTGCATCACGCGCTGGCCGACCACGTTCGAGACGTAGGTCTGCCACACGCTGAGCGCCGCGGTGACGATGGCGATCGCGATCATCCCCAGCACCACTTCGGCCAGGAGCGTCGTCTCGTGCTTGAGGATCCCGTCGTTGAGCGCGTCCCTGACCAGGAACGGGGAGATCATGCTGAGGCCGGACCCGAAGATGATCAGCGCCAGCACGGCGGCGAGCCGCGCCTTGTAGGGGGCGAAGAGCCGCAGGATCCGCCGGCGATCGCGCTCCCGGGTCGGGTCCATCAGCGGCGGCGGCCGCTTGCCGCCGGAGCTCCTCAGGCCACGGGTCGTGCCGGGCGATGCGCCGTGGGCAGCAGCGAATCCATGTACGGAGCTCATTCACGACCATGATGCCTTACCGGGACCCGCTCCACCGCCAGCGCGGTGGCAAGCGCGCCCAGCAGGAAGGCGCCGGCCGACAGCGCCATCGGCGCGTGCATGCCCGGCACGAACGGACCCGAGGCGAGCAGCGTCCCCAGCAGCGCGACGCCGACCGCGCCGCCGGCCTGGCGGCTTGCCATCAGCACGCCGGAGGCGATTCCCGCCCGCTCCGCTGGCGCCAGCTCGATCACCACCGCCGTCGCGGCGGGCATCGTGAACGCCATCCCGAACCCGACCGCCACCAGCGGTCCGACGAGCAGCCAATAGCTCGTCCCCCGACCGGCCGCGACCAGCCCGCCGAAGCCCGCGGCGCCGCACACCAGCCCGATCAGCATCGGCAGCCGGGGACCGGCGCGCCCGATCAGTCTGCCAGAGAGCATCGAGGACAGTCCCACGAAGATGCCCTCAGGCAGCAGCGCGAAACCGGTATCGAGCGCAGAGAAGCCGCGTAGGCGCTGGAAGTACAGGCTGACCGCGAACAGCTGGCCATAGAAGCCGAGGTTGATCGCGAGGCCGACGAAGGTGGCGGCCGAGAACGTGCGACTGCGAAACAGCGACGGCGGGAGCATCGGCTGGCGCACCCTCCTTTCGTTCGCCACGAACAGCGCCAGGCACGGAGCGAAGGCGAGCAGCGGCGCCAGCGCCAGCGGCGAGGACCAGCCGGCGGCGCCACCCTCGATCAGGCCGAGCGTCAGCAGCGTCAGCGCGAGGATCCCGAGCACCTGGCCGGGTGGATCCCAGCCCCCGCCGAGTGACTCGGCGGCGGCGGGCACGTAACGACCAGCGAGCCACAGCGCCAGCAGGCCGACCGGGAGGTTGACGACGAACACAGCCCGCCAGCCGACCAGGCCGACCAGGATGCCGCCGAGGATCGGGCCGGAGGCGGCGCCCACCCCCGCGATCCCTCCCATGGCGCCCACCGCGCGCGCTCGCTCCGCGGCGTCCGGGTAGGCGGCGCGTAGCAGCGCCAGCGAGCTTGGCACCAGCAGCGCAGCCCCGACGCCCTGCGCGGCCCGGGCGGCGACGAGCACCGGCACCGACGGCGCCAGCCCGCATGCCGCAGAGGCGAGCGTGAACAGCGTTAAGCCCGCGCCGAACACCCGTCGGGACCCGGTCCGGTCGCCGAGTGACCCCGCGCTCAGCAGCAGCCCCGCGAACACCACCGTGTACGCATCGACGACCCACTGCAGCGCGCTGACGCCACCGCCGAGGTCGCGCCCCACGGCCGGCAGCGCGACGTTCACGATCGTCGCGTCGAGGATCACCATGAAGTAGCCGAGGCAGATCGCCAGCAGCGAGAGGTGCCTGCGCATGTCTCGGAGTCTGCTCCCGGAACATTTCGCTTGCGGGCGAAATGTTCCGGCACTAGCGTGCTCGTCTGTGAACGGCGACGTCGACATCGCGAGCATCGGCGGGCTGGTCGCCGACCCGGCGCGGGCGCGGGTCCTGCTCGCGCTCGGCGACGGCCGCGCGCTGCCCGCCAGCGTGCTCGCGGACGAGGCGGGGGTGGCGGCGTCGACCGCCAGCGCGCACCTGGGCAAGCTGCTCGACGGTGGCCTGCTGGCGGTCGAGCAGCACGGACGCCACCGGTACTTCCGGATCGCCGGTCCGGCCGTGGCCGAGCTGATCGAGACGCTCGCCCGCCTGGCCCCCGCTGTGCCCGTGCGCTCGCTGCGGCAGGGCACCAAGGCCCAGGCGGTGCGCTTCGCCCGCACCTGCTACGACCACCTCGCCGGGACGCTCGGCACCGCGCTGATGGCGGCGCTGCTGGAGCGCGGGCTGCTGACCGGTGGCGACGGGAGCTTCGATCCCGGGTCCGCCGGCGAGGACCGCCTGGCCTCGCCCGGCTTCGATCTCGACTACCGGCTGTCCGCGCGTGGGAGCCAGCAGCTGCACGACTTCGGAATCGATCTCATCTCGCTGCCGCGGCGTCGCCCGCTGATCCGCTACTGCGTCGACTGGAGCGAGCAGCGCCACCACCTCGCCGGATCGCTCGGAGCCGCGCTCACGGCGCGAATGTTCGAGCTCGGATGGGTCAGTCGCGCCGAGCACAGCCGCGCCGTGCGGGTGAGCGACGAGGGGTATGAGGGCCTGCGGGAGCGGTTCGGGGTCGAGCTCTCAGCGCCGGCGGGGTGAGGCATACTGCTAGCCGTGTCCGGACCCGAGATCGGGCTTGCGCTGTCGGTCCTGCTCGCCTGCCTGGTGGAGGCGGTCGAGGCGCTGACGATCGTGCTCGCGGTGGGCACGACCAGGAGCTGGTCCTCGGCCCTGTACGGCGTCGGCGCCGCGGTTGTGGCCCTCGCCGTGGTGGTCGCCGCGCTCGGGCCGGCGCTGACCGCACTGCCGATCGACGTGCTCCGCCTCGCCGTTGGCGGCCTGCTGCTGGTGTTCGGGCTCCAGTGGCTGCGCAAAGCGGTCCTGCGCGCGGCGGGCCTGAAGGCGCTGCACGACGAGCGCGAAGCATTCGCCAAGCAGACGCAGGCGGCGCTCGCGGCCGGGGTGAGATCGGCGGCCGGGCTCGACGGCTACGCCTTCACGATCGCATTCAAGGGTGTGCTGCTGGAGGGGCTCGAGGTCGCATTCATCGTGCTCACGTTCGGCGCCAACCAGCACCGGATCCCCCTCGCGGCGGCCTCGGCCGCAGTGGCGATCGCGCTCGTCGTCGCGGTTGGGATGGCGGCCCGCGCGCCGCTCGCGCGCGTGCCTGAGAACACGATGAAGTTTGCCGTCGGCGTGATGCTGACCACCTTCGGGACCTTCTGGGGCGCCGAAGGCGCCGGCGCGTCGTGGCCCGGCGGGGACGCGGCGCTGCTCGCAATCGTCGCCGGCGTCCTTGCCGTGTCGCTGGCGATGATGCTGTGGCTGCGGCGGGCCTTCGACGCGCGCGCCGGTCTCCCCAGGTCCGCCGGCGCCCCGACCGCGGTAAGGGAGGCTGTGTGAGCCGGCTGGGCAAGGCCGCGCTCGCGGTCTGGGAGTTCGTCGTCGGCGACGACTGGCTCACGGCCCTCGGCGTGGCCGTCGCGCTCGGCTTGACCGCGCTGGTCGCCGGCGCCGGCGCGCCCGCCTGGTGGATCATGCCGCTGGCGGTGGTCGCGCTGCTGGCCCTGTCACTGCGACGTGCCTGGCGATGAGCGATGAGCGCGCGCCGGGCGCCGCTGGCGGCGACCCACAAGCGCTGACGGCGCCGGCGCCGGTCCGCCAGCTGGCCCCCGACGCGACCCTGGGTGGGAGCCCGTACCCTCCGATCGCCGACTACGGGTTCCTGTCGGACTGCGAGACGGTGGCGCTGATCGCACCCAGCGGCAACGTCGAGTGGATGTGCCTGCCTCGGGTGGACTCCCCCAGCGTGTTCGGCGCGATGCTGGACCGCGACGCCGGCTTCTTCCGGATCGGACCCGCCGGCATCTCGGTCCCGGCCTCGCGCCGGTATCTGCCGGGGACGATGGTGCTCGAGACCAGCTGGTGGACGGGCGCTGGCTGGATCATCGTCCGCGACGTGCTGCTGATCGGCAACTGGCATCACGAGCACGACCGCTCCCACAGCCACCGGCGCGCACCTACCGACTACGACGCCGACCACGTGCTGCTGCGGACGGTCAGGTGCGTCAACGGCGAGGTCGAGCTCGTGCTCGAGTGCGAGCCGGCCTTCGACTACGGCCGCAGCCGGTGCAGGTGGGAGTACACGGGGCCCGGCTACGACGAGGGCGTCGCCACCTGCGCCGGAGGACAGCTGCAGCTCAAGCTCAAGACCGACCTGCTGCTCGGGTTCGAGGGCTCGCGCGCGATCGCCCGTCACCGGCTGAAGGAGGGTGAGACGGCCTACTGCGCGCTGTACTGGAGCGAGCACGCCCCACCCCAGGACTTCGACGAGGCCTACCGCCGGCTCGTGTGGACGGCCCATCACTGGCAGCACTGGCTCGACCGCGGCACCTTTCCCGACCACCCCTGGCGGACGTTCCTCCAGCGCAGCGCACTGACCCTCAAGGGGCTCACCTACGCCCCCACCGGGGCGCTGCTCGCGGCCGCGACCACCTCGCTGCCCGAAGCCCCGCACGGCGAGCGCAATTGGGACTACCGCTACAGCTGGATCCGCGACTCGACCTTCATGCTGTGGGCGCTGTTCACGCTCGGCTTCGACTGGGAGGCCAACGACTTCTTCTACTTCATCGAGGACGTCGCCGGGGGCGAGGAGAACCTGCAGGTGATGTACGGCATCGGCGGTGAGCGCGAGCTCGACGAGCAGCTGCTCGATCACCTCCACGGGTACGAGGGTGCCCGGCCCGTGCGCATCGGCAACGACGCCTACAAGCAGGAGCAACACGACGTGTGGGGCGCCCTGCTCGACTCCGTGTACCTGCACACCCGCTCGCGCGACACGCTCGACGAGCGCGTCTGGCCGATCCTCGAGCGCCAGGTGGAGAAGGCGATCGCGAACTGGCGCCGGCCCGACCGCGGCATCTGGGAGATCCGCGGCGAACCGAAGCACTTCACCTCCTCGAAGGTCTTCTGCTGGGTCGCCTGCGATCGCGGGGCTCGCCTCGCCGAGCTGCGCGAGGACTTCGACCGCGCCCTGCGCTGGCGTACGGCGGCGGATGAGATCCACGCCGACGTGTGCGCGCACGGCATCGACGAGCGCGGCGTGTTCGTCCAGCACTACGAGACCAAGGCACTCGACGCGGCGCTCCTGCTGATGCCGCTGCTGCGCTTCCTGCCGGCGGACGATGAGCGGGTCCGCAACACCGTGCTGGCGATCGGCGAGGAGCTGACCGAGCACGGACTGGTACTGCGCTACCGCACCGAGGAGACCGACGACGGCCTCTCAGGCCACGAGGGGACCTTCCTGATCTGCTCCTTCTGGCTGGTGTCGGCCTACTGCGAGATCGGCGAGCTCGACCGTGCGCGCACTCTCTGCGAACGCGTCCTGGGCTACTCGAGCCCGCTCGGCCTCTATGCCGAGGAGATCGAGCCACTCACCGGCCGCCACCTCGGCAACTTCCCGCAGGCGTTCACCCACCTAGCGCTGATCAACGCCGTGATGCACGTGATTCACGCCGACCAGGAGCTTGCGCTGGCACAGTCGCCGTGGGCGAAGTGAGAGTCGGTTACGCCTGCGAGATCGCCTCGTCGGGCTCATGGACGGCGTCCTCATGCGCCCCCGCGTTCACCGCCGCACGCAGCCGCACGAAGCCGATCGTCCCACCCAGGACCGGCACCCACAGCGCGATCGCGTGGTAGATGATCACCGCCGCGGCGATCGGCGCCGCGGGCAGGCCATAGAGCACCAGCGCGCCGACGAGCCCACCTTCGAGCGCTCCCACCCCGCCGGGGATCGGCACAAGGTTCGCGAGGTACCCGACCTGATAGCCGACCACGAGCGCGAGCAACGGCGGCGTGACGCCGATTGCGCGCATGCAGGCCCACAGGACGGCGATGTCGAAGATCAGGTAGCCGACGCTTCCGAGCACTCGCCAGTCTCCCTGCAGCGCGGTCTTCTCGGTGTCGCGCACCCATGTCGCGGTCGAGCGCAGGATGTCCCCGATACGGCCCTGCCGAGTCCCGAACCGGGTCCGGTCAGCCACGCGCGGGAGCAGGGCGAAGAACGCGATCGCCGCCAGCGCGACGCCGGCCGGTACAAGCCCATAGACGACCCGCGGTTGCCCTGCTCCGACTCCAACCGCGACCCCAAGGCCAGCGAGCGCGAGCACGGTCACGTTGACGGCGCTGGTCAGCAGGAAGATCACAGCCGAGCGGTTGGCGACCCGCGACCACGAGACCCCGCGCGCGCGCATCGCCCAGGCACCGACCGCAAGCCCGCCCGCGCCCCCAGCCGGGACCACGGCCCCGAACGCCATCTCCGCCCACGCCAGCCGCCTCACCATGGGCGCGGGACCGCGACGGAGCACGAGCCGGACGGTGGCGACATAGCCGAGGCAGGATGCAAGCTCGAGCACAACCGCGAGCACAAGCCATCCCGACGACGCGTGCGCCACGCGCTCGAGCACCTCGCGTAGGCCCGGTACCGCCAGCCCGACCGCGAGTAGCAGCACCACCAGCCCGACCGTCCAGGCGATCCCTGTACGCAGCCGGTGGGCGTCTCCCTCGGGGCTGCCCGCGGACCGATTGGCCACTGCCGGCTCAGTCACGACCGGTTCCATATAAACTTGCACGACGCAATCATTGTATCAGGCAACGATATACCGGGGATGGGGCTTCTCCGTGCGTCCGCTCAGAACATCGGCTGCTCGCGATAATCGCCCCAGACCCGCTGCAGCGCCTCTACGATCTCGCCCTCCGAGACCTGCCGGCGAGCGGCGTCGATCAGCAGTGGCATCAGGTTGCGCTCGCGGTCCGCGGCGGCCATCAGCTGCGCGAGCACGCGCTCGACGGCCTCCGTATCCCGGTCCGCCTTGGCAGCGCGCAGACGCTCGGCCTGCTTGCGCTCGAGCGCCGGATCGATCCGCAGGAGCTCGGTCTCGGCGTCCCCGGCCTCGGTATAGGAGTTGACCCCGACGACGACCCTCCGGCCGGAGTCGATCTCGGTTTGCAGCGCGAACGCGGCGTCAGCTATCTCCCGCTGCGGGAATCCGCGCTTGACCGCCTCTACCATCCCGCCGAGCGCGTCGATCTTCTCGAAGTACTCGTAGCAGAGCTCCTCCATCCGATCGGTCAGCGCCTCCACGAAGTACGAGCCGCCGAGCGGGTCGATCGTGTTGGCAACGCCGGTCTCGTGCGCGATCACCTGCTGGGTTCGAAGCGCGATCCGCACCGCCTCCTCGGTCGGGAGCGCGAGCGCCTCGTCGTAGGAGTTCGTGTGCAGTGATTGCGCGCCCCCGAGCACTCCCGCCAGTGCCTCGATCGCCGTGCGCACGATGTTGTTCAGCGGCTGCTGCGCGGTCAGCGAGACGCCGGCGGTCTGCGCGTGGGCCCGCATCAGCCACGACTTCGGGCTCTTCGCGCCATACGTGTCGCGCAGCTCGCGCGCCCAGATCCGTCGCGCTGCCCGGTACTTGGCGATCTCCTCGAAGAAGTCGATCTGCGCGTTGAAGAAGAAGCTCAGTCGCGGGGCGAAGTCGTCCACGTCGAGCCCGCGCGCGAGCGCGTGCTCGACATAGGTCAGCCCGTCCTTGAGCGTGAACGCAAGCTCCTGGGCCGCCGTCGATCCCGCCTCACGGATGTGGTAGCCGCTGATCGAGACAGGGTGCCAGCGCGGCATCTGCACCGAGCACCACTCGATCATGTCCGTCACCAGCCGCATCGCCGGGTCGACGGGAAAGCACCACTCCTTCTGCGCCATGTACTCCTTGAGGATGTCGGTTTGGATCGTGCCGCCGAGGCGCTCGCTCGGCACCCCCTGGCGCTCGGCCGCGACGACATAGAAGGCGAGCATGATTGCCGCGGGCGCGTTGATCGTCATCGACACGGTCACCTCGTCGAGCGGGATACCGCTGAACAGCGTCTCCATGTCGAGTACCGTGTCAACGGCGACCCCCTCGCGCCCAACTTCCCCCACAGCGCGCGGATGATCGGAGTCGTGACCCATCAGCGAGGGCATGTCGAACGCCGTAGAGAGCCCGGTCTGCCCGTGCTCGAGCAGATAGCGGAAGCGTTCGTTGGTCTCCTCCGCGGTCCCGAACCCCGCGAACTGACGCATCGTCCACAGGCGCCCACGGTACATCGACGGGTACACACCGCGTGTGTAGGGGAACTGCCCGGGGAGCCCGATCGACGCGTCGGGATCGGTCGGCAGGTCGCTCGCTGTGTACAGCGGCTTGACGGGCTCCCCCGACAGCGTCGTGAACGACACGGCGCGCTCGGGGCTCAGCCCGTACGCCGCCCGCCATTGCTGCTCGGAGCCGGGGATGTGGTCGACCAGCGCCACTGGCCTAGCCCGTCTCGCCCGCGCGCTGAAACACGATCTCCGGAACCACACACGCGGGCGAGACGCGCAGCAGGAAGCCAAGCGCGTGCGTGAGGTCGCTCGTTCGCAGCATCTGCTCGGCCGGAACGGCACCCTTGACAAAGTCGGTCATGTCGGTGTCGACGAAGCCCGGGCAGAAGGCGACGCTCTTGACGCCATCGCCGCTGAGCTCCTTGTTCATCGCCTGGGTGTAGGCGATCACCCCGGCCTTGGCCGCCGAGTACACCGACAGCCACGGCTGCGGCGACTTACCCGCGATCGAGGCCAGGTTGATGACCAAGGCGTTACGGTGCTCGGCCCCGGCGGCGCGCAGCATCGCGGCGCACTCGCGATAGAACAGCACGATCGCCCGCAGGTTCACCGCCAGCTGCACGTCGACGTGCTTGGTTCGGTGCTCGGAGGCACTCGCGCCGAACCCGACACCCGCGTTGTTGACCAGCACGTCGAGCCGCCCAAAGCGCTCGCGGTGGCGCTCCACCACTGCCCGGATCGCGTCCTCATCGGCCATGTCCCCGGCCACGTGCTCGACCTCGAATCCCTGCGCGCGCAGCTCACCGGCGGCCCGCTCGAGCGTCGCCGGCCTGCGTGCGGCGATCGTCAGGCCAATGCCCTCCTCGCCCAGGGCCTGCGCAAGCGCACGCCCGATCCCGCGGGAGGCTCCGGTGACGATGGCGGCGCGTCTTGGCACGCCGCTGACGATAGCCGGGCATCGGCGTGACTGGGCGAGCGGATCGATTCCCCGCGAATGGGGTCATATTGCCCGGACATTGTCCGCCTCGAGGTTCGTCCAGCCGACGGGGGCAGCGAACTGACGCTGCTGGACACGCTCGAGGGAGCGCGGCAAGGCGGCCCGCGACGGAGCCGGCTGGCACACCTGCCTGGATGCCCTCGCCACCAGCCTCGACGGTCGGCCGAATGCCCGCGAGGAGCTGAATCGCTGGGACGAGGTTCACCGGACGTATGTCGAGAGCTTCGGCCCCGAGGCAGCCACCATGGGCCCACCCGAGGGCGATGTCGACCGATGAGATCCGCGTGCCGAGACGGTCGGCGGGTGCAACGCTCTGACCCCTGCGCCCGGCGCGCCGGCACCCCCAGACCGGTGCGCCGCGACCCTCAGCGCCGGCGAGCGGCCGCCGCCATCGCCGGGTCCTGCCAGCCGCCGTCGTCGGGGTTGATGTTCACCCCCGGCGCGACGATCTCGTCGATCCGGTCGAGCACGTCGGCCGAGAGCTCGACGTCTGCGCTGGTCAGCTGCGACTCGAGTTGCTCGATCGTCCGCGGCCCGATAATCGCCGCGGTCACGGCCGGGTGACGGACGGCGAACGCGAGCGCCATCTCGATCAGGCTGATCCCGGCCTGATCGGCGAGCTCGGCGAGGGCGTCGGCAGCCTCGAGCTTGCGCTGGTTGGCGGGGATCGAGATGTCGTAGTGGCTCGGGATCCGCTGGGCCCGCGGCGAGACGGGGAGCTCGACTCCCTTGCGATAGCGGCCGGTCAGCCAGCCTCCCCCCAACGGGCTCCAGCAGATGACGCCGATTCCGTGCCGCCGGCAGGTCGGCAGCACGTCGCGCTCGATCCCGCGGGTGAGGATCGAATAGGGCGGCTGCTCGCACACGAATCGCTCACGACCGCGCCGTTGGGCGATCCACTGCGCCTCGACGATCTGACTCGCGGGGAAGGTCGAGGAGCCGATGTAGCGGACCTTGCCGGCGCGCACCAGGTCGGTCAGCGCCCCAAGCGTCTCGTCGATGTCGGTGTCGGCCTCGGGCCGGTGGATCTGGTAGAGGTCGATCCAGTCGGTGCGCAGCCGGCGCAGACTGCTCTCCACCTCGCGGACGATCCAGCGGCGGGAGTTGCCAAATTGGTTGGGGTCCTTGCCCATCGTCCCGTGGATCTTGGTCGCGAGCACGACGTGCTCGCGCCGGCCGCCGGCGAGTGCCTTGCCTACGATCTCCTCCGACTCGCCGCGGGAGTACACATCGGCGGTGTCGAGGAAGTTGACTCCGGCGTCGAGTGCCCGATGGATGATCCTGACGCCATCGTCGTGATCGGGATTGCCCCAGGCCCCCAGCATCATCGCCCCGAGGCACAGGGGGCTGACCTTTACTCCGGTGGTGCCCAGTGGGCGGTAGTTCATTCGGAGGGTTTCTCGACGTGGCCGCCGAACTGACTTCGCATCGCCGAGAGTGTCTGATTGGCGAAGTGGTCAAGGTCACGGGAGGCAAACCGGGAAAACAGCGCGGTCAGCAGCACCGGCGCGGGAACGCCTTCCTCGATCGCGGCGATCGCCGTCCAGCGGCCCTCTCCAGAGTCAGACACCCGGCCGGAGAAGTCCTCCAGGTCCGGGGACTCCAGCAGCGCGGAAGCCGTCAGATCGAGGAGCCACGAAGCGATCACGCTCCCGCGCCGCCACACCTCGGTCACATCGGTCAGGTTGAGCTCGTAGGGGTAGTCCTCAGGGTGCTCGAGCGGGGCCGTCTCGGCGTCGGACTCGCGGCTCGTCTTGCCGGCGGCGGCGTGGCGCAGGATGTTCAGTCCCTCGGCGTAGGCGGCCATCGCGCCGTACTCGATCCCGTTGTGGACCATCTTCACGAAATGTCCCGCGCCGTTGGGCCCGCAGTGCAGGTAGCCGTGCTCGGCGCTCGAGGGCTCGCCGGTACGGCCGGGTGTGCGCGCCGCCGCCTCCACTCCCGGAGCGATCGCCGCAAACAGCGGCCCGAGGCGTTCGACGACCTCCTGCTCGCCGCCGATCATCAACGAGTAGCCGCGCTCGAGGCCCCACACGCCGCCGCTGGTGCCCACATCGACATAGTGGATGCCCTTCTGCGAGAGCGTGCCGGCACGAGCAATGTCGTCGCGGTAATAGGAGTTCCCGCCGTCGATGATCGTATCGCCGGCCTCCGTCAGCTCGCCGAGCGCGCTAACGGTCTGCTCGGTGATCTGCCCGGCGGGGACCATCACCCACACCGCACGCGGCTGCTGCAGGGCCGTGACGAGCTCCTCCAGCGAGCCGGTGCCAGTCGCACCCTGGCCCTCCAACTCCTTGACGGTGTCGGGGTTCACGTCATAGACCACGCATTCGTGTCCCGCCGTCAGCAGGCGCCGCACGAGGTTCGATCCCATCCGGCCCAACCCGACCATTCCCAGTTGCATCCGGCTATCTCCTCGCTGGTCGAGTCATCAGGGCAGGACCTGCTCGATCGTGTCCTTGAGCGCCCGTAGGCCGTCGGTCGGGTCGAGGGCCAGGTGGACTCGCAGCGCGCGGCGCTCGCGCTGGGCGAGCACGTCGAAGTCGGCGCGTGCCTGGGCCTCCTTGACCGTTCCGAACGTATAGCTGTGGCCGGGGACCGCCAGCTCGACGCTGTCGTGACAGGTGAGCTGCAGGAACACGCCGGAGTTCGGGCCGCCCTTGTACGCCTGACCGGTGGAGTGCTGAAAGCGCGGGCCGAACCCGACGCACGTCGCCACGCCGAGACGGTCGCGGATCAGCACGCGGATCTGAGCGAGCAGCCACTCATGCTCGCGGGTCATCGGCAGGTAGGCCAGCAGCGCCAGGTAGTCGTCCGGTGCGATGCGGGCAAGGTGACCGCCCAGGTAGCCCTTGAACGAGCCGTCCTGCCGTGCCGCTTTCTGGATGTCGTGCGCGTTGCGCTCGTCGGCGAACAGCCCGAACCCCTCGCCCTCGTAGAACGGCCCTAGATCGGGCAGGAAGCCCGCCTGCTCGTAGGAGTCGGTGAGCTCGCGCGCTGCGACCTTGGCGTCCTCGACGTCGGGCTGGTCGAACGGGTCGATGCCGATGATCGAGCCGGCGACCGCGGTCGCGAACTCCCAGCGGAAGAACTCGTCGCCGAGGTGATAGACGGAGTAGACAGGGATCTGCACGACCGGATGCCCGGCGTTCTCGAGCGCCTTGACCTTCTCGTCCTGCTCGTCGTCGTGCTCCGATGCCAGACGCAGGTATACGAACAGCCGGTCAGCGCCGTACGCGTCCGGCTGGCCGAGCGGCTCGCGGTCGACGGGGATCACGCCCTTGCCGTGCTTGCCGGTCGACTCTGCGAGTAGCTGCTCGAGCCACGCTCCGAAGTCGCGGATCCCCGAGGAGGTGATCAGCGTCAGCTTGTCGCGGCCGGCGGTCGCGCAGGTGCCGATGATCGCGCCGAGCGCCAGGCCGGGATTGTCGGCCGCGGGGACGCACGCGGCGCACGCGTGGGCCATCCGCTCGGCGTTGTCCAGCAGCGNNGCGCCCGGGATCATCCCGAAGTCAGACAGCGCCGAGTAGCGCCCCCCGATCGACGGCCAGCCGTGAAAGACCCCTCGGTAGCCGTCGCGCTCGGCGAGCTGCTCGAGCGGGGAACCGGGATCGGTGATCGCGACAAACCGACAGCCCGCCTCTTCGGCGCCGAAGAGCTCGGTCAGGCGCGCGTGGAAGTAGGCGGCGAAGATGTTCGGCTCGAGCGTCGTGCCTGACTTCGAGGACACGAAGAACAGCGTCTTCTCCAGGTCCAGCTCGTCCGCGAGCGTCTTGATCTGCTGCGGATCGGTGGAGTCCAGAATCCGCAGATGCGGCAGCCCGGCGATCTGTGAGGCGAACGTCAGCGAGAGGACCTCAGGACAGAGGCTCGACCCGCCCATCCCCAGCAGCACCGCGTCCTTGAAGCCAGCCGAGCGGATGTCGTCCACAAACGTGGCGAAGCGGTGTGCGTGGGTGAGCTGATCCATCGCCGCCCCAAGCCAACCGAGCCAGCGGTCCTCGTCCGCGCCGCTCCACAGCGTCTGATCATGCGCCCATAAGCGGCCGACCTTGCCGTGCTCGCCCCAGTCGGCGATCACGGCGCTCACCTGCGCCTCGAGCTCAGCCGGCAGCGACCGGGTCAGCTCCCCCGCTCGCACCTCGGTCGGCCCGCTCAACGACTGCTCGATCGAGCCCAGCAGCTTCCCGAATGCCTGCTCGAACTTCTCAACCCCCTCGTCCAGCAGCGCCGCGGTGACCTCGTCGAGGTCTACGCCCTCGGCGGCGAGCGCCTCGAGCACCCCTCTGGCTTCCTCGACGCCCTCGGTCAGCGTCACCCGTGCCGTCCCGTGCGCCTTGAACGCCTCGTAGGTCGCCGGCGGGATCGTGTCCACGGTGTCGGATCCGATCAGCGACTCGACGTACATCAGCTCGGGGTACGCGGCGTTCTTGGTGCTCGTCGACGCCCACAGCACCTTCTGCACCTGGGCGCCGTGGGCGCGCAGCGCCTGGAAGCGCTCGCCCTCGAACAGCTCCCGGAAACGGGCGTAGGTCACCTTCGCGTTGGCGATCCCGACCTTGCCCTGAACGCGCTTGCTCACCCGCGGGTCGATCGTGGAGTCGATCCGGCTGACGAAGAAGCTCGCGACCGACGCGACCTTGGAAATCTCGCCGCCCTCCGCGAGCAGGTCCTCCAGCCCGGCGAGGTACGCGTCAACGACGCGCTCATAAACCTTGGTCGAGAACAGCAGCGTGATGTTGACGTTGATCCCCGCACCAATCAGCTGACGGATCGCGGGAATCCCCTGCTCGGTCCCGGGGACCTTGATCATCAAGTTGGGGCGATCGACGCTCGCCCACAGCCGCCGCGCCTCGGCGACCGTACCGTCCGTGTCGCGCGCCAGCTCGGGGGAGACCTCCATGCTCACATAGCCGTCCGTGGCGTCGGTGTCCTCGTAGACGCCGCGCAGCACGTCAGCCGCCGCGCGCAGGTCGGCGATCGCCAATCCCTCATAGACCGCCTTGAGATCCTGCGCGGAGGACCCGCGGACCTCCGCGAGCGCCGCGTCGTAGTCGGTCGAGCCGACGATCGCCTTCTCGAAGATCGACGGGTTGGACGTCAGGCCGCTCAACCCGTCCTCACGCACCATCCGCTCGAACTCCCCGGAGGCGAGCAGCGCGCGACGAATATTGTCGAACCACACGCTCTGACCGAGCGCGTGGATCTCGTTGATCCGGCCGGTGGGCAAGGACGTGGAAGTGGCCATGGGAATCTCGATCTCCTTAGATGGCTGATATGCGCGGCGCGCGCATCAGTAGAAGAGCTTCGTGTCGACGCGGCTGAGCAGCTCCTCGCCGCGCAGGTAGCGGCGCAGGTTCTCGGTGAACAGCTCGTCGATGCGCTCGTTCTCGTGTGTCGACAGCGCTGCGGTGTGGGGGCTGATCAGCACGTTAGGCAGATCCCACAGCGGACTGTCCGTGGGCAGAGGCTCGGTGGCGAAGACCTCGAGCGCGGCACCCTTCAGACGCTGCTCGCGCAGCGCCTGCGCCAGCGCCGACTCGTCGATCACCCCGCCACGGCCGGCGTCGACCAGGATCGCGCCCGGCCTCACCGCCGCGAACGCATCTGCATCGAGCATCCCCTCGGTCTCCTCGGTCATAGGCAGTGTCACCACCACCGCCTGCGCCCGCGCGAGCACGTCATGCAGGCGCTCGGGCGAGTACACCTCGTCGACGTACGGCGAGTCGCTCACACCCCGGCGGTTGACTCCGATCGTGTGCATTCCGAACGCCTTCGCCAGTCGGGCGACCTCCGTCCCGATCGCCCCGAGCCCGAGCACCAGCAGGGTGCTGCCACGCAGCTCGGCTACCGGGTAGTGGTCCCAATGGCGCGCGTGCTGATCAGCTCGCAGGCGTGGCACGTCCTTGGTGAAATGAAGCAGGCCCAGCAGGCAGAACTCCGCCAGCGGTCCAACGTGCACGCCGCTGGCGCTGGTGATCACCACGCGCTCGAGCTCCTCTTCGCTCAGCGCGGCCGCCTTGACCTGCTCGCCCGTGCCGGCGGCAGTGCCCTGCACCCACCGCAGCCGCGGGTTGCTTCGCACCGCCGCAGCCAGCCCGGAGGGCGAGTCACCAGGAATGCCAAAGAGCACCTCGGCGCTGGCGAGCAGCTCCTGCCAGCGGCGCTCGGAGTCAGGGTCGCGACTGAACCCCTCGACCCCCTGATGGTCGCCGGGGTAGCGGATCGGAGGCAGCAGATCTGGCTCGTAGAGCACCTCGACGCCGTCGGCGACCGCACGGATCGGCTCGACCAGCTCCGCGTCGATCGGCGTCACGACCGCGACCGTGAGCGTACGACTCGGGCTGTGCGTCGTCATCAGGCTCCTTTTGTGCGAGCAGACATCGCGCTTCGCGGTCGAATCGCGGAGCGTTCACTCGGGGCGGCCGGGTGACCCGTCGATCGGCGAGCCGCCCGGGTCATGCCTGGACGTGGCGGTGGGTGAAGGCTCGGCCCGGGAGGGGAGGGTGGACACGCCTGTCCGCCGCGTCCGAGCGCTTGACCCGTCCGCTGAATCGGGACAACACCGGGTAGCGCTCTGCCTTGCACATATCTCTAGCGTCGGTCGGTAACCGCTTCTTACGGTCACCTCGGACCAGGTTCATCACCGGCTCTGAGCTTTCGGCAGTCCGCGCCGCAGGACCTCCGCGAGCACGACGGCTTCGTTGTGCTCGCTGTCGCGAGCGCCGTAGACGAGCGTCAATGTCTCGGCCCGCGCCACGCGGCGGAGCGCCGTCAACCGGGAACGCTGGCCGCGAAGCTCCGCGATGTAGCGTCGCCTGAACTCGTCAAAGCGGCTCGGTTCGTGCCCGAACCACTTCCTCAGCTCGGTGCTCGGTGCCAGCGCTTTGTCCCACTGATCGAGCTTCGCCCGCGCCCGGGAGACCCCGCGCGGCCACAGCCTGTCCACGAGCACGCGATTGCCGTCCGCAGACGTCGCGGGCTCGTAGGCGCGCTTCAGGCGAACGTCGATCGCGCACCCCTCCGGTCCGAGACACGCCGCGCGGGCTGCCCGCTGGCGCGGAGACGGTCGATCTTCGATCCGAATGACATGCGGCGCATGATCATCTACTAGCGTGGTTGTCTGTCGATTTCTTACGATCGACAAGGGCAGATCACGTAAGACTCCCACGCGGCCCTACGCTAGAGAAGGATGAGGTCTGAGCGGCTACAAGCGGTCCGGGCGCAGGACGAGATCGGCATCGAACGCTTCAACGAAGGCGGCCAGCTGGCCTCAGAAGCGATGATCGAGCGCGAAATCGCTGCTGAGGACCCCAGGCGCGGCTGCTCTGAACGCAGCCGGAAGCGGGTGCTGATCGCCGGCGGCGGGGTTGCGGGGCTCGAGACGCTGCTGGCGTTGCGCGCGCTGGCGCCAGATCGCGTCGAGATCACGATCCTGGCGCCGGAGCTGAAGTTCATCAACCGGTCGATGTCGGTGTCGCAGCCGTTCAACCCGCAGCGCGTGCGTGGCCTGCGGCTGGAGGACACCGCGGGCGAGCTCGGCGCTCACTGGCATCGTGGAACGCTGGACCGCTTCGACCACGGCCGTCACCGCGCGGTCACCAGGGATGGTGATGAGCTTCCCTACGACATGCTCGTGCTTGCGCTCGGCGCGCACCCTGAGCATGAATGGGAGTCGGAGGGAGTGCTCACCTTTCACGGCGGTGCTGATGGGCCGAACTATCGGCTGCTGCTGCAGCGGCTTCGCGAGGATCGGGTTCGCACGGTGGCGTTCGTCAAGCCAGGTGGTGCGAGCTGGCCGCTGCCGCTGTATGACCTCGCGTTGATGACCGCGGCGTGGTGCGCCACGCGGGACCGCGCCGAGGTCGAGCTGAGCCTGATAACCCCCGAGGAGGAGCCGCTCGGGATCTTCGGCAAGACCGCCAGCGCCGCGGTACGCCAGCTGCTCGACAAGAACGACGTAGCGCTGTACACGAGCAGCTACGGGGTGCCGGGTCGTGACGGAAGGATCGACATCACACCGGGAAATCGGCGTATGTGGGTTGACCGAGTCGTCACCCAGCCCCGCTTGGTCGGTCCTCGCCTGCGCGGCATCCCGTGCGACCACGACGGATTCATGCACACCGACCTCCATGGCCGGCTTGCGGGCTTCGATGGCGTCTTTGCCGCCGGTGACGCAACCACGTTCCCGATCAAGCAGGGAGGCCTGGCCGCCCAGCAGGCCGATGCCGTCGCCGAAGCGATCGCCGCATCGGTGGGCGTGGAGCTCGACCCTCAGCCATTTCATCCCATCTTGCGCGGGGTGCTCTTGACCGGCGGACCCGAGCGCTACCTGCGCGCTGACCTCAGCGGCGGAGCAGGCGACGACTCGACGATCTCCGGAGAGGCTCTGTGGTGGCCACCGGACAAGCTCGCGGGACGCTACCTCGCCCCCTACCTATCAAGCCAGGTCGGCGACGCCGCCGACGTGATGCCCCAGGAGGAACACCCGATCCCTGTCGAGGCAACGCCCGACCTATCGGCGCTGAGCACGCAACCGCGCTCGCACGAAAATGACCGTGGGCAACGCGCCTCGCGCACGTAAGACCGGCCACCCCCGAGCAGTGTGACGCACCGAACAGGCGCTAGGCCGCTAGACCCACTCGTCCGACCCGATCTCCAGCAGCCCGTCCTGAAGCCGACGCACGCGGCCCTGCTCGACAGCACGCCGCAACGCAGCCTCAAACATCCCGTCCGGCCAGTCCGAGGCATTCAATGCCTCGTCCAGCCGCTGACGGGTGAGCACGCGGGAGCCGCGTAGTACGCGGACGATCTCTTCGATTCCGGCTTCGATGTACGAGTGGGTGGCCATCTCAGTCGCCGCTCAGTTCAACGCAAGCTGCGCCTTCAACTTCTTACGTGCGTCGTGCAGCGTCTTGTAGATCGCCCCCGGTGTCGTGTCGAGCTCGATCGCCAGGGCTGCCGGCGAATCGCCGTTGATCGCGATCGCGACCAGGACAGTTCGCTGGCGTTGCGTTAGCTGAGCGACAAGGACGGTGACCGTTTCAAGCAGCAGGCGGAGTTCGACGAGCTCAGGCGGAGAACCCCCGACAGCCGCTGGGTCCAGTAACGCGGGCGGGAGGTCAGCAGGCACGAGGTGGTCGTGCCCCAGACGACGGCGGATGCTGACCGGCGCCTCGAGCTGCGCGAATCTCCGCGCCCAGGTCCAAAACTGGCTGTCACCGCGATAGTCACCGAGCTTGCGCAACAGCGTCATCAGGGCGTCGTCGGCGGCCTGCACGGCGAGATCGTCGAGGTCACTCGCGGCAAGCTCCGGCAAGCATCTGGCGCGCTTGCGGATCTCAAACCGCGCCTCGCGGCGCAGACGCTCGTGAAGCTGTGCGATGGCCATGCGACGCACCGGCTCGATCCCGCGGAGACGAGCCACCCACGCTCGCGACTCCGCATCCAGCGTCCGCCCTGACACGGCGCTGCGGCATTCGCGCGGCGGCGGCCTCAGCGGGGCTGCTCCCGTGGCCTGGGCCTCTTGGACGGTCGTGTTCGGAATCACGTCGGCCTCTCAGAGTTCGAGGTCGATCTCGTTGCTCCACGATCTCGAACGGCCAAACCGTTTCTCTCGTGCGGTCGCAAGTGGCGACCGGCCGCCGAGGGAGACGGAGGGAGGGCAGGTCGTCCTGGCAGACGTCGACTGCTGACAAGAGCAAGGCGGCAGGTGCCGCATCAAACCGCCAAACCGGCTGAAGCACTGCGCGCCGATGACGCGGCGTCGGGGGTTGACCTCTCCACGAAGTCGCCAGCACACTGTTCGCGACAACACCGTGCGTCGCGAACCTCGGGTCCTGCGGTCGAGTCGCATGCTGCTCCAAACGTTGAACGCCGGTTGGCCAGGGACGCCACCGGGGTCTGGAGCGACGCAAAGCACAATATCTCCGACAGTAGCCCTCCTCGCGCTACAGAGACATCTCCTTCGACGCGATCGTCCGCGAACGAACGAAAAGCAGGATGCTCCAGCCGGAGCGCCCAATCGGCGACCGGACGCGTGTTCAAGCCCCGGGTGTCGTCGGGGACCAGGCGGCGACGTTGGATCGATCAGGACGCGAGAGCAATGGATGCTGAGGCGTCCGTCGAGCGGGCCCGACGAGATGATCGAGGCTGAAGAGCTCGTCGAGCTCCTGCAGTGCCTGGCGGAGGTCCAGGTGGAGCTTTGGGGCTGCGCCGAGCGGGGGTGCTTCTCCGTGCACGCCTCACCGCTCCCGCCCCACGCTCACCGCAGACGATGAACGTCCCGTCTGTCAACCAGTTCGGAACGGAGACGCCGCCGACGCCCTGGAGCACGCCACTCCGCCGGTCGCGAGCGTCAAGGACTCATTCTTCGGCGGCAGGCTCATCCTGCGCGAGCCGTCGAGAGCTACTGCGCTCGTGCAACTTTCGCAGCTCCTCGGGCGGCCGTCCGAGCAACAGCCACCGCGATCGTGGTCGCGAGCGGAGCCGTCCTTCATCGGTGAGCTGCCGCACAGCCAAGCTCACAGACGGACGCCGGGC
>QHBV01000251.1:0-10973 GCA_003244035.1 Solirubrobacterales bacterium | reverse complement strand
TCGTGCGTAAGCCGGAAGTCGAGCCGCACGCCATCGGGGGTTACGGTCCCCCAGCGGTCGGCGAAGTGCCACAGCACCAATAGGAGCCGCTCGTCAACGCGGCGCAGGTGACAAACTGCCAGGTGAAACGCCAGCCAATGCGCGCGCAGCATAACGCGCCGGGAGATCGCCGCCGGGATCTCTGGCCACCTGGTCACTCGAGCGCAGAAAGCCCTGTCGAGGACAGCTGCCCGCGCCGGCTCGACTACCTCCCAGTTGACCTCGCTGGCAACCGATGGTTCGGGGCCGATCCGGAGCCACGGTTGCAGAACGTCGCCCGGACCGAGGAGCTCGGCGCCGATGTGGTCCGCGACGGTGACATGTCGCGCAAGCAGGCCGTCGATGAGCAGTAGCCCAAGGTTTGCGACCTGCTCGAAATCGTCCGGACCGACGGCCCATGCCCCGCGCGGGTACCTCTCCACATCGGCGACGACTTGCTGCCGCGCGATCGCTAGCTCCTCGTCGCTGAGGTCCTCCGCTAGGTCTGGATCGCGATCCAGGATCGAAACGATGCTGCGCACAGCGCTCCTCCCCGGGTCAGCCCCGATGTCGGCTTGGCGGTTACGATCCTTTCAAATCCCCCAGACGCGGCCCCTGCAAAGCTGTGAGTCTTCGCTACGAACTCGCCATTTGCGACTGTCTCTCAACATCATCCTCCTGATGGTCGCGGTGGCTGTGACCGCATGTGGGGGAGGCTCGACCCCGCGGTCGTCGTCCTCGTCGCTCACGTCGTCTGCGAAGGGCGCGTCCTCCTCGACGCCGGGGCCGCAGGCAACCGCGCCCGCGTCGGCAGCCGGCTGCTCTCCAGCGGCTGCGGCGGCCGCGGCGCCAGGCGGGGTTGCCGTCTCTAGCCCGAGTCTGGCGACACTGATCAAGCGACTCGGCGCCCACCGCCCGAGCTCCCTGGCGTTCACCGAGAAAACGTGCGTGGGCACCGGCGCGTCGGCGATGTTGACGACGACTTCGGCGGTGATGCGCCTCAGGCCGAGCGTGCTGGCAAATATCACCGAGAGCGTGGGCGGCCGGACGCTGCAAGTGCGGCTGATTGGAGACACCGAGTACGTGGATCTGCCCCAGCTCGCAGCCCGCGATCGCGGTCGGCCGTGGCTGGCGGTGAGCCTTTCGCGGGCAGGTACGGCGATCGGGATCAACCTCAAGCAGTTGCTCAGCGAGAGCACGAACCTCGACCCGAGGCACAACCTTCGTCTGCTGGCCACCGCCAGCCAGTTCCGCTCGATCGGAAGAACGGTGCTTGACGGTAAGACGGTGTACGGATTCCAGGGCAGCTTCGAACTGGCCCACCTGCCCCGTAGCGCGTTCTCTGCCGGGCTGGCTGCCCAGCTGAAGGCCAAGCTGTTGGCGCTCCGAGCCTCGAGCGAGCTGATCGCGACCTACGTCACGGGGCGAGGCGAAACCGTCCGGGTTGTAACCGCGCTGCCCTCGACCACTCGGGGTCCGATCGAGACCGTCCAGGACATTCGCGCGATCAACCCCACAGTGCGGGTGTCTTTGCCCCCGGCGGCGCAGACGATCAGCTACACCAAGGCGCGGGCGCTGCTAGGCCCTTGAGCCTCCCGGCTGACGAGAGGGGGGACACAGCGCCTCGAAGCCTGAGTTGGCGGCTCG
Source organism: Solirubrobacterales bacterium (assembly GCA_003244035.1). Classification (GTDB taxonomy): domain Bacteria; phylum Actinomycetota; class Thermoleophilia; order Solirubrobacterales; family Solirubrobacteraceae; genus Palsa-465. The sequence continues at coordinate 9,308 of QHBV01000251.1, read as the reverse complement.
ACGAGCGAGCCAACGCTGGACGGGAGAATCTCGACGCGATTCACGTCGCACGCTATGACGCCAAGGAGGACGGCGATCCGCTCGACGAGGTCCGGCTCCTCCGGAGCCTGGGTCTCGATGCGCGCTCGACGGTGTTGGATCTCGGCGCCGGAACCGGCCAGTTCACGCTTGCCGTTGCCCCGGTCTGTGCCCGTGTGATTGCAGCCGACATCTCGCCGGTCATGCAAGAGCTCCTCCGCCAGAAGGTGCAAGCGTCACGTCACGGGAACATCGAGTGCGTCTGCGCCGGCTTTCTCAGCTACGAGCACTCGGGCGCGCCCGTCGATCTCGCGTATTGCCGCTACGCCCTGCATCACCTTCCGGATTTCTGGAAGGCGCACGCGTTGGTGAGGCTCGGCAACGTCATGCGACCCGAGGCGGTGCTCCGCCTGTGGGACGTCGTCTACAGCTTCCAGCCCGAGGAGGCGATGGAGCGAATCGAGAGCTGGTGTGCCACCGGTGCGACCGGCATCGAGACAGACTGGACCCGCGCCGAGCTCGAGGAGCACGTCCGGGATGAGCACTCAACCTTCACCTGGTTGCTCGAGCCGATGATCGAGCGCTCCGGCTTCCGGATCGAGAGAGCCGACTACTCAGCCGATGGCATCTTCGCTCGATACGTCGCTCGCAGGCGGTAGGAGCATCACAGCTTCGGGGTCGAGCTCGGCGGGCAGGTCTACGAGCTCGACCTGCGCGGCTCGATTGGGATCGTTCCGGTTCGACCGCGAGCGGACACCGCGCGGTCGTAGTTGAGTCGCAGCAGCGCGATCACCTCGCGGACATCGGTCTCGTCCTGGATCCGGCGAGCGGCCGGCCCCTGCTTATCGGGGAACACGGGATGGGGCCCGATCCGGCCCTGGGCACGCAGCTCGCCCCAGACCTGCTTGGGGAAGCTGAAGTGCGCGGCATGGTCGCCGTGCAGGTGACCAAGCGCTCGGCCCCCGAGCTTGAACGCGAACTCACCTCGGTTGCCTTGGGCCGCCTGCACGCCTGGCCAGGAGGTGACCTCCTCGGTGATCTGCTCGCTCGCGGTACGTGGCGTGGTCATCTGTCATCTCCTTGCGGTTGGGCTGCGATCGACCAAGAAGCTATAAGCTAAAGTAAGCTTGAAGTCAAGCGGAAAGTGTGATCTCCTGTTCGCATGTCCTCCCTGCTGACGATCGGCGCCGTCGCGCGACGCAGTGGCGTGGCGGCGTCGGCGTTGCGCTACTACGAGCAGCGGGGCCTGATCAGCTCCGAGCGAGCCGGCTCTGGCCACCGTCGCTACCCCCGTCCCGTGCTCCGCCGGATCGCGTTCATCGTCTTTGCCCAACGCATCGGGCTGACGCTCGAGGAGATCGGCGCCGAGCTCGCAAGGCTCCCGGGCGGGCAGGTGCCGGGCCGGCGCGACTGGGCGCGCCTGTCGCGCACCTGGTCAGGGCGCATCGAGGAACGGATCGCCGAGCTCGAGCGCCTGCGCGCCAGCCTGACCGAATGCATCGGCTGCGGCTGCCTCTCGCTTGACCGCTGCAAGCTCGCGAACCCCGACGACCGAGCGGCCCGCTTTGGTGCGGGGCCGCGTTACTGGATCGCGGATCGCCCGCCGGGGTGACGGACCGAGGTCGGAACGAACGTCGACCTCGGCGCCGCCCGCATCGCGGGGAACGTCTTCCGCCCTCGCCCTGCGCTGCCTAACCTGGCAGCCACTTGGATATCGGATATTGCTACGATATCTCCATGTCCCCGAATCAGTCTCACGACACCGCTGCGCTGTTCGTCCGCCTTCCGATCGAGCACGCCCGCCGGCTCGACCGGGCCGCCCGGGTGTTATCGGTGCGCAAGAAGGACCTCGTGGCCGGGCTCGTGCAGCGCCACGTGGACCCCGAGTCCCAGGAGGGCCTCGACGCGCTCCGCGTGCTGACCGCCGACGCCACTCCGCGCCGAGTCACGATCGACCTCGAGCAGCCCGGCCTGACCCTCGGCCACCACTCCTTCCAACCCGCCGGTCCGCTCGAGGTGCTCAGCTGCGCGCAAGCCGCCGACCTCCTCGGAGTCGCCGAGGACGTGCTGTTGGCGCTGGCCGAGGAACGCCGGCTCCCCGGCCGCAAGCTCGCCGGACAGTGGCGCTTCTCTCGCGGCGCCCTGCTGCACTGGCTCGGCACTGTCGAGCACGACACCTGACCGATCTGCGAGAAGATCGCCGCCCCCCGCAGGGCGGCGATCACGATGATTACGCCACCACGTCGCAGCGCAGGTGGTCTGCCACCGGACTGCCGAGGGGCCGCGTCCGCCACGCCTCGACGGCGACGACGAGCGCGAGCGCGGCGATCAGGCTCCCAAACATCTCGAACGTCGCTCGCAGGCCCAGCGGGGTCTCCAGCACGCCCGCCAGGATCGCCGGCAGCGACAGCGCCGCGTACGCGACTACGTAGAAAGCGGACATCACCGCACCACGGTGGGCAGGTGGGATCGCCGCCGAGAGCGCCCGCAGTGCGCCGAGGAAGGCCACCCCAAAGCCGGCGCCGCCGATGCCCGCACCAGCCAGGTAGAGCCAGCTGGAGCCGGTTGCTGCGGCGGCGACGATCGCCACCATCCCCCCGGCCAGGGCGATCGAGCCGGCGGCGGCTCCCGCCCACGGCGCCGTGTGCCTGAACACCAACTGGGCGATCGCGGCCGACCCCGCGAGCGCGAACACGCTGACCCCGGCCACCAGGGGGCTGGTGGAGTGAAACAGGCTGCCCGCGAGCTGCGGTCCGAGCGACAGGAACAGGCCTCCGATCGACCAGGAGGACGTGACTCCGAGCGCCGCGAGGACGAACGCACGGCGCGTCGGGGCCGGCACGCTCGGGCGCTGCGGGGTCAGCCGAGGGCGCGAGCGGTCGACGACAGGCTCGGGCATCCACCACGCGCCGGCGAACGCGATCGCGAACAGCACGAACAGGAGGACGTAGGGCAGCACGCGGGGCGCCGGCAGGAGCTCGATCACGCTCGACGAGACGAGCACGCCGAGGCCCATGCCGCCCGCGCTCACGACGCCGTTGGTCAGCCCGACTCCGGCCGGGTCACGGCGCGGGTGCAGGTCCAGCAGCGCTGCGCTGGCTGCGCCCAGCGCCAGCCCTGTGGCCAGCCCCTGCACGGCGCGGGCGAGAAACAGCCACGCCACCGAGTCGGCCACCATGAACACGATCGTCGAGCCCATCAACGTTCCCAGGGCCACGAGCAGCACGGGTCGCCGACCGACCTCGTCGGAGAGCCGCCCGGCGAGGATCAGCGTGGCGAGCACGCCGAATGCGTAGGTCGCGTACACAAGCGTCAGCACCACCGGCGAGAACCCCCACAGCTCGCGATACGTGCCGTAGAGCGGCGACGGCGTTCCCGACGCGAACAGCGCCAAGCCGATCACCGCGGCAACGAGCGCGTAGGCGACGCGCGGGGGCAGCGTGCGTCGCTGCGCTGCGGAGTGGAGGGTCGAGTAGGCGGTCATCCGGGTCCTGCGTCTGCGGTCAGAGGAGTATTTCCAAGATGTTGGAAACTTGGAAGAAGTTATATCATGAACGTCGTGCAGGCCCCCGTCCACCCGCGCGAGAAGATCCCGCACCCTTCTGCCTCCGCGTTCGACCTGGCGACGATCATGCGTGCGCTCGGCGACCCGGTGCGTCTCGAGCTGGTGCGCCTGCTCGCCGACGGCCGCGCTCGCCCCTGCGGGGAGCTCGCGTCCGCGCTGGGCCTCCCGCCCTCCACGGGGTCCTACCACATGCGCTTGCTGCGCGAGGCGGGCGTGACGCGCACCCGCGCCGAGGGGACGCTGCGATTCATCTCATTGCGGCGCGAGGACCTCGAGCAGCGCTTCCCGGGCCTGATCGAGATTCTGACGGGCTGAGCTCACACCCCGATCGCCGCGGCGATCGCGCGGGCGTCGAAGCTCACCTGCACCCGGTTGATCTTGCCCTCCTCGACATGGCTCCAGTTGACGGTCGGGCACGGCGGCGCGACGGAGGTGTCGAGATCATCGCATCTGCCCGACCATCACCGAAGTCGCCTTCAGGATCACATGGGCATCGTCGCCGGCGCGGAGATCGAGCTCGTCGACCGCCTCGCGCGTGACGACGGCGACGACCTGCGCGGGCTTGGTCGTGTCGAGCACGACTCGCGCGAGGAACCCCTCGCGCTCCACCGAGACGACACGGGCGGGGAGACGGTTGCGCGCAGTGAGCGATCGTGGTGTCGAGCCCCGCAGCCGATCGACCTCGGCTGCGGCTACGAGGCGATGGTTGCGGGCATCTCGCGAGACGGCGATGCGCCCCTCACGATCCCAACGGCGGATCGTGTCGACGCTGACGCCGAGCGCACGGGCGGCGGCGCCGATGGTGTAGCTGTGAACAGACATAGTTCCTCCGTAGCTCTTGACTAGGTAAAAATCCATTATGCCATCAGCACTTGCAATGTATGCCTAGATGGCCTACGCTCCTGGCCCAACGGAACCGACTGGGAACCCAAGGAGAACCGATGACAGAAGCTGACAGCAGCAGCGCGCTGGAATCGCTCTTGTTGACCAGGCCGCTGAGCGACCCCGAGCTGATGGCGGCGAGCGGCACGGTGCCTGACTACGCGGTCCTGCCCGATGTCAGCGTGCTGAAGATCGGGGGGCAGAGCCTGATCGATCGCGGTCGGGTCGCGGTCTACCCCCTGGTGCAGGAGCTGGCGGCGATCAAGCGGAGCCACAAGATCCTGATCGGCACCGGCGGGGGCACGCGCGCGCGTCACGTCTATGCGCTCGCGGCGGAGCTGGGCCTGCCGACCGGCGTGCTGACCGGTGTTGGCGCCGCTGTCGCGGCTCAGAACGCCCAGATGCTCGGGTCCCTGATGGCCCGCCACGGGGTGCCGGTGGTCGGCGGCGGAGCCTTCGACGCCGTGGCGCTCTATCTGGCCGAATGTGGCGCCGCGATCTTCTCGGGGATGCCGTCCTACGACATGTGGCAGCCCGTCCCCGCGGAGGGCGTGATCCCGCCCTACCGCACCGACGCCGGCTGCTACCTGGTCGCTGAGGTCTACGGGGCTCGGCAGATGATCTTCGTCAAGGACGAGGACGGGCTCTACACGGCGAACCCGAAGACCGATCCGAGCGCCGAGCTGATCGAGCGGATCACGATCGACGAGCTGATCGGGCTCGACTTGCCCGATCTGATCATCGAGCGCCCGGTGCTGGAGCTGATGCGCCATGCGCGGCATGTGAAGTCGGTCCAGGTCATCAATGGCCTGCGACCCGGTCTGATATCGCGGGCGCTGCGGGGCGAGCACGTCGGCACGATCATCGCCACGGCATGAACGCCCCGGCTGAAAGAGAGGAGAGCCCGATGACGCATTCAAGTCCCTCGTTCGCCGCCAAGGATGTGCCCTCGGCGCTGGTACGCCAGACGCTGCTCGACCGTGAGCTCGTACGGCCGATCGACCGTCCGGTGGTCCGGCTGCTGCCGTGGCTGAACGTGGTCGCGCTCGGCGGTCGCTCGGTCATCGACCGCGGCGCGTCGGTGCTGGGGCCGGTCGTCGACGAGCTGCGCGGCGTGCTCTCAAAGCACCGGTTGCTGATCCTCGCCGGTCCGGGGGTCCGCGCTCGTCACGTACTCGGCGTGGGGCTGGATCTGGGCCTCCCGACGGGCCTCCTGGCCGAGCTGATGTCGACCGAGGCCGAGCAGAACGGCCATCTGATCGCGGCGCTGATGGCCGAGGACGGCGTTTCCTACCTGCCGCACACCGCGGTGGCGCGGCAGCTGGCCGTCCACCTGTCGGCCAGTCGAGCAGTCGTCTCCAACGGATTCCCGCCCTTCGGAATCTACGAGTTCCCACCGCCGGTGGGGAAGGTCCCGCCGCACCGCACCGACGCCGGCGCGTTTCTGCTGGCCGACGCCTACGGGGCGGCCCGCACGATCTACGTCAAGGACGTCGACGGGGTGCTGAAAAGCGATCCGGCGAGCGATGAGAAGGACGACGGCGACCTTATCCCCCGTGCCCGTGCCGACGAGCTCCTGGCGATGGGCCTCGAGACGCTCCCGATCGACTCGCTGGTGCTCGAGCTGATGGCGAGCGCCAAGCACGTGCGCGAGATCCAGATCGTCAACGGGCGCAAGCCGGGCAGCATCGCGAGGGCCCTGGCCGGGGAGCACGTGGGCACGATCATCAGCTCGGGCTGACGCGCCCCGCCAGCTGCGCCTCGAGCGCGTCGATCCGATCCAGGACGGCGCGGATGCCGCCGGCGGTGTGCTCGTCCAGGCGGTCCATGACGATCTCGGTGTCGGCGAACTCCTTCTCCGCCCGGGCATCGGAGGCGGCGGCCTGGACCGACTGGCCCACCATGATGATGCTCAACAGTACGAGCTGGAGAAATGTCTGGGCGATCCAGGAGATGATCTGCGGGCGCCCGGCCCTGATCGCATCGGGCAGGCTGATCAGCGCGATCGCGCTGAATACGTAGGCGCACGCCATCGTGCCGACCCCGCGGGTGATAAGGACGGCGAACTTGGCGTTGAAGCCCTCGACCTCCTCGACGGCCTGACTGATCTCGCTCGGCTTGGGCATCACGATGCGCTCGAGGTGGCGGCGGCGCACGCGCGGTGGTGGCTGCTCGGTCATGGTCATCTCCTTCGACGGGGGTGGCGGACGGTACGCCCCGCGAGCGCGCCCTACTGCCCCGGATCCGCCTCGCCGTCCTTCCCCGCTGCCTTCAGCAGCGGCGCCAGCATGTCCAGCGGGAACGGGAAGACGATGGTCGAGCTCTCGTTGCTGCCGATCTCACGCAGGGTCTGCAGGTAACGCAGTTGGATCGTCACGGGATTGCGACTGATCTCCTCGGCCGCCTCCAGCAGCTTGGCGGCGGCCTGGAACTCGCCCTCGGCGTCGATGATCTTGGCGCGCCGCTCGCGCTCGGCCTCGGCTTGGCGCGCCATCGCGTGCTGCATCCCGGCGGGGATCTCGACGTCCTTGATCTCGACGGTGGTGACCTTGATCCCCCACGGCTCGGTCTGGTCGTCGATGATGTGCTGCAGGTTCTCGTTGAGCTGCTCGCGCTCGGAGAGCAGCGTGTCCAGCTCCGCCTTGCCGAGCACCGAGCGCAGCGTAGTCTGGGCAATCTGCGAGGTCGCCGAGAGCACGTCCTGGATCTCGACGATCGAGCGGTTGGGATCAATCACGCGGAAGTAGGCCACCGCGGTGACGCGGGCGGGGACATTGTCGCGCGTGATCACCTCCTGCGGGGGGACCTGCAGCGTCACTGTCCGCAGGCTCACGCGCTCGAGCCGATCAACGAATGGCATCAGCAGGACTACGCCCGGCCCCTTGAGCTCGCTCAGGCGGCCGAGACGGAAGACGACGCCGCGCTCGTACTCGCGCAGCACCCGCACCGAGGCGCTCGCAAGCGCCAGCCCGAGCATGGCGAGCACGACCAGCACGATCACGATGACTGTCAGGATCACGGATTCAGCTCCCATTCCTCGGCCCTGCGCACGCCCAGGGTCAGGCCGTCAACGCGCTCGACGACCACGCGATCGCCGTCATGCAACGCGCTCGCATCCTCGAGGGGGCCCGGCCGAGCGCGCCACAGTCCACCGTCGACGAACACTCGCGCTCCGGTGGTCCCCGCTCGCAGCACGCCAACATGACCGATCATCGCCTCCGCGCCGGCGCGGGGACGCCGCGACCGAGCCGAGCGCAGGCTCCGGCGCAAGACCAGCAGGCCAACCAGCGAGGGCGCAAGCACACCAGCCGCGCCGGCCAGCGGCGCGAGCAGTCCCGCCCCGGCGCTCAGCAGCAGCAGCGTCACGGCGCCGGTGAGCGCGAGCACCGCGACGCTTGCGATCAGGCCCCCGGTGCTCATGTGCGCCTCCCCCAGCATCAGCAGGACCGCGACAACGAGCAGGATCACCCCAACGGTGAGCACCTCTGCGATGCTACTCCGGCGAGGGCACGGGACAAGGCCGCTCTTGCCCTCGGGCTCGCCTCGGGCGTGGCCCTCGGCCCGCCCCGGAGCGAGCCGATCCCTTGGCGCCGCCGCACGCGCCGCGCTGCTGGAATCGAGCGCGGCTCGCGGCCTGCGGGCCGCGAGCCGTAACCGGTTGCCTCGGAGTAGGTTGTAGGGCGATGCGCGCACTCGTCGCCTGCGCGACCCCGCCCCACGCCGAGCTGGCGGATGTCACCGCCCCCGAGCCCGGCCCGAGCCATGCGCTGGTCGAGGTCAGGGCGTTCAGCCTGAACCGCGGAGAGTCAAGACGCCTTGCCTCGATGGCGCCGGGGTCGATCACCGGCTGGGACGTCGCGGGCGTGGTGCGGGCGGCGGCGGCCGACGGCAGCGGCCCGCAGGCCGGCGCCCGTGTCGTCGGGCTCGTGCGGTCGGGGGCGTGGGCCGAGCTGGCCGCGGTCGGCACCGACCTGCTCGCGGAGCTGCCCGAGGCGGTCTCGTTCGAGCAGGCGGCGACGCTCCCGGTCGCGGGACTGACCGCACTCCGCGCACTCGAGGTCGCCGGCTTCGTGCTCGGCAAGCGCGTGCTGGTGACCGGCGCGAGCGGCGGCGTCGGACGGTTCGCGATACAGCTCGCGAAGCTCGCGGGCGCCCACGTGACCGCGCTCGCGCGGCGGACCGACGGCCTGATCGAGCTCGGCGCCGATCAGCTCCTGCACGAGCTCGAGCCCGAGGGGCACACGTTTGACGTGATCATCGATGCGGTCGGAGGGCCCACGCTCGGCGCCGCGATCGGCCGCGTCGCGCGAGGCGGGACGATCGTCAACTTCGCCGCAACCTCCGACGAGCCCGTCTCGTTCCCGACGCGCTCGCTGTTCGGGCGGGCGCCCGGCGCCAGGCTTTACGGCCTGCTCGTGTTCGACGAGCTCGCCCGCACGCGCAGCGGCGTCGAGGACCTGCGCCGGCTCGCCGAGCTCGTCGCCGCCGGCCGGCTCGACCCGCAGATCGACCTCGAGGCGTCCTGGAGCGAGGCGCCGCGGGCGATCGAGGCGCTGCTGGACCGTCGCGTCAACGGCAAGGCCGTGCTGCGGGTCGATTAGCAAGGCCGTGCTGCGGTGGGATCGAGTCGTGTCTCCGATGAGCAATACCGGTATCTACTGCCCGTGTGGCCAAGGTCATGATCGTTGTTACGGGCTGCGGCAATCGCGGCTGACCATGGTGCGACCGGGCCACGCAATCTCGCCGGAGGCTGCACTGGTCGATCGGTGACCTAGTCCTCTGCGGTAAGGGGTCCGGCGCGTCGATCTAAGGGGTGGGGGCCCCGATCTGGCTGCGTTGTGCC
>QHBV01000250.1 GCA_003244035.1 Solirubrobacterales bacterium | reverse complement strand
TGGGTGCATTTCCCATCAGATCTTTGGCGGATCGCCGCGAACGCTCCCATCAGGAGCGGACGCGGCCGGAGGGACCGCCGTCACATCGAAAGTTCTACGAGCCCCGGGACAACCTCGACACCGGCGGCCAGGGCGAGGATGCGTTGGCAGACGCGTGCCCAGACTCCGGCCGGGATGTGGCCGCCGTGGTGTTCGAGCGAGAGCTGGCCTTTGAGGGTGTCGTTGACAGATTCGATCCATTGGCGGATCCCGCCGAGCTTGCCGAACCGGGGCTTCTCGTCACGGCGGTCGGGGCGGATGCGAGTGGCGTCGAAGCAGGCGACGGTCTGCTCGAACTCGGCGCCGGCGAACCCTTTGTCGCCGACGATGATCTCGCCGCCCGTGAGCAGTCCCCGCGCGCGAGCGCGTTCGAGCATCGCCGCGGCGATCTCGCGCTCGGGCTCGTTGGCTGGCGCGAGGCAGAAGCTGACCGGCATTCCGTCCGGTGCGCACAACAGGTAGAGCCGCAATCCCCAGAAGTACCGGGAGTGCGAGGCGCAGTACCCATAGGCCGCCCAGCCGGCCAGCTCCGAGCGTTTGCGGTCTCGCGCGACTGACCGCACGGGACCGGCGTGGAATCCAGCACCGCAGCCTGCCCGCAGCGGGCCAGTCGCTCAGCTCCCAACAACGACACGGGCATCACCAGCTCACCGCCGACGGCGCTCCGGATCGTGCTCGGCGGTCAGCTTCGCAACCGCCTCGGGACCCGGGCGCGCGTAACGCTGCAGCGAGCGCAACGACGTATGGCGGCTCTTGGCCATCAGCAACGCGAGCCCGACATCGGCCTCGGCCAGATGCGTGATCGCCGAATGGCGCAGCTGATGCAGCGTCCAGCCGCCCGACGCCGCGCAAAACAGCTCCTCGGCGCGACGGTAGGACAGCCGCCCGCGCCCCGTGGACGGGCAAAGATCAGAAGCAGCCGGGATGCGGGCTGGGGCGGGTCGGCGGTCGGCGAGGAACAGCGGTCCGCGCTCGCGGCCAGTGATCAGCCTGGGCAGCAGCCGGGCGGAGCCCGACTGCAGATGCAGCCACTCGGTGTCGCCGCCCTTGGAGCGCACGCGGGCGCGCTTGTTCTCCAAATCGACGTCCTCCACGTTGACCGAGAGCACTTCCTGTGCGCGGGCGGCAGTCTCGTACAACAACCGCCACAGCGTCTTCTCGCGCACCGCGACGTCGTCGCGGCGCCAGAGCCGATCGAGCTGCGGGTACGGGATCGCCTTGGTCCGGTCGGCCGGCTCGCGGCGGCGCTCAAGCCCGCCGGCGATCGCCTCTTGCAACCAGCCGCGGCGACGGCAGAAGCTGTCGAAAGACCGCAGGGTGGCAACGTGCCGATTCCACGTCGCCGGCGCGGTCGCGCCCCACATCTCGAGCGTCGCGCGTTCGAGCTCCCGCGTACCGACGCGATCGAGCGGCCGATCGCCGCCCAACGCGTCTCGTAGTCGCGCGAGCGTCTGGGTGTAGGAGCGGCAACTGGAGGCAGCGAGGTCGGGCTGGGCGAGGAACGCGTCGACGGCGTCGGTGAGCCGCGGGACCGGGTCACGTACCGGGCGCAGCCGCCGACTGGGACCTCGCAGGGAGCTCATCGCAGGGAATGCGTCGGGTTGACCGCCGGCGGACGGGACCCGAGCCCCGACGGCTGCTGACACCCCGACCGGTGATCTCGCGGGGAATAGGCCATTCCCCGCGAAACCCTACGAACCGGCGCGGACGCCCACCCAGAGGCTCCGCGCCAAGAACCGCGACCGCGCTCGACGGGCGCCGGCGAAGTGCTGTAGCACGCCGGTCCTTTCGCGCTGCGCGCCGATCAGCTGTAGTGGTAGCGAGCCTGCAGGATCACGATGTCCTCGCCATCGACCAGATAGACGAGTCGATGCTCCCCGCTGATCCGTCGCGACCAGCACCCGGACAACGCGTGGCGCAGCGGCTCGGGCTTCCCAATGCCGGCGAACGGGTCGCGCAACACATCGTCGATCAGCTTGTTGATCCGCTTCACGGTGGCGCGATCAGCTGACTGCCAGTAGGTGTAGTCCTCCCAGCCGTTGGGCGTGAAAACCAGCCTCACCGTGACAGCGGGTGCTCCTCGCGCTCCCCCGCGGCCGCCTGCGCGAGGCTCTTGAGCAGTCGCCTCGCGTTCGCGGGCGCGCGCAGCAGATGGGCGGTCTCCTCCAGCTCCTCGTAGTCCTCCAGCGACATCAACACCGCGTGACCACGACGCGAGGTGATCTCCACCGGCGTGCGGTCGTTGTTGACCTGCTCGATCAGCGGGAACAGGTTCCGCCGCGCCTGGGTTGCTGTGATCGCCATAACTCCCTCCTTCCTCGTAAGTAGTACGCAATATTGTACCACTCCGAGTAGAGGACATCCCTGGTATCACACGGCGGCATCACGCACGCGGCCTTCGCTGAAGCCGCTGCGTCCTGGAGTGAGCAGCGGGTCGCGCCGTGCACGGGCGCGTCTCGACTCCCCGAAGCCCAGAGCGTCGCCCAAACCCGGTTTTCCGTACGAAACTTCTCGGGACCCCGAGCAGAGTCGGTCGAGCATCGGCCCGCGCAGCTGGTCTTCGTCCAAGGCGGGAATGGTGCCCGTGTCGACCGGCGTAGACGTTCCGTCAGGCGCCGCGCGTTGGGTCATAGACGTCCGCGGCCGGGNNACGCGCTCGGCCATCTCCTGCTTGAGGACGTCCAGCCTCGCATCCTCCTGCGGGCTGCGCTCCTTGCGCGCCAGCGCGATGAACTCGTCGGTCACGAATCCCTCGCGGAGCACGAGGGTCACGCTGCGCTCGCGGTAGCCGACCCGGAAGACGAAGCGCTCGAGCGTCGTGCCGCGCTCGGGCCGCGCGAGCTCGGGATCCAGGACGTAGCGGTTCCCCGTCACCGCGCGGGCGACCAGTTCGAAGGCGTCCCGCGCGCCGAGCCCCCCGAAGGCGGTCGCCACGCTGATCTCGCGCCGCTGGAGCGGACCGTCGCAGTCCAGCAGAGGGAACGCGCGCTGCATGACCTTGAAGGCGTGCGCCACCCCGCCGGGCGAGCCCGGCCCGTGGTAGCGCAGCATGTCC
>QHBV01000249.1 GCA_003244035.1 Solirubrobacterales bacterium | reverse complement strand
GACCGCCGGTGAAGGCGCGCAGAACCTCCTCTGCGCCTACATGGCCGCCGGCGTGCTCGTCGGCCTAGTGGCCAACGCCGCGCTGGAGTGGTGGTGGCTCGATCCGGTGATCGCGCTCGCGATCGCAGCGCTCGCCATCTCTGAAGGTCGCGAGACTTGGGCCGGCGAGGGCTGCTGCGTCGCTTCCCCGATCCCCGTCGTCGACGGGTGTCCATAGACGACTGCTGCAATTGATGGGCGACACGCACGACCATGGGCCCACGCCGGTCGTGCGCACGGGTGTCCGCCGACGCGGACAGGCGCCGCGCTCGCGATCGCGTCCGCCTGATCGTCGGGTTCATGGCCATCTAGGAGCTTCGAGGTACGACGGGTGCTGAGACCCGGGCTATCGCAGCCAGCGGAGCGTTCGACGCGACTACCGTGTCTGAGCCAGGTGGTGGATCTCGGGGCCGCCTGCGCCGACCACCGGGCGCGCACCTGGCCGCCGGTCGGGCGGACGCTTATGTGACCAATGGCGCCAGGCAAACGCTTCAAGGCCGACATGAACGCCGCGATCTCCAACAGCTGTGCTTCCGCGTTCTCCGAGGACGCGCCGGCGAAGGTCCGCTCGCTACGCCGCTAGCTCCACGTCTCCCGACGCTGCGCCACCAAGCATCTGGCGCCTAGAAACAGTGACTCAGGCTCTCGCGCGGCGCGGACGCAGGACGCCCGGCGGAGCGGGTTCGTCACTCGGCGGCGGCGCTTCGCTCGGTCCCCAGCTGAGCCCCGAGGACGAGCCGCCACTCGGTGGCGCCGGCTGGCTCGGTGGCGCCGGCTGGCTCGGCGCCGGCGGCGGGCTCGAGGCCTGCGAACGCGCCGGGCGCGCTCGCAGTGCCGATTGGCCGGATCCGGGCGGCGGGGCGTCGCCGCCGACGACCGGCGAGCGCCCGATGCCCGTCCCAGCCCCTCCGGTGGCGCTTCTGGCGCCGGCGCGAGGGTCGGCATAGAGCGTGCGTGCCGAGGCGCTCGAAAAGATCGCGTCCCGCATCGCCGGGCCGCTCATTGCCGTCCCGAGCGGCGCCTGGCGACCAAGGCGGATCAGCTGTGCGGCACCGGGGCCATACACCTCGCCGATGTTCTTGACCTTGCCGCGCCCGCCGGTGCGCTGCTTGAACGCGACGCCGCCGCCGGGGAACAGCGACTCGATCACGCCCGCGGCGTCCTCACGACCAGCCTTCTTGACCAGCAGGCCCTCGAGCAGGTTCGTGCCCGCGACGAGGTGCTCGACGATGTCGGTCGCGAGCGGATTGACCGGCGCGGTCTTGCGCACGATCTCACCGACCGGGCCGATCACGACGTTTAGCCCGGTGACGATCTTCTTGAGCTCGACGATGGTCGCAAGCAGGAACACTACGACGGCGGCGATGATCAAGAGGATCGCGATGATCGTGATCACCGCGGCGGGGGCGACGGCGAGAATCATACGTCCTCCATGATCACGTCGAGAGAACCGCCCAGGTTCGCGACCACGCCGATGATCGCTTGCACCCCGGCGGAGGTCGTGTACAGCAGCTGGACCGCGTCGAGGTCGCGCGATGCGTCTGTGGCGACGCCGGCAATCGCGTCGACCGTGGCGGGGATGCTCCTAGCCGCGAGTAGCACGCCACGCAGCAGCGCCACCACCACGGGCAGGACCACGAACAGCAGGACCAGCGCCCCGATGAACCCGATCACGATCATTTTGGCCCCACCTCCCGCGCTACGATCGCGGCCTTGGCACCGATCTGCTGAAGCAGCGGCAGCAGCGCCGTGGCGTCTTCGTTGATCTCCTGCAGAGCGCCTCCGAGCGGGCGCAGGTGCTCCGACTCGACGGTGGTCAGCGCCCCCGCCAGCGTCTTCAGCCCCTCGGAGATCGTCTCCAGCCGGCGCCGGATCTCGGTCAAAGCGAGCGCGAGGACGACGACAAGCGCCACCGCCTCAGCGACGCTCAGGATGGTCAAGACGAGAGTGCTCACTACGAGCCCCCATTGCCGTAGCCCTGCGAAAGCGCATTCATGTAAGCGTCAAGCACCACGCCCTCCTCGGCGATCGTCTTCAGCACCGGCGGCAGCGCCACCAGCTTGGGGATGTTCTCGGTGTTGGCCGCCACCGCGCCGGCGCCGTCGAGCAACCCGACGACGCTCCGGCGGATCCGCCCGACGAAGTTCAGCAGCAGCAGCATCAGTCCGATCACCACGAGCACGACCACCAGGCCGAGTCCGAGGACCACGTACCAGACGACCCGCTCCTGATAGGTGGTGGCGAGGGTCAGAAGGCTCATTTTCCGACCGCCACCTTGCGCAGCGAGCGTGCCGCGTGGAGGATCCTGACCCCCGAGTCCATGATCGAGTCGACGCCGTGGAGCAGCGACATGCTCTGCTCACGGATCTCCTCAACCGAGTCGTCGGCGAACTGCGCCTGGTCGGCGATCCGCGAGGCCTGGGCCAGAATGATCGCGACGATCACGACGGCGATCGTCACGACCACGAAGCCGATCGTGGTCCCGATCTCCCAGACGCTGAGGTTGGCAAGGGGGACGATCATGGGTTGTACCCGTTGCAGTCCATGCCGCCGCGTCCAATGAGGACGGGGGCTGGATTCACGAACAGGCGGGCGCAGTCGATCGAGTTGGCGTGTCCGGTGATCGTAGCGGTGCCGTTCTGCTGCCCGACGCGCGCGAGGATGCCGTCGAAGTCGCCCTTGATCTTCGTCACGAGGCCGATGATCTGATCGGCCTGCCCGCCCGGGCGCCCGACGTTGGCCAGCCGGGCGCGGATCGACTGCGCGGTCGACAGAATCCCGGCAAAGTCCGGGGTGATCTGCGAGACGTCGCCGTTGATCGAGTGGTCGCTTGCGCCGATCCCACCGACCGCGCCGAGGATGCTGACGACCTTGCTGTGGATCGCGCCTACGTCGGCGCCGATGCCGGCGACCGAGTTGCCGATCGACGCGACGCTCGATCCGATCGAGCTGACCGAGCCACCGATCCCGTGCACCGTGGTGTTGATCGAGTTCGCGCTGGCGTTGATCGTCTGTACGACGGCGTTGATCGCCTGCGCGTTCTTGAGAATCGGCGTCACCTTGGAGTCGATCGACCGCGCCGTGATCAAAACTGTGTTCGCCTGCGCCGACAGCGGCTGCGCCGCGGCGTTGATCTTGGTCGTCAGCTTGCCGACGTTGCCGGCGAGCTTGACGAACGAGAGGTTGTAGTTGATCGGCGTCAGCGCGGAGTTGATCACCTTGACCCGGTCGTTGATCTGCGTAGCGCTGGTCAGGGTCCCGGTCAGCATCAGCACCGACGCGAGCGCCCAAGCGACGACGATCACGAGGCAGATGCCGGCGAGCCCTGCTCCCAGCCCGATGGGTTC